>CAYZRZ010000040.1:0-14198 GCA_964480995.1 uncultured Christensenella sp.
CCTGATGTTCAGGCCGATCAATGTGTACCGCAACCAGTATGTGGTGGTGAAGGCGGATGGTAAGGTTCTGTCCAGCCGCAAGCATATGATCCTGACGCCCGGTGAAATGGCTGTTGTGCCCATGGCGGCCGATTTTCTGGAAAAGTGCCGCGGCGCAAAGGCCATCACGGTGGAGATATCAGCGGAAAACCCGCCGAAGGAATAAACAGGCCGGCGGCGGCCGCGGAAGGCTTAACTCATCAGTGAAGAAGAGAGCGCTCCGGTTTCCAACGCTCTCTTCATTTTGTGTGCAGTATCATGCAGAGCTTCATGCTGCTGCATCCTTGCGTAGGCTCTGCTCATTCGAGAATGGCCGTTATATTTATGGACAACAAATAAACATTCTCAGGAGTGCTTGACAAGCGAACTGCCGCTGTTATAAGATTAACGCCGTTAACGATTAATGGTGTTAATGTGAGGAGGAGGAATGGACAAAAAAGATATGCCGTGCTGTCCCGGCTATGTAAAGGAAGCGCTTCTATCTTTTGGAGGGATCATGGACAGCAGCCATCACAAGGTGATGGAAGATATCAACCGCGCCAATAAGGGAGAAATGTTCGCGTTGCACTTTTTATATATGCGAAACGAACCGGTATTGCCCTCCGAACTGAGCACAGCCTTGCGAAGCAGCATGGCCAGAATATCCGCTTTGCTTGGATCGCTTGAAAAGAAGGGGCTGGTTAAGCGCGAGATCAATACGGCTGACCGGCGAAATATCCTTGTTACATTGACGGAATCCGGCAGACAGCGTGCCCGCAGGGAGATGGACAACAGGCAGACCTGCATGGCCGGTATTTTTAAGGAGATGGGCGAAGCTGATACAAGGGATTTCATTCGTCTGACCAAACTCTTTGTAGAACTTGCCGCCAAGCATATGCAGCCGCCCGAATCCGATGAGGGCAATCAGCTTGGCCATGAAATGACGGATGTCTGATTATTTGACGGAGGAACATTCATAGATGTGGAAATTGCTTAAAAAATTTAAGCCTGTGGAGTGGCTGATTGTTTTTGTCAGCCTCATTTTCATTGCCGCTCAGGTCTGGCTGGATCTGAAGCTGCCCGATTACATGTCCCAGATTACGCGGCTGACGCAGACACCCGGCAGTGAGATGGGCGCCATCTGGGAGGCAGGCGGCATGATGCTGCTGTGCACACTGGGCAGCCTGATATCTGCTGTGATCGTGGGATATTTTGCCGCGATTCTGGCGGCCGGCTTTTCAAGGCACCTGCGCGGCCAGCTGTTTAACAAGGTGGAGTCTTTTTCAATGGAGGAGATCAACCGTTTTTCCACTGACAGCCTGATCACCCGTTCGACGAACGATATCACGCAGGTTCAAATGCTGATCACGATGGGCTTGATGATGATCCTGAAGGCGCCTATCATGGCAGTCTGGGCTGTGACCAAGATAGCGGGAAAAGGGTTTGAGTGGTCGCTGGCGACAGGGATCGCGGTGGCGGTCATGGTGGGTATCGTAGGCCTTTTGATGGTTTTTGTGATGCCCAAGTTCAAGAAGATGCAAACCCTGACTGATAATATGAACCGTGTAACGCGTGAAAACCTCACCGGCCTTCGTGTCGTGCGGGCTTATAACGCGGAAGGCTATCAGAAAAGCAAGTTTGAGCAGGCAAACGCTGAACTGACCGGTACACATCTGTTTACAGGCCGCGCTATGGCAATCATGATGCCCGTGATGTCCATGATGCTCAACGGGCTTTCATTGGCAATCTATTGGATCGGCGCTTATCTGATCAATGCCGCCGGGGTGTTGGAGCGGCTGACCATTTTCTCGGATATGGTGGTCTTCTCCAGCTATGCCGTGCAGGTCGTTATGTCGTTTTTAATGCTCGTCATGATCTTTGTGATGTATCCGCGCGCCAGCGTATCCGCCCGGCGCATCAACGAGGTGCTCGACACTCAGCCGACCATCAAGGACGGGACCAGGACGGAGGGTCTGCCTGGCCTTCGCGGCGAAGTGGTATTTAAAAACGTAGGATTCAAGTACCCGGACGCGGCAGAACATGTATTGCGGGACATCAGCTTTTCTGTCAAACAAGGGGAGACGATCGCCTTCATCGGCTCCACCGGCAGCGGCAAGTCTACGCTGATCAGCCTGGTGCCGCGTTTTTTTGACGCGACGGAGGGCGAGATACTGATCGATGGCATTGATATCCGTGAATATACGCAGGAAGCTCTGCGAGAGAAGATAGGCTATGTGCCGCAAAGAGCCGTGCTTTTCAAGGGAAGCGTTTCTTCCAATGTCGCGTTTGGCGATAGAGGCGGGGAGGGCTTTGATGAGGGGGATGTCGAGCGGGCTA
Source organism: uncultured Christensenella sp. (assembly GCA_964480995.1). GTDB lineage: Bacteria > Bacillota > Clostridia > Christensenellales > Aristaeellaceae > UBA1038. Next base: position 2,356 of record CAYZRZ010000040.1, read on the forward strand.
TTGCCATCGCCCAAGGAAGCGATTTCGTGCAAGCCATGGAAGGGGGATATGAGGCGGATATCGCTCAGGGCGGTTCCAATCTGTCGGGCGGGCAAAAGCAGCGTCTGTCGATCGCCAGAGCTGTCTGCAGAAAGCCCGAAATCTATATATTTGATGATTCTTTCTCCGCGCTTGACTACAAGACGGATAGGGTGCTCCGCAGCGCTCTCAGGAGAGAGACAAAGGGAGTAACCAGCATGATCGTTGCCCAGCGCATCGGTACCATCATGGATGCGGACCGGATCGTTGTGCTGGACGAGGGCCGCATAGTCGGCAGCGGCAGGCATGAAGATCTGCTGAAAAGCTGCGCGGTCTACAGAGAGATCGCCATGAGTCAGTTGAGCGAGGAGGAACTTGCAATATGAGTGAAAACAAGACGCGCCGCGGCCCAATGAGAAGGGGTCCGATGGGCGGAGGCCCTATGGGCGGCATGGTGGAAAAGCCAAAGGAATTCAAAAAAACCTGGCTGAGGCTGATCAGTTACAGCAAGCGCTATGCCCCTGCCGTCATAACGGCTTTGGCGCTTGCCGCCATTGGCACCGTGATGCAGATCATCGGCCCAAACCGGCTCAAGGACATGGCCAATCTGATCATGAAGGGTCTGCCTTCCCTGGTGAACGGCCTGCCCGCGATGGGGAAAGTCGATCTGGACGCGGTCAAGCGTATTGCCTTTACACTGGTTATTTTCTATGCCGGAGCCGCTGTGCTCGGCTTTGCGCAAGGCTATATCATGACGACCGTTACCCAGAAGGTCAGCAAGAACCTGCGCACCGGCATATCAGAAAAGATCAATCGCCTGCCGCTGAAGTATTTTGATAAAGTCAGCTACGGAGACGTATTGAGCCGCGTGACCAATGACGTAGACGCGATCGGGCAGACCATGAACCAAAGTATCGGCACCCTGGTGACAGCGGTCACCATGCTGGCCGGTTCCCTGGTCATGATGTTTTATAACAGCTGGATACTGGCCCTGACCGCGATTTTTTCCAGTCTCTTCGGCTTTGTGTTCATGGCGCTGATCATGTCCAGGTCGCAGAAATACTTCGCCCTGCAGCAGGAAGGCCTGGGAGAGGCGAACGGGCATGTGGAGGAAGTATATTCCGGCCACAATGTCGTCAAAGCCTATAACGGAGGCAAAGAGGCCATGCGCGTCTTTGACCGGATCAACGCGAAGCTCTATGACAGCGGATGGAAAAGCCAGTTTATGTCCGGCTTGATGATGCCCGTGATGACATTCATCGGCAATTTCGGCTATGTAGCCGTCTGCGTGGTAGGTGCTGCGCTGGCGATGAACGGAAGCATCAGCTTCGGCGTGATCGTTGCCTTCATGATGTATATCCGTCTGTTTACCCAGCCTCTTTCACAGATTGCCCAGGCTTTTCAAAACCTGCAGAGAGCGGCCGCCGCGGGCGAGCGTGTCTTTGAGCTGTTTGATGAAGCGGAAATGAGCGACGAGAGCAAAAAAGTCAAGAAGCTTGAATTCGTCCGCGGCGATGTGGAGTTCCGGCATGTTCACTTTGGCTATACAGAGGATAAGACGGTTATCAATGATTTCTCGGCCCATGTCAGGGCTGGTCAAAAGGTTGCGATCGTCGGCCCGACCGGTGCCGGCAAGACCACCATTGTCAACCTGCTGATGCGCTTTTATGAACTGAACGCGGGCGAAATACTGGTTGACGGTACCCCGATCGATCAGGTCAGGCGCGAAAATGTTCATGATCAGTTTGGCATGGTGCTTCAGGATACCTGGATATTTGAAGGGACCATCAAGGAAAATGTTGTCTATTGCAAGGAAAATGTCAGCGATGAGCAGGTGATCGCCGCATGCAAGGCAGTTGGTCTGCACCATTTTATCAGAACCCTTCCGCAGGGCTATGAGACCAGGCTGGATGACAAAGCGTCTTTGTCTCAGGGACAGAAGCAGCTGATCACCATCGCCCGAGCGATGATCCAGAATGCCCCGATGCTGATACTTGACGAAGCGACAAGTTCTGTTGATACGCGTACAGAAGTGCTCATACAGGAAGCGATGGATAAGCTGACGCAGGGGCGCACATCATTTGTGATTGCTCACAGGCTCTCTACCATCAAAAACGCGGATGTTATTTTGGTGATGAAAGACGGAGATGTTATCGAAAGCGGCCGCCATGAGCAGCTGCTTGAAAAGGGCGGATACTACGCTGAGCTTTATCAGAGCCAGTTTGAGCCTGCCGCATAGATCGTGAAATGTTCCGCGCTTTACAGGGTCAGCATCTGCGTATAGAATGATAAAGAAGCCTGTATGCAGGCAATGCGATATTTACATGAGGAGGCAAGACCATGCCGACACCGCATAATCAGGCCCAGCGCGGCCAGATCGCCGATACAGTACTTATGCCCGGCGATCCTTTGCGCGCCAGGATGATCGCCGATACCTTTTTGGACGGAGCCGTTCCCTTCAACCAGACAAGGGGGATGCTGGGCTATACAGGCAGCTATAAAGGCAGGAAGGTTTCCGTCATGGGCAGCGGCATGGGGATGCCCTCCATCGGAATCTACTCATACGAGCTGTTCACCGAATATGAGGTCGAGAACATCATACGCGTTGGTTCCGCGGGAGCCTACGCGCCTCAGCTGCAGCTGTTTGACGTACTGCTGGCCAGCGCGGCATGGAGCGAATCAAGCTTCGCGTACACCATGAGCGGCTGCAGTGATAAACTTATATACCCCAGCGATACGCTCAACAAGAGGCTGGTCGAGAGCGCGAAAGCGCTTGATATCCCGCTTCATCAGGGCATTATCCACTCAAGCGATGTGTTTTACCGCAAGCCCTGGCAGGGAGAAAACTACTGGATGGATCTTCGTGACCGTGAGGGATGCCTGGCTGTTGAAATGGAGAGTTTCGCGCTGTTCCACAACGCTTCCGTAACCGGCAAGAACGCCGCCTGCCTGCTGACGATCTCGGATTCTTTTACAAGCGGCGGGGAGACAACGGCAGAGGAAAGGCAGAAAAGCTTCACCCGCATGATGGAAATCGCCTTGGGCATTCTGTAACGGGGGAGAAAGGATGAATCAATTTGCGCGTTCCCGGCTGCTTTTGGGCAGCGAGGGAATTGATCGGCTTGCGCGCGCAAGGGTAGCGGTGTTTGGTATCGGCGGAGTCGGCGGGTATGCCGCGGAAGCTCTGGCGCGCAGCGGCATAGGAGCCATCGATATCTTTGATGATGACCGTGTCTGCCTGACCAACCTGAACCGTCAGATCATCGCCCTTCATTCGACGATAGGCCGCGACAAGACCCAGGTGATGAAGGAGCGGCTGGAGGACATCAATCCCAAATTGAAGGTGGAAGCGAGGAATATTTTCTACCTGCCGGAAACCGCGGACACCATCGACCTGTCGGTTTATGACTATGTAGTTGACGCGGTGGATACCGTCAAGGCGAAGCTGGAATTGGTCTGCCGGGCGAAGGCTCTGGGGGTTAAAATCATCAGCGCGATGGGGGCCGGCAATAAGCTGGATCCCACCAGGCTGAAGGTGGCTGATATATATCAGACCAGTATATGCCCTCTGGCGCGGGTAATGCGCACCGAGCTGCGCAAGCGCGGGATACCCGGCTTGCAAGTGGTTTTCTCCACGGAAGAAGCTATGAAACCGGCCGAGGATGAAGAACTGAGCTGTAATAGCCGTTGCGTTTGCCCGCCAGGCACAGCGCGCAACTGCTCTGCCCGCCGCGCTATTCCGGGCAGCACCTCTTTTGTTCCGCCCGTTATGGGTCTGATTATGGCAGGAGAAATCGTGCGCGATATCGCGCAGGCAAATAAATAGAATATTATCAATAAAGTGACAGGAGATCAATGCAATGCCAATATTTGAGATGCCGATTGAGAAGCTGCTTGCCTATCAGGGCGTAAATCCCAGGCCTGAAGACTTTGATGAGTACTGGGACGAGTCCATCCGTGAAATGCATGCCCTGGGTACTGAGCATACACTTGAAAGGGCGGCATTCCAGGCGCCGGGCACTGAGTGTTTTGACCTGTGGTTTACAGGCGTTGGCGGAGCCTTGATCTATGCTAAGCTGCTTGTTCCCAAGGGGGCTCAAAAAGCGGCGGCTGTACTAAATTTCCATGGTTACTCCGGCAGCAGCGGGGATTGGTCGCAGTACCTGCGTTACGTGCAAGCCGGTTTTGTGGTGGCGGCGCTCGATTGCAGGGGACAAGGCGGCAGATCTGAAGATAAAGGCGATGTAAAAGGGAATACCCTGCACGGGCAGATCATCCGCGGCCTGGATGAGCCTGATCCCAAAAAACTTTTGACCCGCGCGCTTTTTTTTGGATACCGCTCAGCTGGCCCGTATCATCATGAGCCTTCCCTATGTTGATGAGGACCGTGTCGGCGTGACCGGCGGCAGTCAGGGAGGCGCTCTGACCATTGCCTGCGCGTCGCTGGAGACGCGTGTAAAGCTGGCAGCGCCGGTCTATCCGTTTATGTGCGATTACCGGCGCGTATGGGATATGGACCTTGATGTGGCGGCCTATGCCGAGCTTCGTGAGTACTTCCGCCATTTTGATCCGCGTCATTTGAAGGAAGAGGAGGTATTCACCCGCCTGGGCTACATTGACCTTCAGCACCTCGCGCCTCGCATTCGGGCGGAGGTGCTGCTATGCTGCGGGCTGATGGATACCGTTTGTCCGCCTTCCACGCAGTTTGCGGCCTATAATAAAATGACCTGCAAAAAGCGCTATGAGCTTTGGCCGGACTTCGGGCATGAGAATCTGCCTGATTCATCCGATATTATTTTCCGGTTCATGCTGGGGCTGTAGGACCAGGCATGCTGATCAAGTGCCTGATCTCTCTGCGCTATACAACGGAAACGCGTCAAGGCAGGATACGCCGGGCACAGACCAAAGGGGAAAGCATACTTCGCATGGCCTTTGGCTATTGGCGTCTGCTTCCCATGGTAATCAGGGACGAGGGCACACTGCGCGTGCTGGCTGTCATGGTCGTGCTGAACATCACGGTTATGGTGAACCAGAACTTTTACTCGCTGTACGCGACGGCAGGGCTGGGCATACCGGAAATTTTCAGCCCGCCCGGCAAACCTGTTGTGCTTGTTTTCTACACACTGTTTGATCAGCATCATGAAAAAGGATCCCGGCCCGCAACTTAAGGACGAGGCGCGACAGGAATCCTGAATTGAGCTGATGATTGTCAGTTGTTAAGAAGGTCCAGCGCCATCAGGGCGGCGCCTTGCGCCGCGTCAGTGCGCGGCGAAATGATCTGTAGAGCCGGGTACAGGCGCTGAATTCGCTCCACGACCGGCAGGTATAGCGGGCTGGATTCGGACGACAGCAGGCCGCCGGACAGGGCAAGACACCTGTTTTCAAGGCCTAAAGAAGCAACCACCGTTTCTGCCATCAGGCATAATTCATCTGCCGCGCTGCGCGCTATATCAAGCGCTGTCTCATCTTTTTGCCGGATTGCGGCTATCAGGAGGCGCGAGAGCGCCGCAATCTTTGATTTATCAAGCTCGCCGCCATAGACTTGCCCGATGATGCCGCGAAGGCTGTCGCACTGAAGTGTTTCCAGCAAGGGGGCGGTCATCAGTGTTACCGGGCCCCGGCCATCCAGCGATCTTGTAACTGCGCAAAGGATCCTAAGGCCTATCCAGTAGCCGCTTCCCTCATCGCCTATCAGGTAACCCAGCCCCCCTGACCTTTGCGTATGGCCTTGAGCGTTTCTGCCGATACATACAGAACCTGTGCCGGCAATCAGCACAGCGCCTTCCCGCCCGACCGCGCCATACAGAAGGATTTCGTGATCTCCAACGATGTTTAGAGGACCTGTATATCCGGATTTTCTGATCAGACTGCTTATCAATTCCGTTACCTTGGGGTTGCTGACGCCGGCCGCGCCTACAATGAGGTACCGGCAAGCGGAAAGCCCGCCGGGCAGCTTATCCATTGCGCCGAGCGTGGTTCGAATCGTTTTTTCAATGGCGGATAATTCCGTCCCGTTGGGGTTGAGCGGGCCGAAGCTTTTCCGCATCAGCTGAGCGCCTGCCAAATCCAGGCATACAGCTGCCGTTTTGCTGCCGCCGCCGTCCCATCCTGCTACATAGGCCATCATTGTCTCCTTACAGCCTGACAGGCATCCGGCCTGCCGGGGTTAAGCCCTGAGTGAAAGCCTCGCAAAGAGCTGTCAGGCTATCCTCGCTGTAATCAAAAGCAGCCAATCCTGTGACGCCTTCAGGCAACCGGGAAAGGGGATAGGGTGTGCGAAGCGTTACGCATACCACAGGCTTTGAAAGGCCGCGCAGAGCAATGAGCAGCTTCTCTTCGGCAGCGCTCAGCCGGATTCCCTGTACGCCGAGTATCACCGCGCTGGCAAGACCGGCGGCAGAAAGAATGGCAGGGACATCATCCTCAGTCAGTTCAGCGCTTAGTTCAAATGTCCTCCCTCCGGCCGCGTCTGCCATCCGCCTGGAGAAACTGATTTGATGCGCGCCGGGATCGGATGCCTGGCCGGCCCGGTATGAGGGTCTGCCGATGAAAAGCGGATCGGAGCCGATATCGGGCAAAGCATCGGCGTGCACAAGACAAAGGGCTTCCTTGGCCATTCTGGCTGCTTTGCCGCGCAGTTCATCATCTTTAGGCGGGTTTGAAAATGCCTGCTGGGCTTTGAATGCTTCGCGCTTTGCAGAAAGTACTTTATTTTCCGACGCTGCGGCTTCTTCTTCGCTGATGCCGCCTGAGAGGATCAGATCCCGGATGCCCTGCGCCGCTTGGGCGGCGAGTGCGGGGTCATGTGATACAAAGATCAGGTCCATTCCCGCCCGGGCGGAAGCGACGCAGCCCTCCACCGTGCCGTAATATGCCCGGATGGCATCCATCATCATGCAGTCGCTGATGGCAAGACCCTTGAACTTCATGTCGCCCTTCAGTAAATCCGTAATGATGTCTCTTGACATCGTGGCGGGCAGCGGCTTTTCCTGCAGCCTGGGATAAAGAATGTGCGATACCATGACAGCAGGCACGTTCGCCGCAATAGCCGCTTGAAAACTCTTCAGTTCACTTTCCCGCATTTCATCGATCGATTTATCTACGGTGGGCAGACCGACATGGGAATCCACCGATGTATCCCCATGTCCGGGGAAATGCTTGGCAGCGGCAAAAACGCCTGCCGCCTTGTGGCCTCTGATCGATTCGGCCCCAAATAGCGCCGCGATCTCAGGGCGGTCTGAATAGCTGCGCGTCCCGATCACCGGATTATTTGGGTTCAGATTCAGGTCCATCACCGGTGCCAGGTTGAAGTTGACGCCCAGCTCAAGCAGCTGCTGTCCGGTGAGAAGAGCGGCCTCATAGGCATTATAAGGGTTTCCGGTGGCCGCGATGGCCATCTGGGAGGGGAACACAGGGCATTCGGACGGCAGGCGGCTGACACCGCCGCCTTCCTGATCGATGGTGATCAGCGCAGCTTCCCCTGTTTCCTCCTGTATAAGCGTCTGGATAGCATCACACAGTCCCTTGAGCTGCTGCTTTGATTCAATGTTCCGGCGGAAAAGAATCACATTGCTGACCTTGTGTTCTTTCACCAGCCTGATCATCTCATCGGGCAATGAGGTGCCTTCAAAGCCCGCGATCATCTTATGACCGGCCATACGGACTGCCGCTTCAAACTGTATCATAATCCCTCCTTGATCCGCTGCGCCGCGCGGCGGACAAAACCTTCTTCGCTTGCCAGGGCATCCCGCGTCTGTTCAAGAGATGCCCCGGTCAGCCCCATCACAATGGCAGCCTTGACCTGGCCCTGGGAGGCCGAGAGCAGCTGCTCCGCCTTTTCACGGCTGGGGAGCTCAAGAGCGTTTTTGATGATGCGCACCGAGCGGTCCTTCAGTTTATTATTGCTGGGCTTCATATCGACCATCAGGTTCTTGTATACTTTTCCCAATTGAACCATGGATAGCGTGGTCATCATATTGAGAGCCATCTTGGTGGCTGTTCCTGCTTTCAGGCGGGTGGATCCTGATAAGATCTCAGGCCCTGTGGGCATCTCAATGGCCAGATCAGCATGGGAAGACATAAGCGCGCCGCGGTTGCAGCACAGCGAGATGGCGTAAGCGCCGGCCTGCTTTGCGTAATCAAGCGCGCCGATGCAGTATGGGGCATAGCCGCTGGCGCTGATGGCGACCAATACGTCTTTCTCGCACAGCTGAGCCTTGATCATATCATCGCGTCCAAGCTTTGGGTGGTCCTCTGCTCCTTCAATGGCGTGCCGAAGCGCTTGATCTCCCCCCGCAATCAGACCTACGACCAGGGTATCGGGTACCCCAAAGGTCGGAGGGCATTCGGACGCGTCCAGAACACCCAATCTTCCGCTGGTGCCTGCACCCGTATATATGAGGCGTCCGCCTGCCTTGAGGCGAAGAGCGATCTCTTCAACTGCCCGGGCGATGCCAGGCAGTTCCGCCTCAACAGCCTTGGCTGCCTGAGCGTCGATGCTGTTCATCAGTTTTGCCGCTTCAAGCGGGGACAGCTCATCCAGCCTCATGCTTTGCTCATTGACTTGCTCGGTGGATAATGCCTCAAAATTCATGGTCGTTTCCTTTCACCTGCCGCGAATAGTGTCTCGTCCCATATGGTTCAATTCTATCACAGGTTTATCGGCATGACCATGCGCTTGCATGCCGACATTTAACCCTTAACGGATCCGACTGTCAGGCCTGCGATAAAGAAGCGCTGCAAAATAGGATAGAGTATAATGATCGGCAGAGTAGATATGATGATAACAGCCGATTTGATGGATATTGCGATGGATGACCGATCCGCGGAACCTGCCCCGTCGCCCACCATTGAGGTGCCGATAACGATGTTGCGCAAGAACAGCATGACCGGGTACTGGCGGCTGTTCAAGTAGATCAAGCCGTTAAACCAGTCGTTCCAGAAGAACACGGCATAATACAGCCCTATCGTTGCCAGCGAAGCGGTTGATAGAGGAAGAATGATCTGCCGCAGAATGCCAAAGTAGCCAAGACCATCGATCAGCGCCGCTTCTTCAATTTCGCCGGGCAGGCTGCGGAAAAAATTGATCAGTATGATCAGATTGAAGGGGTTGATCGCGAATGGCAGCAGCATGGCCCAGCGCGTGCCGACCAGATGGAGGGATGAGATCAGCAGATAAGTCGGGATCAGGCCGCCGCTGAAGAACATCGAAAACACGACGATCTTCATCGCGGTTCTTTGTCCTCTCAGGAAGGTTTTGGATAGGGGGTACGCAAACAGGATGGTCATGATCAAAGCGATCAAGGTCCCGAAGGAGGTGTAGAAAAAAGTATTGCCATAGGCCTGGTAGAAATTCGGGTAGGCGAATACCTGCTGATAGGCATCCACAGTAAAATCAACTGGCCAGAAGGAAACCTGGTTGTTGATGATTGCTTTGGCGCTTGAAAACGAAAGGGCGATCATATAGGCGAATGGTATGATCCATATCATCAGCGCCAGGATGATCACGATATAGATTATCGCGTCAAAGCCTGTAAAGCGCCGGATCGTGTTTGGATTTCTAAATTTTTGCATTATTATTCACGCCCTCAATATATAGATTCGCCTGTGGCTCTTTTGCTGATGCTGTTGGCGGAGGATACCAGAATAAGCCCGACTAAGCCGCTGAACAAGCCGATTGCCGAAGCGTAGGAATAGTTCTGGTTTTGCAGACCTGTACGGTAGACCAGCGTATCCAGTATGTCACTCACACCGGAGTTGGCGGGTGTATACAGCAGCAGTACTTTTTCAAAGCCCAGGCTGAGCATGCGGCCCACCTGCAAGATCAGCATGACCATGATGGTGGACATGATGGAGGGGATCGTGACATAAATGATTCTCTTCACCCTGCCCGCGCCGTCTATCTCCGCTGCTTCAAACAAATCCGGGCTGATGCCCGTGATGGCGGCCAGATAGATGATGGCTGTCCAGCCGGTGAACTGCCAGCTGTCAGTGAGTACATAGATCGGTCTGAAATATTGGGGAAGGTTTGTAAAGTAAATGGGTTTGATACCAAAAGCGCTGATTAAAAAACGGTTCAGCAGACCGGAGGACGGCGACAGCAGTTCCGATAAAATGGCGATGACAACGACAGTTGAAATAAATCTGGGCATGTAGGAAATGGTTTGGACTATTTTCTTGAATCTGGCAGCGCGCATCTCGTTGAGAAAAATGGAGAAGATGATCGGCAGAGGAAAGTTGATGATGATGTTCCATAATGAGATTGTCAGTGTGTTGCGGAAGGCTGACCAAAAGGCGGGATCCTTCATAAACCGCTCGAAATAATAAAAGCCGCGCCAGGAGGTGCCGTACACCCCTTTGCCGGGCTGATAGCGGCGGAATGCCAAGACGTTGCCGAACATCGGCAGGTATTTGAAAATGACAAAGTACATAATGGGCAATGCCATCATCAGGTACAGCGCCCAGTATTTGCGCAAATGCCTTCCCCAGGGTTCAGCGCCTGTTTTAGCCTGTGTTCTATTTGATTTTCTTGTTGTCACGTTGTCAGCCTCTCGAGTCAAAATGTCGGCACCTGCCACAAAATGCGGGTGTTCGCTTGCATTTCATGGCAGGTGCCCGGTCACCTGCAAGATATTACGAGCAATTCAGGTCTTTACAGGTTGTCGTTGTACATCTGGCAGAACTGTTCGATCTGAAGGTTCTTCATCTCAGTGACATAGGCATCCCAATCGTTCTCTATGCTCTTGGCGCCGGTCACAAAGGCATCATCCCAGCGGATGAAGGCATCGGCCAAGGGGGTCTGCAGGCTGCCGGCGTCTTCTGCCGTCAAGTCGTCAAACTTGGGTGTCGGGGGAATGGATTGGATGACGTTCTCCATGGCCGCGACTTCCTGATTGATCAGGCTGTAGTTCTCGTCATATTTGGTCATCTCGCGCTCATTGATCCATACCATCTGGGTCACATCAGAGCCGCAGCCAAAGGCCAGCTGCATGTGCTTGTAGATGCCGTTGGCAGAATTTTTGATGTCATCGGCATATACGATCTTGTCGCCGTCCATGGTATAGGTAACGCCTTCAACGCCGATGCACCAGATCTTGGCCGCCTCTTCAGAGAAGAACATGGCGTCGACCGTGCGAACGATGCGCTCAAAGTCCGCGCGCTGGGCCGTCTTAGCGGGGAAGATGATGCCGGAACCGGTCTTGCTCTTGGGCTGGTGATGCGCGCCGGCGGGGCCGGCAAGGGCCGGGTACATGTTCAGTTTAAAGCCTTCGATCTCACTGGCTGCTTCAACGCCGCCGATCTGGTCATAGTAGGCATAGGTGGCAACAGCGGAGCCGGTGGCAAGCTTTTGGTTCCACTTATCGCCGTCAATGGGCTCGGCCATCTCGGGATCAAGCAGGCCTTCGGCGTACAGCTTGGCCATAAAGGTCACGTAGGCTTTGTACTGTTCGCTGATCGCGCCGGGGAAGTAGGTTTTGTTTTCGTAATCCCAGCTGAGCACAGAACTGCCGGAAGAGGCGTTTTTATGCAGGCTGATGCCCCAGGAGGGCATGGTAAACCGGTAGAGCACGCGCGGGCCGACCAGCACGGTCAGCGGATAGGAATCGGGATTCTCTGCCTTATAGGCCTTGAGGATCTCATAGAGGTCATCATAGGTCTTGGGGGCGGAGATGTTGTTTTTTTCCAGGTAGTCCTGGCGCAGGATCAGGCCGCCGTCATAGAAGGGCTTGTCAAACAGGCTGGGCAGGTTATAGCGCTTGCCGTCGCCCAGGTTCAGAAGATTGACATCCTCCTGGATGCCGAACGCTTCAACGCGCGCGTTGAAG
>CAYZRZ010000041.1:0-14121 GCA_964480995.1 uncultured Christensenella sp.
GGACGCCGATCAGCAGTTTTTTGACCTCATTGAGGTATCGGACGTCCTGACCCTGCTGCATGTGCTGGATAACCCGCTGGATGATGAGCGGCTGATGGCGGCGCTGGCCGCCCCGCCCTTTGAGTTTAGTCCGGAAGACTTTGTGCGCGTCCGCGGAGGGGGCGATAAGCGCCTGCCCTTCCATCAGGTGTTTTTCTCCCTGGAAGAGGGCGACCCGCAGGTCAAAGCGGCCGCCCAAACCATGGCCGCCTGGCGCGTCCAGTGCGAGAACCAGCCGCTTGACAGCTTCCTGCGCTGGCTGCTGCGCGAGACGGGCATCTATGCCAGAGCCGGGGCCAAGCCCCAGGGGGAGCTTCGCCGCGCCAACCTGCGCCTTCTGTGCGAGCGGGCCGGCCCCAACCCCGCTCCCCAGACCCTGCATGGCTTTTTAAGCCGGGTCAAGGAGGCCAGGCGACAAAACGATACCCGTGCCGCCGCCACCCTGGGCGCCGGCGAGGATGTGGTGCGCATCATGACCATCCACAAATCCAAGGGCCTTGAGTTCCCCGTGGTCTTCCTGCCGGATCTGTCCCACCGCTTCCGCGTAGGCAGGCAGAACGGCGACCTGCTGGCGCTGGATACCATCAGCGGCCCGGCGCTCAAGCTGGTCGATCCCGACAGGCGGCTGACCCATGATACCCTCTGGGGCAAGGCCATCCAGCTGAAAAAGGACAGGCAGACCCGCGCCGAGGAGGCGCGCCTGCTCTATGTGGCGATGACGCGCGCCAAGGAGCGCCTTGTTTTGATCTCCGCCCCCCGAAACATCGACAGCGAGCGCAAGAAGTGGGAAATGTCCGTGGGCAGCGCCGGGGCCGACCGGGCCGCCAACATGCTGGAATGGATCGGGGCAAGCCTGTGGCCCGCCCTGCAATCGGGCGAGGACGCCATGTGGCAGGCACCGGGCGGCAGCTGGTTCCATATCCACTATCACCTGTCCGGGCAGCTGAAGGCACAGACGGCGGCGGCGAAGGGCCTGCCCTTTCCCCCGCTTGGCAGTGAAATGCCGGGTGATGAGATCATCCGCATGCTGTCCCCCCTGCCGGCCCCCTCAAACCATCCGCTGAAGATGTCCGTGACCGGGCTGACGCACCGGGAGACCCTGATGGAGGAAGAAACGCCCGTCATCAAGCGCCTGCCCCTGGAGCGGCTTATCCGGCCGCTGTCGGGCACAGCGCCCAAGCTGCCTGGCCTGGAACGCGGCACAGCGGCGCACAAAGCCCTGGGCAGCCTGCCGCTTGAGTCCCTGCGCGGACATCACGGGGATGCCCTGCGGCAGGCGGTGATCGAGGGGCTTGACGCCCTGGCCGGGCGGGAGATCCTGCAGCCGGCGGAGCGCGAAGCGGTGGACGCGAACATACTGTGCGCGTTTTATGAAAGCCCCCTTGGGCAGCGCCTATTGGCCGCCGGGACGGTCGAGCGGGAATGGCCCTTCACCCTGCTATGCGAACAGCAGCTCATCCTGCAGGGTGTGCTGGATTGCTGCTTCCTTGAGGATGATGGCTGGGTGCTGATAGATTACAAGACCGACAGGATATCGCCCGAAATGATCGCCTTGCGCTACCGCAGCCAGCTGCGCTGGTACATGCGCGCGCTGCGGGACATCACAGGACAGCCCGTCAAGGCGGCCTGCCTCTACGCGCTGGAGCACGGGACCTTTATCCCCATTACGGAAGATGAGCCGATACGCTATGAAGAACAGGAGGCGGGGCAGGATGCGCAGCGGGCTGATGGGCGGCACCTTTGACCCCATTCATCTGGGACACATCCATATCGCTCGCGCGGCGCTTGAAGAGCTCAAGCTCGACCGGGTGATTTTTCTGCCCGACGGCGATCCGCCTCACAAGCTGCCCCGCGCGGCCGGGGCCCAGCGCCTGCGCATGGCCGAACTGGCCTGCGAGGATATCCCGGGCTTTGAGGTATCTGATATGGAGCTGAAGCGCCCCGGCACCACCTACACGGTGGATACCCTGCGCGCCATCAAGGCGGACAGACCGGATGAACAGCTGGTCTATCTGATCGGATCAGACACCCTGTTTTGGTTTCCCGCCTGGAAAACAGCGCGCGAGGTCGCCCGGCTGTGCCAAATCGCTGTGGTGATGCGCCCCGGCGACGACCAAGGAGAGGTCCTGAACAAACAGAAGGAGCTTCGCCTCAGCCACAGCCTTGACAGCGTGATCCTCTCCAAGGAAGGCTTGCCCATATCATCCGGCATGGTGAGGGCAGCCCTCTCAAATGGTCAGGACATCAGCGGGCTGGTGCCGCCTGAAGTGGAAAAGTATATCAGGGAGCAGAGGCTGTACCAGAACGAGGTTTAGTGAAGCAATGGGGAAGCGATAGGGAAGCAATGGGGAAGCGATAGGGAAGCAATGGGGGCTGTCATTGGGAAAAACGAAAGCCCTGAAAGCCTCCTCGAATCTGCTCCCATTGCTTCCCGGCTGCGCCAGCAGCCTCTTCCCGCGGCCATAGGCCGCGCTTTCCCACCGCTTCCCCATCGTATCGCCTCTCTTGAAAGGAAAACGCCATGAAGAAACGTCTACTTGTCATCCTCGCGTGTCTCATTCTCTTCTCCGCCGCGGCGCTGGCGGCAGGCGTCAGCGTCACGCTGAACGCGAGCGACAGCGTGGAAACGCAGGCGGCCGCCTTCACGGAGTATCTGGACAGCCTGAACGAGGCCGATCAAAGGGAATGGCGCCAGTCGCTGCAGCAGATGCTTTCCCCCGATCAGGCTGATGCAGGCACCGCGGACAGCGAGCGCCTTGTGTATATCACCCCCAAGGGCGAGGTCTACCACAGCACCGAGCAGTGTTCCAGCCTCAGCCGCTCCAAAACCATCAACAGCCTCACGCTGGGCGAGGCTGTCACAAACGGTCGGAGACCCTGCAAAGTATGCGCCGGGAAATAGATAAAGGAACTGAACCCTAAATCCTCCGCGTCTACATCTTATCCATATATAAAAATTCTTTCCGTGTTTTCCGTGTATTCCGTGGTCCGTCCCCCTCCGTGGTTCCCCTATCGCTTCCCATGGCTGAAGGCCATGCTTCGCGGCTGCTTCAGCAGCCTCTTCGCGCCGGCGTAAGCCGGCTTTTTGCTATCTCTTCCCCCTTACTCCGCATCCTTTGTATCTTTGTCTTCCCTTCCGATCGGCAGCGCCTCCAGCACGGCCTCCTTGGCGGCTTCCACGATGACCTCCACGCTGCCTGTGAACAGCTCAAAGATGGCACGGCGGATCATCTTGCGTATCATGGGGTCAATGTCCCGGATGGCTCGCAGCGCGCGGATGGCGGAATCCCGGTCAACGCGCACAAGGTCAATCAGGGTTTCATTGCTTTCGTCGGCAGACAGTACCTTGTAGATCGCGTCGCAGAAGCATTCCCTGTTTTCCATGCTGAGGCCGCGCAGCCACACGTCCAGCGCCTCGTCCCGCAGGCGGGCCGTTCGGCTGAGTTCCGACATGCGTACGAAGGCATGGCCCTCCGGCTCCACCTCCCAGGTGAACAGGTCGTGCTGAAGCAAGCTGAAGCCTCCGCTTTTGATGACCATACTGGGCACATGCTGGCGCATCAGCACGCCAACCAGGGATTTTTGCGGCAGGTAGGCATGTATGCGATCAGTGACAGCGGCATAGCCGGGGGTATCGACATCCGCGTCCATCAGGCCCGGCCCGTCAAACGTGTAGACGCCCAGTATACGGCGCTGCACGTCAGGTTTGGCGAAGGCAGCGGCCCAGACGGACAGGTTGCCTCCCTTGGAATGGCCGGTGAGGATAAGAGGTGCCTGCGGAAAATCCTGCGCGATACCGCACAGGTAGTCTTCAGCCGCCTTCTGCGAGGGCACGGGGCTTTCGAAGGACATGTTAAAGTCCTCCTTCCAGCCGACCAGGCTGATGTCCGTCCCCTCATAGCAAATGACGGCCGTGCCGTCGGGCAGCAGGATGGTGAATACGCAAAACTGCTTCTCGCTTTCAGGGTCTATGTCCTTGATAAAGCGCCACAGCGCCAGGCCGGCGTAGCGCGGCAGCAGCGCCATCGCGCGCATCAGCTCCAGCCGTTTGCGCAGGAAGACGTTGTAAATCTTGCCGCCCTCCACATCCGCCATTGCCTGAGCAGCCTGGGCCAGGGAAGGCCGCGGCATGGACTCGAAGGCCAGGTCATAAGGCAGGTAGACCAGCTGCGTAAAGCAGGCCAGATCCACCTCCGTCAGCGGCAGTTCATCAAAGCCGGCAGCGCCTGCCCGGTTCACATAATCCAGCAGATTTCCCATGCTATCACCTCGCGGTCATGGTAACATAAGTCGGGCGCGGCGGGAAGACAAGGCGAAAAGGAAGATAAAAAACGCGGGAGATGGCCGTATCCTCAGCCCTCTCCCGCGCCTTGATGCAATCCTTTATGTAACGATACTCTGGATTTATTCAGAATCTATCCTCCTTTAAATCGAGTTGAAAATCTTAATCATTGTATCTTTCTTACCGAGATGAGGGCTACGGTTCAAAACTGCCAGCCATCATTGATGGACATACATTCTCAGGTGACGCGTGTTGAAAAACAAAAAGCTTGTGCATACTCCAACCAGGGCGAATAATGCCATCTGCAAAAGGACGGCGTTCATCTCGCCGCCTGCCATTTCGGGCAGCCAAGCTGGGCAGGCTGCGTAATAGCCAAGGCGCAGCGCTTTTGATGTCAGGAAACAAACCAACTGGTTAGCGGCAAGGCCGGAGACTATACCCATCAATGAGATTTTAATCCATGATTTCTTCATGACGTTCCCCTGACCTAAAAGCAGATGATGTCGGATACACTCCGCTCTTTGCCCCCTGAAGGCCGGTTAAGAATCTGCCCCTGGAACCACAGTTCTGTCGAGCCGCCGCCGTCAAGATTCATGGCGGTCCGCGCACCATATGCAATAAAGAGCTGCTGCAGGTTTTGCAGGGAAATCCCTTCAGAGTAGCCGTCCTGTCGGCCGTCTACCACAATAATAATATAGTGCAAGGGTCCAATCTGCCCGATAGCGGTGCGGGGCTCTAGGCGGGAGGGCTTCACGGAGATAACATCAAAATCAGGGCTGAAGGAAACTGCCTGTCCATCGCGCACCAATTCCGGCCCGAACTCAAAAGCTTGCAGTGCGCCTTCCTGCACCAGCTGATTGCCAAGGGATTTGTAGTCTTCCCCCCGACGGTCTGTCTTTATTCGCATATCACCATTCCGGTCCACAACCAGCAGATTTCTTGTGGTATTATGAGTGCGAATCAACTCGCCATTGCGTAAAATAACGCCATATTTGTGCGTGGCGTAATCGTCTCCGTTGATGGCCAGCACAGCCCCAGCCCGCGATGCCAGGGTGGATACCCCCACCATGCCGCTTTCCAGCTCTGTGCGGAATAAAGCAGGGTCTGACAACTGCACATCCGCTACAAAATAGGTGACTTTATCAGTTTGTACCTTGTTTATGACAATTGCGCGCCGATCATCCAGATAACTCCAATCAAAAGGCCCATCTATGCATGGAGCAACCGCTTCCCATGCAGCAGCAGAACAAATTGTAGCTGACAGTAGCAAAGCAGCCAACAGAAGTATCAGACGTTTATTCATTAGTTTTCCCTCCTGATTGACTTGTTCACCAAGCCAACGTCAGCAGAATATACCTGGATTATGAGAATTAGATGAAATCATCTTGGGCCCCTGTGTGTTTCTCATCCAATTTTCATCCTGCGGTGCTATAATTGGACAGAAGGGAGGAGTGTCTTTGCGTTTGCTTTTGGTCGAGGATGACAAGGCTTTGCGCGCTGTGCTGGCCAAGCGTCTGCATACGGAAGGCTATGCGGTGGACCAGTGTGATAACGGCCCCGACGCATTGGACTACCTGCTTGCCGCGCCCTATGACGGGGTGGTGCTGGACATCATGCTACCTGGTATGGATGGCCTTGAGGTGTTGAAACAGTTCCGGAAGAGAGATACCTCCATCCCTGTGCTGCTTCTGACTGCCAGGGATGGTGTCGCTGACCGAGTGAAGGGTTTGGATACCGGTGCGGATGACTACCTTGTCAAGCCTTTTTCTTTTGACGAGCTCCTGGCCCGGGTGCGCGCCCTGTTGCGTAAACAGGTTCCCCAGCGAAGCACGCTGCTAAATACAGAGGATTTGACGATGGACACCACGCTTCGGAAAGTTTCAAGGGCTGGGAGAGAAATCAATCTGACTGCTAAGGAATATGCCCTCCTGGAATACTTCATGCGTAACGCGGGCCAGGTACTAACCCGTGAGCAGATTGCTGACCATGTATGGAGCATTGAAAATACTTTTTCATCCAATCTGGTAGATGTCTATGTGCGTTATCTGCGCAACAAGATAGAGGGAGAAGGAACTGCCAGGCTGATTCAAACTGTACGCGGGGCCGGTTATGCCCTGAGACCAGAGAGATGAAGTGATGAAAACAATGCGGTTGCGTGACAGGATGACCCTGTGGTTTTCCCTGATGACCTTTTTTATTGCTTCCATTTTTTCCGTTGCGGTGTACATGATTACCGAGCAGGTGTTGGACAGAATGCTGCAGCGGGATTTGGAGCTCTCTCTGGCTCAGATAGTGGCCCAGGTGGAAAACGAGGATGGTCAGCTGTACTTTGAGGATGAGGTGCCTGTGACATTAGGTGCTGTATATTTCATCACCGAGGAAAACGGCAGCGAACTGTTCTCACGGGGCGCAGACATCACATTGTTTGATGACATCAGTCTGGATCCCGGCAATATCAGGAAAATAGATAAAGATGGCGGGCATTGGCTGCTGCTGGACAGTCAGTTGCTTAATGAAGATGAGTTAAGCATACGTGTGCGGGTAGGAATTTCCTATGCAAGCAACGAACAGGTGTTGGCTGCGCTCCGGTTGATCCTCTTTATCGCGCTGCCTGTTTTGCTTGCCATCTCTGTGTTGGGTGGCAGGCTAATCGCCACACGGTCACTGCGTCCCATTCGGGAGGTAATCAAAAGCGCCGAAACCATCGCGGGGGGTGATTTGGCCGCACGTATACCGCCTGCCCCCGTCCGGGACGAGTTGGGTGAGATGACGGATACCTTGAACCATATGCTGGACAGTGTGGAGGAGGCCTTCATTCGGGAAAAGCGCTTCGCTTCGGATGCCTCCCATGAATTGCGGACCCCGGTGTCCATTTTGCGTGCCTATGCGGAAACGCTTCTGCAGGATGAAGCCCTGGCAGCGGAACAAAAGAATGCGCTTCAAACCATGGTGCTGGAGTGCGACAAGATGCAGAAGCTTATCCGGCAGCTGCTGATGATTGCCCGCGGGCAAGAAGGCAGTTACCCAGTGACCATGGAAGAGATTACCTTGCGGCCCCTGTGTGCTGGCATTCAGGATGTGATGGACGACAGCCTGGAAGAAAAGGGCATCAAGTTGGAACTTGATGTTCCGGAGACGCTCACGGTGAGGGCAGATCAAAGCCTGCTGACTGAACTGGTGCTGAACCTGGTTGAAAACGCTGTGAAGTATGGCCGAGAACAAGGACATATCCAGATTCGAGCGGCGATGGAGGATAAGGGCGTTAAACTGAGTGTAACGGATGATGGCATTGGCATTCAGGAGGACGCATTGCCCCATATTTTTGAGCGCTTTTATCGAGTGGATGAGGCACGGGACCGCAGTGGAACCGGCCTTGGCCTGTCTATCTGCGAGTGGATTGTGCGTGCGCACGGCGGCAGCATAAGCGCTGCAAGCATGCAAGGAAAAGGGACGCGGATGGATGTGTTCTTACCGTTTCACAGCTGATACTTCCTGTCAGCGGATGTGATATCACAAAAACTACTCAGAACATGCGGACATAAAGATATTGGCAGCATGTGCACAAAGCGACCATGCTGCCAGTTGTTATCTCAAGCTTTTTACCAAAGATTGGTTACGTTTTAATCTTCGTGTTCCACATTGCCTTCAGAGAGTGTAATGATGCTGCCAGTTATGGAGTCGATTGGCACTTCGCTTTTGATACCATTTTTTGACAAAAGCTTAACTGTGTAAACAAGGGTTCCGTTTTCACCGTCCAATGAAACCTCGGTCACTTCAGCATCCGAAACGGCTGACTTTGCTGTTTCAATTGCCTGCAGCATTGTGATCTTGACAGATGAGAACATAAGCATTTCATCTGCGTTCTCATTCATATCATTGTCCTCATTCTGGCTTTCGAAGTTTCCCTGCTCCTCAGAGTTATTGTTATCCATAGATCCCCGGTTGATGTTCACTATGACAGTGAGGTTACTGTCTTGCGAAGCATGATTGTCCTGATCGTTGTTTATGTCAGATACTTGATCTTGGTCATTGGTGTCTTCTGTATCAACACCGTTTGCGTTTCCATCTTGTTCTGCGGTGGATGCAGCGATCTCATCAATGATCATGCCCGTATAGGCATCCACATAGACTTCGGTAGTGCTGCCATCTTGAGCAAGCATTTCGACCGTGTAATAGTTTCTGCCGGTTTCTGTTTCAAGCGAGATATCGATTGGTATGAGCGCTGAGTTTTGTTCCTGGGCTGTTTTGAGAGCCTCGCTCAAGGGAATCAAAACAGGAACTGCGTCGGCCGGAGCGGATGCCTTCGACACTATAGGTGTGATGGCAAACATCATTACCATTGTTAGGGTGACCAGCAGAGCAATGGGACGGAATTTTGATTCTTTCATCTGAGTAACCTCCGTTTTCTTTGTAAGCTACCTGCTTACACCCTGATTATATTTTGAATTTATGAGAATACGATGAGTATTCCATCCTTTATGAATGCCTGATGAAATGCATTGTCCGAATTCGCATGGGGGATAAGTCAAATCCGGGTTCATCCAAAATAATTCCAGCATAGATTTCCGGAAGAGATTATAGAAAAACAGGTCCTTCCGTGCATGCTTTTGATGAATGGAGACTGAATACCTCCTGTTGCGGCGTTACTTGCCGGAAGGCCGCTGTGCCGGGTATTTCTCCACCCTGTTTTGCGCGTTGGCGCGGATATTATAGAAATTGATCCTTGATACGAGACAGGATATACAGCAGCACATTGGAGCCCTGGGAATGCCCGGCCAGGATAAAAGGCCTCCCCTGATTGAAATGCTCGAGGTAATAATCAAACGCCGCGATACCGTCAGCGGCCGGGATGACCCTGATCGCTTCCTCCTGCTCCTCTATGGTGGGCAGTGTCAATACATAGGAAGCGTCTGCCTGCCTGTAATACGGCGTGTAGATATTGCCCACAGGAAGAAACGCCGACGCCTGCCGGTTGAAAGCCCCTGCGCGCCCCTGAGCATCGAGGGGTGATCGGCCGGGCAGAAGCTGCCGTCCCCAGCGCCCCTCTGCCAGGCCGTGGGGTAGAGATAAAACACGTCCACAGGCAGGCTGGCGCTTCTATCCACGCTGAGCCAGCTGCTTGTCCGGGCATAATCCGTCACAGTATCCACAGCGACCGGCTCCCCTTTCTCCGCCGCGGCCCCCGGCCCGGCAAGCACGCATACACAAAGCAGCAAGACGGCTATGGCGCGGATTCTGTTCACGATGTCTCTCCTTAGCGTATTCAGAGGATGTACGAACAAGTTCTTCTGTTCATCCCGCGCGTATCGACTATGCCGCGCGCCTGAGCGCTTCCCTTAGCTTAGGCGCCAGCATCGCCGCCGCGATGATCTTCACGGCGTCGCCGGGCAGGAAGGGGTAAACAGCCAGGGGCAGCGCCTCCGCCGCCGTGCGGCCGGTCAGCATCATCAGCCAGAGCGTTCCGGGGATGTAGCAGGCAAGCAAGCCCAGCGTCAGGATCCCCAGCCTGCCGGCCGGGCTGTCAGCCTGATCCCGCAGGGCGGCGATCAGGCCCGCCGCGCAGACATAACCCAGCAGGTAGCCGCCCGTGGGGCCGAACAGGGCCGCCGGGCCGCCCCTGAAGCCCGCGAACACAGGCAGGCCGACCGCGCCCATCGATAAAAACAGGCCCACGCTGATCAAGGCCCACCTGGGCTCCAGCGCCAGCGCGCACAGATAGACGGCCAGCAGGCCCAGGTTGATGGGCACCGGCACCATGGGGATGGCCAGCTGGGAAAACACGCTAAGCAGCGCCGCGAACAGCGCCGACAGCACCATGCCGCGGGTATCAAACCGCGTATCGGGCCGGGCTGACGGGATGCCGTCTTCCCGGCCTCTTTGAGTCTGCCGCAAAGGGGTACCTCCTTAGGGGCGGTCAGAGGCGGATGATCCGCCCATGGCCGCCTTTCGTTCATCGATCAGGCCAAGCGCCAGGCGCAGGGCCTGGACGCGTCTGTCAAGCAGGGTGCTTTGGGATGGGGGCAGCCTGCCGCCCGCTTGTATCTTTTCGCATTTGCGCAAGGTGGACAAGAGGGCGCTTTCGGCCTCCTCCAGATCCTCCCGCGCGGGCCCGCTCTCCGCCTGGGCCACGGCGATCCGGTTGCCGTCCGGGTCAGCTACCCAAAAGGAGTAGGCGCCCCAGGGCTTCCTTTCGGGCGGCGCGATGATGTGAATATCCGGTATATCGCGCAGCAGGCGCCGGTAGAGGGCATCAATATCCGGGTCAAAACACTGCAGCCAGACCGGGTTGCTCCGGGGTGCTTCGGCATCCCCCGTATCCCAGATGCTGACGCTGCCAAAGCTATAATGGCTGCCCTCGATGAGAGGCTCTGCCTGGAACAAGGCGCGGTAAAACGCCGCCAGGCGCGGCGCCTCAGGTGTTGTGATGCAGATGCCGCCAAACGTCATAGCCAGGCCCGCCTTTCAACAAATGCAGGGAACATAGTTGAAATCATACCGTAACAGCCTGCTCAGCGCAATGAGAAACGCGCAAAGCAGGGCATCAGAGTATTATACATTGAATTTCCGGCCTGCCGGGCTTGCCCGAAGCCGGATTTTCTCCTACACTGTCCGGGAGGTGAACGATATGGATAAAGAAAAGAGAAAACAGCTGCAGAAAGCCTACAAAAACAGGAAGCCGCAGATGGGCGTCATTGCCTTTACCTGCAAAGGGACCGGCGAAAGCTTTCTGTGCGCCTGCACGGATACCAAGGCGGGCTTCAACCGAAGCCTCCTGCAGCTGGGCATCGGCAGCCACCCCAACAAGCGCCTGCAGGAGCTGTGGAAGCAATACGGCGAAACGGGCTTTGATCAGCGCGTGGCGGAGACGCTTGAATATGAAAACCCTGAGGATGTCAGCCGGGATGATCTGGAAACGCTGCTGGAGCTGTGCCTGTCAAGGGACGGCAAGGCTGTGAAGATGTACAGATAAGCAGCAAGATGAGAGATGGCGGCTCACATGGAGATCTATGTGAGCCGCAATCCCTGTTTTAAAACGCCTCCGGCGGCAAAAAACGCGGTTTAGAATCCATTTGCCCCCATCGGGTTGACACAAAGCCTCTATCCCCCCTATACTCGGACTCACAAAAGAGAACATACGTTCTTATTTCGAGGAGGGATTTGGGTGACGGGCGACAAAACTAACTTATCATGGACGGCGCAGCTGGCGCTTCGGGGGATCAGCCGCCGCGAGGCCGCCCAAACGCTGTACTTAAGCCAGAGCGCGCTGAACAAGAAGCTGCGGGGGGAGGCAGGCTTCACCAAAGAAGAAGAGGAGAGGCTTCACGCCCTGATCATAAGGGGGCGGAAGGCTTGAGCGCGGAAAATTATCTGATGGACATCAAGCAGTCAGACCGGCGCATCGGCGAGCTGGTGAGGCTGCAGACGATGATGGCGGGCACCCCCGCCCCCAATGAGCAGATCGCCCTGGACCGCGCGGCGCTGGAAGAGCAGATCACCAGGAGCTATCAGGATAACCTGAGCGAGCGCAGGCGGGCGCAGCGGTTCATCGACAGGCTGCCAGACCCCACGGAGCGCCAGGCACTGACGCTGTTTTACCTCAGGCACTTGACCTGCGACGAAGCGGCGGAGATCATGGGCTTCACCCCCCGGCAGCTATACCGCGTGAAGCGGCGGGCGCTGATGCACCTGGAAGGCTTATTGCTGTAGCTCTGCCGGGCGCATGCTTCCCCAAGTATACTTCTCCGTTTCCGTGTATTCAGTGTGGTCCGTGGTTCATCATCCCCCTGCGGCATTTATCGACTGCCGTGAGAAGGTAACGAACCACGGAACACACGGACAACACGGAGGAAAAGAGTGCACTGCATTGACGTTTTCTTATATTCCATGCTAAACTTCACGGGTAAAGAAGAGGAATTATGAAGAAAATGATTGATGTCTCTGTGACAGCGCTCACATTTTATGGAGATTTCCGGCTATGAGTGGGTTTTTTATTCATATTGTCAATTTCGGCCTGTACATTCTCATTGCCATGCTGTTGTTCTTCATCATCAAAAAGATAGGGTCACGATTCAAACATTGATCTGATCATGCAGGCCTGTTTCTTTTATCATTGCTTTTGATATCAGGTACACTCATTCGATTTCAAAGACATGAGCGGCTGCTTACTCATGAATAAAGAGCCTTTCCATCCTCTTCACCGCTTCCTCCCCGCCGGAGGACAGCAGGCGGACACTGCCCTGCCCGGCACGGAGGTTCAGCAGTGCTTTGCCATCCAATATCTCCTTCAGCTCGCGGCATACCCGCGGGCTGTCGTCTATATAAACCTTGAACTGGTTAGATCGGCTCAACCGATCCACTCTGGGATTTTCAGCTGAAAAATATAAAAGTATGTCCAAAATTGTGTTGACTTTCTTTTATACACTATGATAACATGTAAATGTAAGGGGGGTGAAAAATATTTATTAAAGTTTCCGTTTAATGTTTGTATTAGTACGGGTAAAGATGCTGTGATGAACCGTATCCGTGAATCCTATGAAGCGCCAGAACCATAATACCTCCAAGAGAGAGCCACGGCAAGATTGAAAAGCAAACTCTATACAATAATTAAAAGGAGAATTGGAGGAATCTTAATTATGAAAAAAATAATGGTTTGTTTCTTGGTAGCTATCTTGATGACGTCTATCATATCTGTCTCTGATGCTGGGTACTCATCCACTCAGGTGGTTAAATCGAGGCATAAAATTGAAGTAATCTCACTTGATCAGCTCCCTGCAGGAGTGGTTCCGAAGCGATTCAGTACTCAAGCTGAAGCAGATGAATATATTGATCATCTTAATGCTGAAATAGCTGAGTTGAACCGTCAAAACCTTGCGGCTATGAGAAGAACTGAATTGTTCCGCAATAATGAGAATGATATAATTTCTCCTCTTGCATCAACAGGAACGGTTAGTAAAACCAAGGATTTCAATCAATGCGCAGGTCTACACTACGTGAGAATGCGCGTAGGGATGACATGGGTACAGACCGGAAGCTATAAAACAGTACAATCCGTGGATTCCGTGACGACTAATAACCTCGGTTGGACTGCTGATAGCAAGTGGTCGCAAAGCTCTTCAACGATTAAAATTATCGATTTACGACGAACAGCTACAGTTACAGTTATTGGAATAATGAAGCATTATCTTTTTGTGGAAGATTTGGTTGAAATTACTAGTGCAGAACTCACCCTATATGGAGAATTCCGGCCATGATTGGAGTTATTACTCATATAGTCAATTTCGGTCTGTACATTCTCATTGCTATGCTATTGTTCATTATCATCAAAAAGATATGGTCACGAATCAAGTAGTGATCTGATCAAGCAGGCCTGTTTCTTTTATCATTGCTTTTGATATCAGGTACACTCATTCGATTTCAAAGACATGAGCGGCTGCGAACTCATGAATAAACAGCCTTTCCATCCTCTTCACCGCTTCCTCCCCGCCGGAGGACAGCAGGCGGACGCTCCCCTGCCCGGCGCGGGGGTTCAGCAGGGCTCTTTCATCCAATATCTCCTTCAGCTCGCGGCATACCCGCGGGCTGTCGTCTATCATCTCGGCCTGCGGAAAGAAGGGCGCGATGGCTTCCTTCAGAAAAGGATAGTGCGTGCAGCCAAGCACCACCACATCCATTTTTTGATGCAGGTACGGGGCGAACAGCGCCGCGAGAAAATCGCGAAGTTTCCCTCCCGACAGCTCCTCCCGCTCCACAAACTCCATCAGGCCGGGCGCGGGCAGGTCGATCACATGATCCCCGTGGGC
>CAYZRZ010000042.1:0-14095 GCA_964480995.1 uncultured Christensenella sp.
CTGTATAAAAGCCAAGCAGCGCGAACAGCAGGCACAGGGGGATCATGGCCACCCGCAGGATGGTCAGCTTATTGGGCAGATTCATGCCGGGTCCTCGCAGGCAGCGCCGATCAGGTCGTAGGGTTCGGCCTTTATCAGCTTGACATCGACAAAATCGCCGGGCTTGAGCGGCTGCTTTGCCTCAAAGCGGATGATACCGTCCGCGTCCGGGGCCTCCCAGGCGGAGCGGCCGGTGTACAATCCGGCCTGCCGCCCCGTGACCAGCACGCGGCAGACAGTGCCTACGCGCGCTTCATTGCGCTCCCTACTGATGCCGGCTTGCTGGCTCATCAACAGGTCAAGCCGCCGCTTCTTTTCTTCCTCGGGGATCTGGCCGTCCATCAGGGCAGCCGCCGTATCCTCCTCAGGCGAGAAAGTAAAGGCCCCCATGCGGTCAAAGCGCATATCGCGGCAGAAGGCCATCAGCTCTTCAAAGTCTTCCTCGGTTTCTCCCGGGAAGCCGACGATGAAGGTGGTGCGAAGCGCAAATCCAAGGCTTCGGGCGTAGCTGAGCACTTCCCTCACCTGGTCGATATCGCCCCGGCGGCGCATGGCCTTGAGTATCCTTTTAGAGGCGTGCTGCAGGGGCAGGTCAAGGTAGCGGCAGATATTTTCGTGGGCGGCCATCTCGTCGATCAGCGCTGTATCGGTGCCGTCCGGGTAGCAGTACAGCACCCGCAGCCACTCAAGGCCCTCCACATCCAGCGCCGCGCGGCGCAGCAGGTCCTTCAGACGCTCCGGTCCCAGGTCGCGCCCCCAGCCGGTGGTATCCTGCGCAATCAGGATCTGCTCCTTCACCCCCTGCCGCGACAGCCCCTTCATTTCACCGAGTATGTCTTCCATATCACGTGAATGGTGGCGGCCCCGGATGAGGGGGATGGCGCAAAAGGCGCAGCGGTTGTCGCAGCCCTCGCCGATGCGCACATAAGCTGTGTACTTGGGCGTGGTCAGCACGCGGCCGCAGTGCAAAAACGCTGTCTTTCGCTCGGTATTCATGCGCCGCTCACCCTTTTCAAGCGCGATCCCGATAGCCTCGGCCAGGGTATCGTACTGGGTGACGCCGCTGAGCACGTCGATCTGGGGGATCTCGCGCATCAGATCCTCGCCGTAGCGCTGGGCCAGGCAGCCGGTGACCACCAAGGCACGGCATTTGCCTGTCTCCTTATACTGCGCCATCTCAAAGATGGTGTCGATGGATTCTTCCTTGGCAGAGGTAATAAAACCGCAGGTGTTGACCACCAGCACCTCCGCGTCCTCCGCCTTGTCGGTCAGCTCATAGCCTTCCTGACTCAGCAGGGAAAGCATTTCCTCTGTATCTACACGGTTCTTCGCGCAGCCCAGCGAAACAACCCCAACTCTCATGCCCTGTCCTCACAAAATCGTTTACAAAAATAGATAGCCATGCCGCATTATACCATAGCCAAAACAGCCGCACAAGCGCAAAATGCGAATAAATGTTCGCTATTTTATCCGATTTGACCGCGGGCTTTCTCCGTGCTACGATCGATCCTATCAGGGAGGGACGGACATGATCAGAGCGATGAACCCGGGCGACAGGCAGGCATATTTCAACATGGCGGCGGCTTTCTACGCCTCGGATGCCGTGATCAGGAAGGTCACAGTACAGGTCGTGGAGTCCGTCTTTGATGACATCATGGCCGGCAGCCCGCATATTGAGGGCTATATGCTTCTGGATGAGGCCGGCGCCGGTGCCGGCTATGCGCTGCTGGCTCATTCCTTTTCCCAGGAGGCTGGCGGCCGGGTGCTGTGGGTGGATGAGATCTATATCCGCCCCCAATACCGCGGGATTGGCCTGGCCAAGGAGTTGCTCATCTTTGTCAAAGAACATTTTGCCGGCAAGGTAAAAAGAATTCGCCTCGATGTGGAGGCGGATAACGAAAAGGCGGTTGCCTTGTATGAAAAGATGGGCTTTGTCCCATTGAATTATCAGCAGATGATCATAGATCTGTAATCCACTGTCAGCCACAGTCATTAACGAACCGCGGCTCCGTCCGCTCAGTGCTTTCTCATTCTCCTGTTGAGCACCTCAGCGCGAGCGACGCTGTAGCCGAAAAAGCCCTCCGGCTGGCCGACGGACACATATTCCCCGTGGCTGTAGGCGATCAGATTCGCCTTTGCCAGATCCAGCCTGCCTTTTTCATCCAGCAGGTATTCCTGCGCGCCGACGGATACGATGCCGGCTAAAAACATATGGTGCGAGCCCAATTCCAGCTTCTGGCGCACCTTGCAGCTCAAATACAGCGGGCTCTCCTGGATGCAGGGAGCATAGGCCATGCCCTCGGCCGGCCGGGCATGCAGCTCGCATTCATCAAACTTGTCGATGTCGCGGCCGGAGCGCACGCCGCAATAATCCGCCGCCTTCATCAGCTCGCGGCTGACCAGGTTGATCACAAACTCACCCGAGCGCTCGATCACGCCATAGGAATGACGCTCCGGCCGCACGGAGATGGACAGCATCGGCGGGTCTGAATTGATGATGCCCACCCAGGCCACGGTGATGATGTTGGGCTTGTCCTCCGGCCCCGCGCAGCTCACCATCGCCAGCGGCGCGGGTGCCAGCAGCGTTCCTGTTCCTATCGGTTTAAATGCCATTCCCTCTTCCTCTCCGCCCAAGCGTCAATCGCCTATGCCGCGGAGCACATCCGGTTCGCGCAAGTCGCGGGCGGCGGTAAACATGTCTCTGGTAATGATCGCCCCATTGCGGTAATACAGGCTGACCAGGGGGCAGTCTTCCACAAACTGGGCCTGTATCTCATAGAGCTTCTGCGCGTAGGCCTCCCTGCCCATGGTCTCGCGCAGCTCCTTGAACAGCTTATCCATGCGATCGGATTTATAGCGCATATAATTGCCCGTGTTGCCGCTGATCAGCAAAAAGCCGGGATCGGGCACCGGATCCATGTTGAAAGCCACCAGCGCCAGATCAAAGCTGCCGGCCTTCAGCAGCTCCTGGGCTCTGGAAAGGCTCACCACATCCACACGCGCCTCAACGCCTACTTCTTTAAGCATTTGGGCAATCTGCTGGGCGGTGGACATCCGGGCTCCGTCGCTGCCCTCATCATAGACGACCAGGCGGAGGCTGAGCTTCTTGCGGGTGCCGCTGATAATCCTGGTTAAAATGCCGTTCTCGTCAGGATCCCCCCAGCCGGCCTGGGCCAGCAGGTCTTTGGCCCGCTGCGTATCCTGCCGCAGGGTGCTTGATACACCTCCCTGCATCCAGGTGCCCACAGGCATAAGCGTATCGCTCCTGGTCACCATGCCCATGTAGCTGCTGTTGACCAGAGAGTCGATATTGATCGCGAAGCGGATCGCCTTGCGTACCTTGGCATCCTCCAGTTCGTAGGAACTATAATTAAACAACAGGGTTTCCAGCTGCTTGGTGCGGTAAGTGATATTGAGCGTGCTCACGCCGCTGCGGTACTGGGCGGCATTGAGCGCGCGGGTGACAATAGCGTCCACGCGGTTGTATTCATAGCTGGATACCAAATCATTGTTGCCCGCGTGAAACACGGTCATGATCTCCTGAAGGCTCAGCGGACCGCCCCACCAGGTCCCGTTAGCCGTCAGCATCATATAGTTGCCGGGCACATAGTTAGCCAGCCTGTACGGCCCCGTGCCGGGCGGATTGCCCGCCTGGATAGCCGCGGCAGGCAGTATGGGAAAGTTCATCCCAAACAGGAAGCCGTAGTTCTTTCGGTTGGTCTTGATTTCCAGCGTCAGCTCGCCGGTTGCCTTGACATCCGTGATCAGATAGCGCAGGGAAGCATAGGGGCCGCGGTAGCTGATGCCCTCCCCGGTCGCCAGCCGGAGGATCTCTTTGGCAGTCGCTTCGGCGTCCGCCGCCGTCAGGGGCGTACCGTCATGAAAGGTCACGCCCTCCCTGAGGTAAAAGGTCCAGGTGCTGCCGTCGGTGCTCGATTCCCAGCGTTCGGCCAGCGCCGCCTGTGGCGCGTAGTCATCATTGATCTGCACAAGCCCTTCATAGATCAGAGAGGTCAGGGCCATCATATCCCGTTCAGGGGAGATGAGCGGATTGATATAATCGCTGCTGCCCCCGACCATGCCCAGCGTCAGGAGGCTGCCCCGGCCCATCGAGGCCGCGGCCCCCAAGGGGGATAAGAGCAGCGCCAGAATCAGCAGATACGCGGATAGTCTCTTCATGCGGTTTTCAACTCCTCGGGCGGTCCCGGATGCCATGCGCTCAGTGCGTGCTGTCATATTCGTAAAACAGCGCATAGGCATTCATCACTTTCTGTACATAGTCCTTCGTGTCCTCCATGGGGATCTGGTCTATCCGCAGCGTCCGTTTGTCCTGGGCATATTTGAGCGCCCAGAGCTTTACATTGTTTGCCCCTGCGTGGTAGGCGGAGGCGATCATCACCGGATCGCCGTTAAACTGGTTGCTGAGGTAGCCCAAATACCAGGCCCCGAAGCGGATATTGAGCCCCGGCTCAAACAGAAGCTCATAGCTGTAGGGGCGCACGGCCAGACGGCCGGAGATCCATTCTCCCGTATCCTGCATGATCTGCATCAGCCCCCTGGCGCCGACGCGCGACTCAGCCTTGGCATCATAATGGCTTTCCCTGGCGATGATGGCGGATATAAAGGACCGGTCCACTTGAAACTCCTGCGCAGACTGCCGGATATACTCATCATAGCCTGAAGCCCTGCGCATCTGTACGTAATAGCCCAATTCCTTCTCATGCGCTTGGATACGGGCTTGCCGCTCATCGCGCAGAGCCTGCAGGCGGGATTGCTCCCGGGAATAGCGCAGAAAACTGAAGGCCAGCGCAAGCAGGAGCACCCCGAAAAACAGGCCGCGGATCACGCGGCCAAAACCGCCGCCGCGCCTGTCACGGCGGGTATCCCGCCGGTCATCCCGCCTGCCCCGGCGGTCATCCCGCGTCTCCCGCCGCCGCTCGCTGCGGCGCCGGCGCGCCTGTTTTTCATGCTCAGGCACGCGGAAAGGGTCCTCCCGCTGCGTTTGAAACTGCGCGCTGTATCTGGGCGCGGGGCGGCCTCCCTGAAGCGGTTGTCTGTCAGCCACCTCTAGCCCTCCTCAGCGCGTCCTGCCACAGGCTGATGGCCTTGGCAGCGCTTTCTTCCTTCGTGCCGCGCGTATCGATGCTATGGTTGGCCCTCCTGCGCTTTTCCCTGGCGGGCAGCTGCGCGCGAACGCGGCGGAAGGCTTGCAAAAAGCCGTGCTCGTCCCGCCTCATCACGCGGCGTATCTGCTCAAAGACGGGCGCGTAAGCGCACCACACCTCATCGCACATGCTGTCCCAGCCCACCTCATACAGCAGGGGAACATCGATCACCAGCGCGGGAAGATCCTTGTTTTCTTCTATCCTGCGCTCAACCTCCTCGCGGATCATCGGGTGCAGGATGGCGTTGAGCGCCTGCAGGCTCTCCTTGTCGGCAAACACACGGTCGCCGAAACGCTTGCGGTTAAGCTTTTCCCCGTCAAACATGTCATCGCCAAAGCGCGCGCGAAGCAGGGGCAAAGCCGCCCCGCCCGCCTGCGTGAGGCTGTGGGATATCTTGTCGGTATCGATCACATAGGCCCCTTCCCGCACGAGCGCCCCGGCAATGTTTGACTTGCCGCTGGCGATCCCGCCGGTCAGGCCGATGATGTAGGGTTTACTTCGTTTCATACCAGCTGTTTCCTGTCTTGATATCGCTTTGCAGGGGCACCTTCAGCTTGATGATCCCCTCCATGCTTTCGCGCAGCAGCCTGACAACCTGCACGGCCTCTTCCTGAGGCGCTTCGATCAGCAGCTCATCGTGCACGGTGAGGATCAGCTTTGACTTCAGCCCTTCCTTGCTCAAACGCTCGTGCACCCGGACCATGGCCGCCTTGATAATATCGGCCGCCGTGCCCTGGATGGGCATATTCATCGCCACGCGCTCGCCGAAATTGCGCTGGTTGGCATTGCCGCTCTTCAGTTCCGGCAGCTTGCGCCGTCTCCCGTAGAGCGTCGCCGCGTACTCGTTGAGATAGCCTTCCTTCTTGGCGGTCTCCATGAACTCATGCACTTTGGGGTACCGCTCAAGATACCTGGCGATAAACTCGCCGGCGCGCTTGATGCTGATGCCGATGTTGCTGGCCAGGCCAAAATCGCTGATGCCGTACACGATGCCGAAATTGACCGCCTTGGCGGCCGAGCGCATCTCACCTGTCACCTGCTGCATGGGCACCCCGTTGATCTCGGCCGCCGTTCGGGTGTGGATATCCTGCCCGCAGTTAAAGGCATCGCACATCGCCTCGTCGCCTGACATGTGGGCCAGCACGCGCAGCTCGATCTGCGAATAGTCGCCGTCCACCAGCACGCAGCCGGGTTTGGCTACGAAAGCCCGCCTGATCTCGCGCCCCATCGGGGTGCGCACGGGGATATTCTGCAGGTTCGGCTCGTTGGAACTGATGCGGCCCGTGGCCGTGCCCACCTGGTCAAAGGTGGTATGGATGCGCCCCGTGGCATCCACTTTGCGCAGCAGCCCCTCGATATAGGTGCCGTTGAGCTTCACGATCTGGCGGTATTCCAATATCTTATCGATGGCGGGATGCAGGGCCTTAAGCCCCTCCAGCGTATCCGCGTCGGTTGAGTAGCCTGTGCGGGTCTTGCGGCCGGAAGGCAGTTTCAGGTCCTCAAACAGCACCCGGCCCAGCTGCTGGGGGCTGTTGATATTAAAGCCCTTCACGCCGGTCAGAGCGTAGATCTCCTCCTGCAGCTGCTTAGTCTGTTCCGAGAAGCGCTGCCCCATGTCAATCAGCGGTTCCTTGTCCACCTGGAAGCCTTCGACCTCCATATCAAACAGCACGCGTACCAGCGGCAGCTCAATGTCAAGGTACAGCGCTTCCATGCCCTCCTGCCTGACCCCCTCCAGCCTGTCCTTTAATAGCAGGGCGATACCCTGCGCGTCCTGGGCCGCGAAGTTTGACAGCTCATAGCCCCGCTCCTGCGGATTGCGCAGGTAGCACAGCACCATGGTATCGTGGATCACATCCGGGATCGGCAGGTTCAGCACCGGCAACCGGTGCAGGAAGCGTTTCGCGTCATGCGTAATCAGCCCCGTCTTTTGAAGCAGGGGCGCGATGGCTTTTAAAGCCTCCTCCATGGTGGGTGCTGAAGAGGTGTTGAACAGATCCTGCTGCGCTTCCTGGAACTTCAGGCGGATGGCCTGACCATCAGGCTTTGAAAAGCTGAGCCCTTCCTCGTTGAGGCAGAGGATCAGGCTCCCCCGGCCCAGATACTTCGCGAAAGCCAGCAATTCATCGATATGCCGCGCCTCCTTGACAGGCGGCAGGCTCGCGTCGTCCTTGAGCGATGAGGGGGCATCGGCCGCGGCCGACATCTTCATCACCTCGGCGGCGATCACGTTGAGCTGGTATTTCTTCAGCAGCGGCAAGGCGCCCTGCAGCTTCGTGACCGTCCACTCGCCGAAGGCGGCGTTCAGGGGCGCGTCCCGGTCGATGGTGGCCAGCCGCTTGGACATACGGGCCTGCTCCTTGTTATCCCGTACCTTCTCGCCCAGCTTGCCCTTGATCTCCTCGGCATGCTCCAGTACGCCTTCCAGGGTGCCGTAGCTGTCCAGCAGCTTCACAGCTGTCTTTTCGCCCACGCCGGGGATGCCGGGGATGTTATCGCTCGAGTCCCCCATCAGGCCCTTCCAATCGGGCACCTGCTCGGGGCTGACGCCGAAGTATTCCTTCACACCCTTGGGGTCAAACAAGATCGTCTCCGATATGCCCTTCCTGGTGAACAGCATTTTTGTATCATCTCCGACCAGCTGCAGCGCGTCCCGGTCGCCGGTCAGCAGCAGGGCTTCTATCCCACGCTCGTTCGCCTGGCGGGAGATGGTGCCCAGGACATCATCGGCCTCCCAGCGCGGCACGATCACCACGCCGATGCCCATCGCCGAAAGAAGCTCCTGGATCAGCGGAAACTGAGGACGCAGCTCATCGGGCATGGGCGAGCGCCCTGCCTTATATTCCTCATACCCTTCATGTCGGAAGGTGGGTGTATGGTCATCAAAGGCAACGGCGCAGTACTGCGGCCGCTGCTCCCGGAAAACGCGCAGCAGCATGCTTAAAAAGCCGTGCACGGCATTTGTATATACGCCATCCGCGTCCATGAGCGGCAGCGCGTGGAAGGCCCGATACATCAGGCTGTGTCCATCTACGATCACGCAGCGTTCCTGCACCTTCATCACCTCGGGGATATTGTAGCATATTCAAGGGGAGGCTGTAAAAGATGGAAGGGCAGGCGCGTGAAAGGCCATCGCGGTGGCAGGATACCTGTTTCTCGCCGCTCAAAAAGAGCCGAAGCCTCAGCAGGCCTGCTCATTTGAACATAAGGGATCGGGCTTTGGAGATGAATGGCGCGGCCACGCGGCGGTGAATATGGTCAGCAACCGATTAGACGCACCGTAATGACAGGCGCTTATTTCTTGGGCTGCGGCTTGGAGTCCGGTTTTTTTGCAGGCTCGGGGGTTTTGGCAGGGGCGCTCTCAGGCGCCTTTTTTGCTTTTTTCATAGCCGGTTTGAGTACTTTGCTCTTATCTCCCATCTTGTGTTCTCCTTCCGTAAGATACTCTTTTTCGCTTTACCGCATGACCGCTGTCTGGATTATATATCCGAATAGAAGCATGTCAATACCATGATGCCGGCAAATATCAACAGACCATTGCTCCTGTCCATTGATCCCGGGACCTCCTCCATTTTCACCCTGTGTCATCCGGCGATAAACTTCTGTATCTTTTTTAAGGAAGCCGCTGGGTTCAGCTGATAAACGCGCTGCGTGATAGCCCGGATGGCTTCCTCTCTATCCAGTTTTGACGCGCTGTCAAATACATCCTGCCCCCAAAACAGCTCGGTGGTGCAAAAAACAGTGGATGACCAGCCATAGGCTCCTCCCTTTGGGGATATCTTCTGCTGCCTGCCGCACAGGGTCAGGTACATGCCCATCTGCAGCTGGACAAGGGCCTGATCAAACTGTGATTTCTCCTCCCTGCCAAACCCCGCCAGCCCCTTGACGGCATGCAGCGGCAGCTCGCCGTGATCTGAAACGGTATCATAGATCCGCTTGGCGAGGCGGCTGATCCTGCCGTCCTCCCAGGCCTCTATAAAAGGGTTTCTCCGCCGCGCCGGGCAGCCAGAAAATAGGGATTTTGAATGTTCCTGTCCATTATGCCAACCCTCATTCAGGCTTCATGCGCCTTCTCCCGGAGCTCTCTTCGCGCGTGCCCGGGCATCCTGCTCACGGCCGTCTGGCAGGCATGGTCGATCATGCGGATGATATCGCCGTCAGGGACTGTGCCATCAAGACTGACCGTGTTAAAAAACGGCTGCTGTACCGGCGGGCAGTGATAACCCCTTCTCACCGCGCCGGGATAGGCGCTCCTGTAAAACTCCCCCGTCAGCCTATCGCAGTTGAAGGTAGCCTTTGGCTGACCATTCAGCGTGAACAGCTGGGCGAAAATGCGCGCGGCGCCGCTCTCCGCCTTCAGACAGATCCTTGTCAGATAAACAGCTTCTTCCTGATTTCCTCTTTGAGAGGCTTGTTCCGTTCCACCAGCAGCAGGGCCGCCGCGAAGACGGCGATGGGGATGGCCGCGTAGAAGGACCACTCAAAGCGCATGCCATATCCCGCGTACCAGCGGATCAGGGTTTCAACGCCCGGCAGGAAGAGGCCGACCGCCAGACAGGCCAGGGCAATGCGGTACAGCCAGGCCCATTCCAGCCGGCGAAGCGACAGCATGATCAGGATGAAGGTGATGCCGCTGAGCAGCAGCAAAGGAATGATCAATCTCAAGTACCAGCTCATTCCTCCTGACATCAGGGCAACCAGGAACAAAAACAGGCCCAGCGCCGCGAAATCGATGCCCACAAAGGCATAGGGGCGCGAAAACTTATGCAGCAGCGGTACCACAAACCAGCAGTACAAGAGGCCCACCGCGCCGATCACATAGGGCGACCAGTTCAGCCCGCCGCCACTCAGAAAATCAAGCAGCAGGGTAATGACGGCATTGGCTATGAGCAGAATAGCCACCAGCTGCCGGGCATAGCGCCGGTCGATACGGGCTTCCTTCACATCCACCGTTTCGGGATAGGGCAGAGTGTCGGGCGCTTCCCAATCGCAGCGCGGGTTGAGCACCGCGGTGCCGCACAGCGGGCAATCCCGCTCGCTGGGGGCCAGCTCCACCCCGCAATGAACGCAATAGCTCATCGATTAATCCTCCTGTTGCTCTCCACCATCACGGGCACGCCCTCGCGGATCAAGGCGGACAGCACGCGCCTCTCCACCTCAGGCTCCTTGATGGTTCTGCTGAAGCTCAAATAAGTCTGTCCGTTTACGCTGACGCAGCCGATTGACAGCGGATTGCTGCGCCCGGCACCGATGATAAAGTCAAGCCTTCTCACATGCTCGCGCATGCCATCAGGCAGATCAATGCGTCCCATGTTGGACAGCACGGAAGTAAAATAGCGCTCACCCGTCAGCGTGTACATCAGCCGCAGGATCAGGCTCTTGATGACAAGAGGCACGAGGCGGATAGCCTTTGACTGCTCGGCGTGCACATTGGATGAGAACCTCGCGTTGATCAGCTGCTCCGCTGTTTCATAGCCCATGGAATGCTTCACCAGCGTGATGATGTCATCCAGGCTGTACTCCCCGTAGTTCGCGTATACGGGGACATTGATGTAACTGGAGAAATTGCGCAGCGTGCTGCTCTTATAGTACTTTCGCAGGTTGACGGGCATGGAGAGCTTGACAGGCCGCTTCCCCAGGCTCCTGCGCTTATCTTCCTTGGCGATGCCCACCAGCGCATGCAAAATCAGGGCCGCCAGATAGGTGTTTACTGTCGCCCCGCGCTTCTTCGCGGCGCCCGAGAGGCGGCCGGAATCCATGATGCCGGTCGTGACCTGCAGGTAGTCCCGCTCAGCAGGCGTGCCGCGCAGAGGATAAGCGGCCTCCTCCCCCCGCGGGCGGGCGGCATCCCTGGCGTAGACGGGAAAGCTGTCTTCCCACTCGCCGGGTTTGGGTTTGTCCCGGCAATCCAGTATATAGGGCGGGAAGGCCGGGATGCGATTTGTATGCTTCAGCCTCAAATACTCCGCGATCAATGTCAGCAGGAAGGTCATCGTGCCCGTGCCGTCCGCCAGTACATGGAAGATCTCGACCGCTATGCGGCAATCATGCACACGCACGCGGAACATAAAGTGCCCGTCGCGCCCGGCTGACAAGGGCAGGCAGGGATTGGAGGCGTCGGGCTGCACACGCGGCACGCCTTCCTGCTGCTCCAGATAAAACCAAAACAAGCCCCGCCGCAGGCGATAAGCAAAATAGGGCAGACGCTTGACGGTGTTTTTAAGCGCCTGGCTTAAAAGCGTCTCGTCCACGGGCTCATCCAGCGTCACGGACAGGCGGTAAACCGCCATCCAGCCGAAGGTACGGGTGGCGGGATAAATCTTGCCCGCGTTATCCAGCTTCAGCCACTCGGGCGCCGGGTAGCGGGGTTTCTTCCGCTTGCCGCTCATTGCCGCCTGCCCTCCAGGCGCCTGGCGATTTCGCGTATGGCTTCCCTGGCCTCCGGCACGCCGTAGAGCACATATACATGCCACAGCCCGTCTTCGACATACAGCTCGCATTCACAGCCGGCGCGCTCCAGCGCCTCCTTCATCAGGCGGCTGTCGTCAAGCAGTATCTCATGGCTGCCCACAATGATATAGGAGGGCGGCAGGCCTGCCAGATCCCCGTAAAGGGGCGAGATGAGGGGATTCTCCAGGCTCTCCCCTCCCCCGTAGTAAGCAGCGTACACCAGCAGGTTATCCCGGTCGATCAGCGGATCGAGCGCCTGCAGGGCGCTGACATCCCGCTTCATTGTCAGATCCGTCCATGGCGAGATGGCGATGATCTGCTCGGGCTGGGGCAGCCCCAGCTGCTTGAGATATAATGCCAGGGCAAAGCAAAGCCCGCCGCCGGCCGACTCCCCCACAAAGGCGATGTCAGATGGGGCATAGCGCGTCAGCATTTCCTTATAGGAGGTCAGGGCATCCTCAAGCGCTGCCGGAAAGGGGTCTTCAGGGGCCAGGCGGTAGCCTACACACAGCGACGCGCGCCCCGTCACCTCCGCCAGATGGCCGCCGAACACCTTGGCGTATGGCAGCCCCCCCGCCGAATAGGCGCCGCCGTGAAGGTACAGGATGGCGCGGCTGACATGCCCTTTCAGGGGCACTGCCCAGGCCGCGTCAAATTCAGAGAAGCGCACATCGTGGTAATGCACGCTCCCCTCCATCGCCCGGCTGCCGATGCGCCCCAGCGCGTCCTGCCCCCGGCGTGACTGCTCCAGCGTCGCCCCCACAATGATCGGGTTGAGCAGCCTGATCTGCCCGCGCAGAATGGTACTGACAATCGAAGGCATTCAAGCCCTCCCTTCTCTTGTATCCTGTATGTATTGTACCAGAAAGGGGACAGCGGCTTCAATCAATAAAAAGGGAGACCCCTTTTTGGAGGTCTCCTCACACTGCCACGCATTCAGCTATCCATCTCTATCTGAATCAGCTACTTGATATTCCCTCTGAAATCACCGGCCGGATCATTTCCTTCGGCCTTCGACCCGGCCGGGGCCAGGCCCAGCTTCTCAAGCCTGCGCCTTCTTCGGTTCCTCGCCTCGATCCTCTCCCCCAGATCTCTGGCGCCCACGCCGTAGACCAGATAAAGGATCAGCCCGGAGACGATCATGATGAACACCGTGGAGGCGTTGCGGCGGCCTGTCGCGTTGACATTGTAGCCGTAGAGCCCTTCCTCCCTGGTCATGCTCTGGATGACCATCGCGTAGGAGGTACCGTAGCTGCTGGCGAAGGTGGCGGACATATCATATTCTGTGAACAGGGTGTTGAAGTTAAGAGCGAACACCGCCAGTACGCTTGGCAGGATGATGGGCAGCTTGACCCGCAGGAAGGTTCGCAGGCTCGACGCGCCCAGGCTCTTGGCCGCCTCCTCCAGCTCAGAGTCAATGGCGTAGAAGCTGGCCTTGATCATGCGCAGAGAGAAGGGCAGCCTGACCACCGTATAGGCAATGATGATCAGCAGCCGCACATTATCCATGTAATACAGGTTGTTAAACCCGGTATACCAGATATCATTGCTGTTGAAGTAAATGCGGTAGGAGTAGCAGATCAGGATGGTCGGCAGCAGCCAGGGAAACAGCAGGCTGTATTCCAGCACCGCGCCTGACTTGCGCAGCTTGCCTGTCCGGGTCCGCTTGAATATATAGTTGCAGGCGACCACCACGATCACACAGGCGATGGCCGCGGCGAGCGCCGAGAGGATAAAGCTGGTGCGGATGCCGCCCAGGGTCGCCTCGTTAGAAAACAGGCCGCTGATCGCCCCTTCGCGGATACGGGCCGTGCCGCGGGAGGTCATATAGCTGTAATCCTGCTGGCCGAAATAGTTGACCAGCGTCCATCCCTTGGGGTCCAGCGTTTTCATCTGGATGGCGCTGTGCGTCTGAAAGGAGAAGATGACGATCATGACCACCGGGGTCATATAGATCACAAACAGCACATAGGCGTAGATATGCGCCAGCACGTTGGCAAGGGGGTTGTTGATCTTCTGCTTGACCAGCTTGGCCTTGGTCTTTGAGACGGAGAGATAGTGCCCTTTCTTTTCATAGCTGCTGAGAACGGTGAGCAGCACGATCGTAAACAGCGCCAGGATGATCGACAGCAGCGCCGCGCGCGCCTGCGGGAAGGCCTCGTCAGCCATGGAAGAACCGGCCAGGCGGACGATCTCCGGATTGATGCTGTCATAGCCCAGCAGCACCGGGGCTGACATGGCGCACAGGCCGGTGATAAAGGTCATCACTGTCAGGGAAAACAGCGTGGGCAGCAGGGTGGGCAGGACCACCTTGAGCAGCACCTTGAAGGGTCTGGCGCCCAGGTTGCGCGCCGCCTCCACCGTGTTGTAGTCGATTCCGCGGATGGCATTGCGCAGGAACAGCATATGGTTGCTGGTGCAGGCAAAGGTCATCGTGAACA
>CAYZRZ010000043.1:0-14068 GCA_964480995.1 uncultured Christensenella sp.
GCTGCCCGGTGCCGTTATCCCGCAGGATCAGCTGATAGAAGGCAGGATGCTCCCGCAGGATCACAGACACGCGCGTGGCGTTTGAGTGGCGGGCCGCGTTGCTGAGGGCTTCTTTGAGGATGGCGGCAAAGGCCAGCCTGAGATCCGCGGGCTCCTCCCCGGACAGGCTGTATTCCAGCGTGACGGGGCACAGCGTGAATTCATCCGTCAATTTCCGCGCCTGCGTTTCCAGGCTGAAGGCCTCGTCGCGCAGGCTGTGCAGGGCGGCGCGCACCTCATCCATCCCTTCGCTCAATGTGCGCGAGAGGAGTTTCAGCCTCTGTTTGGGCACTTCTTCCGCGCACAGCGCATCCAGAGCGCCGGTCTGCAGCAGCGCGCTTGACAACACATGCCCTACGCTGTCATGCAGATCCCGGGCGATGCGGGCGCGCTCCTCCAATATGGCCAGCTTGGCCCGTTCGTCCTGTTCCTGAATCAGGCGCCGGTTGGTGCTGGACAGCGCGTCCGTATACTCGGCCGCGGTATCGCGCAGACGGTGATTCTCCGCAACCTGCGCCTCCAGCGCGACGGCCCGCCGCTTCATCAGGACAGCCAGGAACATCAGGATCGGCGTCATCATCAGGAGTTCGCCGCCGCCCTGCAGGTTCAGGGCCAGCGCCGGCAGCGCCGGCAGGGGAATCAAAGGATGCGCGGGCGGCCAGGCATCATAGATAAATACAGGCAGATAAAAATACAAAGGCGGATAAAAGATCCCCGACAGCAAGCCCAAGCAGGGCAGGACCGGGGAATACGCGCAGGAAGCAAATCGTTCATGAAGGGCTGAGAATGTCACGGTGACAAGCAGCGGCAGCACCGCGCCAAGGGCCTGCGAGCCGGTGTTCAGGTTCACCAGGGTGCATACGAATACAAGCACCCATTTTTCCGCGTTCCTGTTCAAAAAAGCACACCCCCTTTTCTCCATTGTATGCTAATTTTGCATGCCTTTCAACGTGACGAATGTCACGCAAGTTTGTGAGACCGGTCACTTGTTCCGCAAACCCTCTCACCTTATGATGTGGTTGTGGCAGGAGGAAGCCCCTTCTGCGGGAAGGAAGACAAGATGAATCCGATCATTAAGACAGAAAACCTGGTCAAGCGCTACGGTG
The DNA here is from genome assembly GCA_964480995.1 of uncultured Christensenella sp. Taxonomy (GTDB): domain Bacteria; phylum Bacillota; class Clostridia; order Christensenellales; family Aristaeellaceae; genus UBA1038. Next base: position 1,146 of record CAYZRZ010000043.1, read on the forward strand.
ACCTCATTGCCCTGGATCACTTGAACCTGGAGGTGTATCCGGGAGAGATTTTCGGGCTGCTCGGCCCCAATGGCTCCGGCAAAACCAGCGCCATCAACACTATCCTGTCCCTGCTGACCTATGACAAGGGGAGCATCTCGCTGTTTGGCCGGCCCATGCAGCCGGACGCCTATGACATCAAGCGCCGCATCGGCCTGGTGATGCAGGAAGTCGCCGTATTTGACGAACTGACCGTATACCGCAATATACGATATTTCTGCGGCCTGTACGAGCGTGACAAGCGCAAGCTGGACAGCCTGACTGAAGAGGCCATCTCATTTACGGGCCTCGATGAGTTCCGGAATTTTTACCCCAAGAAGCTGTCGGGCGGCCTGCTGCGGCGGCTTAACATCGCCTGCGGCATTGCCCACAAGCCTGAGCTGATCTTTATGGACGAGCCCACCGTGGCGGTCGATCCCCAGGCCCGAAACAGCATCCTGGAGGGCATCCAGCGCCTGCATGCCCAGGGATCCACCATTGTGTATACCTCCCATTATATGGAGGAGGTCGAGCAGATTTGTACCCGCATCGCCATCATGGACAAGGGCCGCGTGGTCGCCCTGGGCACCAAGGAAGAGCTGAAAAACATGATCAATCTGGGCGAGAGCATCACCGCCGAGCTGATGGCCCCGCACGACGCCTCCCTGGAAGCCGGTCTGCGCGGCCTGCCCGGGGTGATCAGCGTACAGCCGGAAGACAGCAGCCTGGTCATTAGAACCGCCAAAGGCCAGACCAGCCTGGCCGCCGTGATGGCCTATCTGGATGGCAAAGGCGTGCGATACGGCCGCGTCTGGGCCCAGCGGCCCACCTTGAACGATGTGTTCCTGGAGATCACCGGCAAGACCCTGCGCGACAGCCCGGCGCTGTGAGGAGAAGAGCATGTTTAAACACATATTTGAAAACCGCCTGCGGTGTATCCTGCGCAACCGCGTGGACCTGTTCTGGAGTTCCCTGTTCCCCCTGCTGCTGGCCACCCTGTTTTATGTGGCGCTTGGCAACCTGAACACCACGGCAGCCTTTTCAAGCATCCCCCTGGCGGTGGTGGATAACACGGCCTACCACGCGATGCCCGGATTGAGCCGGGCGCTTGAGGATGCCTCACAGGGTGATACACCTCTTTTCTCCCCCGTGTTTGTGAGCGAAGAAGAGGCCCGGAACATCTTATTGGACGATGAAACCACAGGCATGCTGCAGGTTAAAAACGAAGGCCTCACGCTGACTTTCCGCTCCAACGGCATCCGCGAGAGCATCGTCAAGGAGTTTGCGGACACCTACCTGCAGACAGCAGGAGCGGCAGAGGAGATCATCGGCCAAAACCCCCTGGCAGCCCTGAGCCTGCCCGCCCTGCCCGTCCCTCCGGTGCCCATCAAGGACGCTGTCTCAACGGGTCAGATGGACCAGATCACCACCTACTTTTTCGCCTTGATCGCCATGGCCTGCATGTACGGCGGATTCCAGGGCCTGACCGCCGTGGCGGTCACCCAGGCCAATCAATCCTCGCTGGCGGTGCGCAACGCCATGGCCCCGGCGCCCCGGCTGACCCAGTTCGCCGCGTCACTGTGCGCGGCGGCTCTGGTACAGTTCCTCTCGATCCTGCTGCTGCTCCTCTACCTGCGCTTTGCCTTCGGGGTGAATTTCGGCGACCATGCCGTTCTCATCCTGCTGACCTGCCTGACCGGAAGCCTGATGGGCGTTGGCATGGGGGCGATGATATCCGCCCTGATCAAGGGAAAAGAAGGCTTGAAAATCGCCATCCTGCTGACAGTGTCCATGCTGGGCAGCTTCCTGTCGGGCATGATGGTGAGCGGCATAAAATACGCCCTGTCCAAGTCCGCCCCCATCCTGGCCTATATCAACCCGGTGAACCTGATCGCCGACGCGTTTCACTCCCTTTACCTGTTCCCGACCCTGTCGCGGTTTTACGTGAACCTGGGGCTGATGGCTGCCTTTACACTGGTTTTCCTGGCAGGCGCCGTCCTGCTGATGAGGAGGCAAAAGTATGCAAGTCTTTAAGCTGTTCATCCGGATTGTCCTGAAAAACAAATCCAGTTTCCTGATGTACTTTGCCCTGGTGCTGGGCATCACCCTGCTGTTCGTCTCCGGCGGAGGGGCAGGCGTCACTGAGGGATTCCAGGGGAACAGCGTCCGCCTGGCGGCGGACAACCGCGATGACGGACCCCTCTCAAACGCCCTGGTGGACTATCTGGCGGCCAAAACCACGCTCGTTCCCCTGCCCGGGGATGAGGAGACGCTGCGGGAGTCCCTGTTTTTTGAGGACATCCAGTATGTCCTGGTGATCCCGGAGGGCTTCTCCCAACACTTTCTGTCAGGCGACGGCGAAGCCGCGCTTGAGCGCCTGGTGGGCTCGGACCGGATGTCGCCGGTGCTGGCGGAGATGCTGATCAACAGGTTCTTAAACCTGGCCGGCCTGTACCGCGCGTCCCTGCCGGACCTTTCAGCGGAGGATCTGGCGCAAAAAGTTTCCCGGGGCCTGACGCGTGAAGCGGACGCCGACCTGCTGTCGGCCCTGGGCAGTTCCGCCCCCTCCCTGCAATTCTACTTCCGCTTTTTCAGCTATGGCTGCGTGGCCGCCCTGCTGCTGTGCGTAAGCTCTGTGATGATGGCGGTCAACAAGCCCAATATCCGCCGCAGGCATGCCGCCTCTCCCCTGGCGCCCATGCGGCTGAGCCTGCAGCTGGCTCTGGGCGGCGTACTCCTGGCCCTGCTGGTGTGGGCGGCGATGAGCGGCGTGGGCATCGGGATGTTCGGGCAGGGCGCGGACCAGGGGACGCTCGTCATGCTGGCCGCGAACGCGCTGTGCTACGCTCTGGTCTGCCTGAGCCTGGCCTTTATGTTCAGCTACCTCATCAAAAGCCACAACGTACAGTCGGCTGTGACCAACCTGGTCACCATCTCCCTATCCTTCCTGTCTGGTGTCTTTGTACCGGTGGAACTGCTGGGTGAAGGCATCAGGCGACTGTCCATCTTCCTGCCCACTTACTGGTATGTGCGCACGGTCGACCTGCTGGATCCCGGCATGACCCCCAGCCCCGCGGCGAGCGCCGCTTTCTTTGAAGGCCTGCTCATCCAGGCAGGGTTTGCCGCCGCCTTCCTGGCCCTGTCGCTGCTTCTGGCCCGCAGGAAAAGCCAAAGCATCGCGTAATACCCACACAAATCACTGAAGAGGGGAAGGCATCATTGCCTTCCCTTCTTCAGTGATGAACCTGACTTGATTTTCTCAGGTCATCCGCCATATATACCGGAAGTCTCCACCGCGATGGCAGCGCCGGCAGGATGATCACGAAGCAGCGCCATCACATCACCGAAAGACACTTCTTCCGTGAGCACGCCTCCGCCCAGCTTCTGCCGCAGGGGCAGTCTCTCCGGGTCAATGCCCCGCAGATAAAAACAGGCGCGTTCCCCGTCCGTCATCGTCGCAAGCGGCTTTCCGCCGATTGGAGCCGTGAGAGGCCGCCGCCCGGCCAGAGCATCCATCAGGTCGCCCGCCATGGCATGCGCCGTGGGCAAAGCGCCCGCGCCCGGGCCGTACCACCCGATCTTTCCCAGGTACTGCTCCTCTATTTCCACATAGTTTCCGGCCCCATTCACGCCCGCCAGCATGCTGTCCCCCGGCAGCGCCCAGGGAAACACACTGGCCGACACGCCTTCTTCCAGCCCGCGCGCGCCGGCGATCAGCTTGACCGTATAGCCAAGGGCGCCCAGCGCCTTCACATCCTCCTGCCTGAGGCGGCTGATGCCCTCGCAGAGGATGCTGTCTTCCGCAATGCTCCCGCCCAGTGCCAGGGTAGCCAGGATACGCAGCTTGCGCCGCGCGTCATAGCCCAGCAGGTCATCATCGGCATCGGCTTCCAGGTATCCCATCTCCCGCGCCTCTAACACCAGGTCCTCATACTCACAGCCTCTGCCTTTCATGGCGCTGAGTATATGGTTGGTGGAGCCGTTCATGATACCGCGCACCGAGCGCACGCGGCCTGTCAGGGGCAGATCGGCCGCTGTCTTCAATATCGGTATGCCCCCGCACACGCTGGCCTCATACAGAAAGTAAAGGCCCCTGCCATGCGCCAGCGCGTGCAGTTCCTCCATATGCCCGCTGACCAGGGCTTTGCCCGACGTGATGACATGCATGCCCCTGTCCATGGCACCGCGGGCCAGCCTGTAGCCCAGCGCCGTGTTGCCCGTCGCCTCCAGCAGCGCGTCAGCGCCGATGTCCAGCAACCGCGCGGGGTCATCGGTGAGCAGGTCCGGCGGAACATCGCAAGCCCGGCGCTTGGCCGTATCGCGAACCAGCACGGCCTCCACCCGGATCTCCCCTCCGAGTTCCCGGGCCAGCCGCTCCTTTTGCTGCGTGAGGATCGTATAGACGCCTCCGCCGACCGTGCCCAGACCCGCGATAACGACGCGTTTCACTTTTTAGCCCCCAGCACGCGCAGAGCGATCTGCACGGCGTTGACCGCCGCGCCTTTTCTGACATTGTCCGCCACCACCCAAAGGTTGAGGCCGTTTTCCACGCTGAAGTCCCGGCGGATACGCCCGACAAACACCTCATCGCGGCCGGCGGCGTACAGAGGCATGGGATAGAGGTTCTCCCCCGGCTCATCCTGTATCACCAGTCCCTCCTGAGCAGCCAGGCTCTCCCGGATCTCCTGCATATCAAAGGGCCGCTCAAGCTCCGCGTTGATGCTGACCCCATGGCCAAAGGGCACCGGCACGCGCACTGTCGTCGCCGTGACGGGGAGGCCCGGCAGATGCAGGATCTTGCGCGTCTCGTTGACCATTTTATGCTCTTCCTTGGTATAACCGTCCTCCAGGAAGCTGTCGATGTGGGGCAATACATTGCCGTTGATCGGATGCGGGTAGAAGGTCTGCGTGCCATTTCTCAAATCATCAAGCCCCTTCTGGCCGGAGCCCGATACCGCCTGATAGCTGCTGTAGACCACCCGGCGCAGGCCGAAGCGCTTGAGCGGATTGAGCGCCACCACGCACTGGATGGTGGAACAGTTGGGGTTGGCAATGATGCCAAAGGGACGCAGATCCCCCGGGTTGACCTCGGGTACCACCAGGGGCACATCCTCGTCCATGCGGAAGGCGCTGCTGTTATCAACGACCAGCGCGCCCAGGGAAGCCGCTACGGGGGCCCACTGCAGGCTGGCCGCGCCGCCTGCCGCGAACAGCGCCAGGTCGGCGCCTTCAAAGGCTTCCCGGCTGACCGCCCGCACCGCATAAGGCTGGCCCCGGAAGCTGACCGTCTTACCCGCCGAACGCGGGGAAGCCAGGGGGATCAATTTGCTTACAGGTAAGCCCATGCTCTCCAGCGCCCCGATCATGGTGCCGCCCACCAGACCCGTTGCCCCGACGACCGCGACCGTATACTCCTTCACTTTTCTTCTCCTTGCACAAAGGCGTCATAGATGGCCTGTACGGCCTGCTCAAAGTCACGGTTTTCCACGCCGACCAGTATGTTAAGCTCGCTCGCGCCCTGGGAGATCATCCTGATGTTGATGCCCTGCCCGGCCAGCGCCCCGAATACGCGCGCAGCTACGCCCTTTTCACGGCTCATGCCATGCCCCACCACGGCGATCAGGGCCATGGACGGCATGATGGCCAGGTTGTCCGGCTGGCAGTAGATGCCGATCTCCTCCAGTATCTTCTTTTCCTTGCTGTGAATATGCGCCTGGGACACGATCACAGAGATTGTGTCTATGCCGGCCGGCATGTTTTCGATGGGCACGTCGTTGCTCTCAAACACGCTGATCAGTTTCCTGAGGAAATTCTCCTCTTCGCGAAGCCTGTCCTTTTCCACGGAGATGACGCAAAAATCCTTGCGGCCCGCAATGCCCGTCAGGATCGTATCCTTCTTTTCAAGCGCCTTGGGCAGGATCAGCGTGCCCGGATCATCAGGCCGGCGGGTGTTTTTGATGTGGATGGGGATATCCGCCTGCCGCACCGGAAACACGGCGTCCTCATGCAGCACCTGCGCGCCCATGTAGGAAAGCTCCCTCAGTTCCTTGTAGGTGACGCTGCGGATAGGCCGGGCATCGCGCACGACACGGGGATCCGCCATCAGGAAGCCCGAAACATCGGTCCAGTTTTCATAGAGCTGCGCGTCCGTGCCCCTGGCGATCAACGCCCCCGTGATGTCGCTGCCGCCGCGGGAGAAGGTGAGGATCTCCCCCCGTTCATCGCATCCGTAGAATCCCGGTATCACCGCGCTGGGGACCGCGGCGAGCCGCTTCTTGATGAGGCGGTCGGTCTCCGGCGCGTCCAGGACACCGTCCATGTCAAAGCGTATCAGCTCCGCGCTGTCCACGAAGGGCCAGCCCAGATGCTCAGCCAGCAGGAGGGCGCTGACATATTCCCCGCGGCTGGCACAGTAATCCCGGCTGGCCCCCCGTCGGATCTCCCCGCAGATGCCGTCCAGTGTCTCCCCCAGCGGCAGGGTCAGCCTAAGTCCGCTTTTGATCTCCTCAAAGCGGCCGCGGATGATCTCAAACACATCCTCAAACTGCAGCTGGTGGCTGGCCAGCTGATAGCACATCAGCAGCATGTCGGTGATCTTGTGATCGCGGTCATAGCGCTTGCCGGGCGCTGAAACGACTATGTAGCGCCTGTTCGGGTCGCTTTTGACGATGTCCGCCGCGTGCCTGAAGCTGTCCGCGTCCGCCAGGGAGGTCCCCCCAAATTTCGCCACAACCGTTCTCATGCCGTTCCTCCGTTTCATCGCCGGATGAATAATATGCGTTTTATCTTATCAGTACTCAAAATTTATGTCAATAAATTCATAATGCGGATCTCTCGGCTTTGCATTTCTCGCACAAGCCGGATGCAAAAATCCCGCCGGACAGCTGTCCGGCGGGATCAAATCGTTTTTATTCCGGATCAGAAGAGGGGTATGCCCGTCATCTGGGAAGGGATCTCCAGTCCCATGGATTTGAGCATCGTAGGGGCGATGTCGCACAGCCTGCCGCCTTCGCGCAATTGCATGCCCGCAAACTGTCCGCCGCAGGCGATGAAGGGCACGGGATAGGTGGTATGGGCGGTGAAGGGTTCGCCGGTCACGTAGTCGATCATCTGGTCGGCGTTGCCGTGGTCGGCAGTCACGAAGGCGACGCCATCGTGGCGGATGATCTCATCCACCAGGATGCCGACATCCTTGTCCACTTCCTTCACGGCAGCCTCCGCCGCCGCCATGAAGCCGGTATGGCCCACCATGTCGCAGTTGGCGTAGTTGAGGATCATCACGTCATATTTTTCGGAACGGATGGCCTCCAGCGCCTTCCCGGTGACCTCGGGGGCAGACATCTCCGGCAGCAGGTCGAAAGTGGCCACCTTGCTGGAAGGCACCAGGATCCTGTCCTCCCCCTCGTAAGGGGTTTCAACGCCGCCGTTGAAGAAGAAGGTGACATGCGCGTACTTCTGCGTCTCGGCAATGTGCAGCTGGGTCATACCCAGCTTTGACAGATACTCCGCCAGCGTCATATCCAGGTTGCTGGGCGGGTTCACGACCTTCAGGCCGGTGAAGGTCTCATCGTACTGTGTCATGGTCACGAACTGCAGGGGCATGAAGCCCTTGGCCCGCTGGAAGCCGGTGAAGCCTTCATCGATGAAGGCGCGGGTCAATTGACGGGCGCGATCCGGGCGGAAGTTGAAGAATATCACGCTGTCACGCGGCTGCACGGCTGCCACCGGGCGGCCTTCCTTGAGGATCGCGGTGGGCAGGACGAACTCATCGTTCACGCCCAATTCATAGCTTTGCTTCACGGCCTGCTCGGGGCTGTCAGCCGCGACGCCCTTGCCCAGAACGATCGCGTCATAGCCCAGCTGCACGCGGGACCAGATATTGTCCCTGTCCATGCCGTAGTAGCGGCCCTGGATGGAGGCAATCTCGCCCACGCCGATCTCTTTGATCTTCGCTTCCAGCTCCCTGATAAACTCAAGCCCGCTGGTCGGGGGCACGTCGCGGCCGTCCAGCAGCGCGTGTATATAGACCCGCTTCACGCCGCGCTTTTTGGCCATTTCCAGCAGGGCATACAGATGGCTGTTGTGGCTGTGCACGCCGCCGTCAGACAGCAAGCCGATCAGGTGAAGGGCCGTGCCCTGCGCGACGGCTTCATCCATCGCCCAGATCAGGGGCTCCTTTTTAAAGAAGTCGCCATCCCGGATGTCCTTGGTGATGCGGGTCAGCTCCTGATACACCACGCGGCCCGCGCCCAGGTTAAGATGGCCGACCTCGCTGTTGCCCATCTGCCCGTCGGGCAGGCCGACCGACATGCCGCTGGCGCCCAGCTGCGTATGGGGATAGGCGGCCTTCAGGCGGTCCACATTGGGGGTGCCCGCCGAGACCACGGCATTCCCTACGGGGTTGGGGTTGATGCCAAACCCGTCCATAATAATCAGCGCCGTCATTTTTTTAGACATGTTCTCTGCTCCTTTTGCGGGTCGAAACCATTTTGCCGGTCTGGCCCGCGCCTGACATCGCCCCGCAAAAGCAGGGCGTTCATTCCTTCATCATTATACCCATGCCGCATAAGCTTGGGCGCTCATTGTCAACCAATCAGCGCCCAAAGCATATATGGCTATATAATTACCGGTCGAAATTGACGACCTTGCTGAAATCCTCCGCCTTCAGGGACGCGCCGCCGATGAGGCCGCCGTCGATCTCCGGCTGGGCCATCAGGCCCTTGACGTTCTTGGGGTTCATGCTGCCGCCGTACTGTATGCGCACCTTGCCGGCTGCCGCTTTGCCGTATTTGGCGGCCACAGCCTTGCGGATGACCGCGATGGTCTCATTGGCCTGCTCGTCGGTCGCGGTCAGGCCGGTGCCGATCGCCCATACAGGCTCGTAGGCAATGACCACCTTGGCCACTTCTTCTTTGGTCAGGCCGGTCAGGGCCGTCAGGGTCTGATAGGTGACCAGGTCATCGGTATAGCCGGCTTCGCGCTGCTCCTTCTTCTCGCCCACGCAGACGATCGGGATCAGCCCCGCCTTGACGGCGGCCAGGGTGCGAAGGTTGACCGTCTCATCGGTCTCGCCGAAATACTGCCTGCGCTCGCTGTGGCCGATGATCACATAATCCACTTTGCAGGCCTTGAGCATCTGGGCGCTCAGTTCGCCGGTGTAGGCCCCGCTCTCCTTAAAGTGCACGTTCTGCGCGCCGACTTTGATCTTGCTGCCGCGAACAGCCTGCACGGCAGCGGGGATATCCACGGCGGGCACGCAGACGACGACCTGCGCGGCCGCGTCCTTCACCAGGGGCTTCAGCTCCGCGATCAGTTCCGCCGCTTCCTGCGGGGTCTTATTCATCTTCCAGTTGCCGGCAATGATGGGTTTACGCATAGTTTATATACTCCTTAAAGATCGTTGAGGGCGGCTACGCCGGGCAGCTCCAGGCCTTCGAGGAACTCAAGCGACGCGCCGCCGCCGGTGGAGATGTGGCTCATCTTGTCGCCAAAGCCCAGCTGCACCACGGCCGCCGCGCTGTCGCCGCCGCCGATGATGGTGACGGCCTCGCTCTCGGCCATCGCCTTGGCCACAGCCACGGTGCCCGCCGCGAAGTTTGACATCTCGGATACGCCCATCGGGCCGTTCCACACCACGGTCTTGGCGCCTCGGATCGCTTCGGCAAAGGCCTTCTGCGCCTTGGGGCCGATATCGAGGCCCAGGTAGCCCTCGGGAATCTTGTAGGAATCAACCACTTCGATCTTGGCGTCGTTGCTGTAGGCATCCGCGGCCACGCTGTCTTCGGGCAGCAGGAGCTTCACGCCCTTTGCCTTCGCCTTCTCGATCATCTCCAGGGCGTACTCCAGACGGTCGGCCTCAAGCAGTGACTTGCCGATCTCGCCGCCCTGCGCCTTGATGAAGGTATAGGCCATGCCGCCGCCGACGATGAGAACATCCACTTTCTCAAGCAGGTTGTTGATCACGCCGATCTTGTCGGAAACCTTCGCGCCGCCCAGGATGGCCACAAAGGGACGATCCGGGTTTTCAACGGCGCCGCCCAGGAACTTCAGCTCCTTCTCGATGAGGAAGCCGGACACTGCGGGCAGGTAATGGGCCACGCCCTCGGTGGAGGCGTGGGCGCGATGGGCTGTGCCGAAGGCGTCGTTGACATAGATATCGCCGTAGCCGGAAAGCTTCTTCGCGAAATCAGGATCATTCTTTTCCTCTTCATTATGGAAGCGGAGGTTTTCAAGCAGGCAGACTTCGCCTTCCTTCAGGGAGGCAACCGTGCGGTCCGCGTCTTCGCCGATGACATCCTTGGCCATCTTGACGGGACGGCCCAGCAGCTCGCTCAGACGCAGGGCAGCGGGGGCCAGGGAGTACTTCATGTTGAACTCGCCCTTGGGGCGGCCCAGGTGGCTCATCAGCACGACTTTGGCGTTCTGGTCCACCAGATATTTGATGGTGGGCAGCGCGCCCGCAATGCGGTTATCGTCGGTGATCTTGCCTTCCTTGTCCTGCGGTACGTTGAAATCAACGCGGACGATGACACGCTTGCCCTTTAGATCGATATCCCGGATTGTTTTCTTGCTCATGGCTGTCTCCTCTTGTTCATTTTACACAGGCGCGAATCATCACGCCAAAATATCCATTGCCATTATACCAAAATTAACCCCCCGGAACAAGCAAAAGGGATAAGTTTTTCACATTTTATTCCGGATTCGAGCCAAAATTTACCCCATCTGCCCCGTCAGCTGCCTGCCGCCGATGACGTGAAAGTGCAGGTGCGGCACGCTCTGGCAGGCATGCCCGCCGCAGTTGGAGACGAGGCGGTAACCGCCCTCGCGGATGCCAAGCTCACCGGCGACGGTATCGGCTGCCCGCAGGCAGGCGGCCAGCTCCGTGTCGGTCAGGCCGTCCAGGTTATTCAGGCCCGGAGCGTGCCGCCTGGGGACGATCAGGGCATGGCCGGGGGCCTGCGGCTGGATATCCAAAAAGGCAAGGCAGTACTGATCCTCCCAGATTTTTTTTGACGGAATATCACCCTTGATGATCCTGCAAAACAGGCAGTCCTCAGACATAAAAGACCCTCCCTTTGTTATATTAAGATGCCTTCAAAGCGATCCCTGCCCAGCTTAAAGAGGCGCACAGGCGCGATCTGCCCCTGCCTTGCCCCCCTGGCATACACTTCCACATACTGGGGCGTATAGCCGGAGGCGCCGTCTCCGCTCTCCTCCTCAAACAGCACATCCTGCACTGTATCCAGCAGGCTTTGGCGGTAATGATCCGCCAGTTCCTCTCCCAGGGCGATCAGGCGGCGCGCCCGCTCTTCCTTAACGGCCTTGGGCAATTGGCCGTCCATCGAGGCGGCCGGCGTCCCCTCGCGCCTGGAGTAGGGAAAGACATGGATGCGCGCGAAACCCACCTCTTTGCAGAAATCCAGGGTCTGTGAAAACTCCTCCTCCGTCTCGCCGGGAAAGCCCGTGATCACATCCGTGGTCAGCGCGCAGCCGGGGAAGGCGGCCTGAAGCCTGCGGGCCGCCGCCAGATACTCAGAGGCCGTGTATCTGCGGCGCATGCTCTTGAGTACCCTGTCGCTGCCCGACTGCAGCGAGAGGTGGAACTGGGGGCAGAGCTTGTTGATCTTCGAAAACTCGGTAACAAATTCATCCGTCGCGATCACCGGCTCCAGCGAGCCCAGGCGGATGCGCCTGATGCCCGGGGCCTCGGCCGCCGCGCGGATGGCATCCAACAAAGTGTCGGCGCCGCCCAGATCGCGCCCGTAGCTTGACAGGTGGATACCGGTCAGCACCGCCTCGCTGTAGCCCGCCCGGGACAGCCGCAGCGCCTCCTCCCTGACATCACTGACATCACGCGATCGGATGCCGCCGCGCACATAGGGGATGATGCAAAAGGCGCAGTAGCGGTCACAGCCCTCCTGTATCTTCATCACCGCGCGGGTGTGGCCGTCGAAGTTCGCGATCTCCATCTTTTCAAAAGGCACGCGCAGCACGCTGTCCACCGCGGCGATGGATGTATCGTGGGCCACCGCCTCATTGAGCAGGGAAACGATCTCATTTCTGCGCTGGTTGCCTATCACCAGGCGCAGACCGCGGCTGAGCAGCCCTTCCGCGTCCTTTTGCGCCAGGCAGCCGGCCAGAACCACCTCAGCCCCGGGGTTTTGCTTCATCGCGCGGCGCACGGCCTGCAGGCTCTTTTTTTCGCCCGTTCCCGTCACCACGCAGCTGTTGATCACATACACATCGGCCCGCTCGTGGAAATTCCGGGCCTCATAGCCCGCCTTTAAAAACTGCTCCAGCATCGCCTGGCTGTCATACTGGTTCACCTTGCAGCCCAGGGTATAAAACGCGACTGTACTCAATCTATCTACTCCATGTCTCCCGACAGCGTCAAAATCATGGTCAGCGCCGCCATCCCGGCGGTTTCCGTGCGCAGGATGCGCGGCCCCAGCGTGATGGCCTGCCCGCCCAGGGCTTCAACCTCATCTTCAGTCATCCCGCCCTCCGGGCCGATCACAAGGGCAATGTCCTTCGCCCCCTGATAAGCCTCCCGCAGGGGCAGGCCGCCCGCTTCCCAGGGGATCAGCACCTGCTCATGCGCCTTGAGCGCCTCCTTCAAGCCTGAAAAGCTCAGGCAATCCGATATCTCCGGCACCAGGCTGCGGCCCGACTGCACGGCAGCCTCGCGGGCGATACGCGAAAAGCGCGCCAGCTTCTTCTCCCCGCCCTCCCACTGCGCCACGCAGCGGCTGAACAGGCAGGGCACGATCCGGGCGATCCCCAGCTCCGTACACTTTTGCATCACGGTGTCCATGCGTTCGCCTTTGGAAAGCCCCTGGTAGAGCGTGACGCGCGTCCCCGGCTCCCGGCTCTCGGTCTCCCTGACCACGCGCACGCGGGGAAGT
>CAYZRZ010000044.1:0-13541 GCA_964480995.1 uncultured Christensenella sp.
CTTTTCATCGCTCATCTTCTGCACCGCGATGAAGGCCTCGCTGGGAAGCTCGACCTTGCCGAACTGGCGCATGCGCTTCTTGCCTTCCTTCTGCTTTTCAAGCAGCTTCTTTTTGCGCGTGATATCGCCGCCGTAGCACTTGCTCAGTACGTCCTTGCGCAAAGCTTTTACGGTCTCGCGCGCGATCACCTTTCCGCCGATGGCCGCCTGGATCGGGATCTCAAACTGCTGGCGGGGGATGACTTCGCGCAGCTTTTCGGCAATGGAGCGCCCGCGCTCATAGGCTTTGTCGCGATGGACGATCATGGTGAAGGCGTCGCACAGCTCGCTGTTGAGCAGTATATCCAGCTTGACCAGATCGCTCTCCTGATAGCCCTTCAGCTCATAGTCAAGCGAGGCATAGCCGCGGCTGCGGCTCTTCAGCTGGTCAAAGAAATCAAATATCACTTCGTTGAGCGGGATATCATAGGTCAGCTTCACGCGGCCGCCTTCATGCTGCATGTCAAGGAATATGCCGCGCTTCTCCTGGCACAATTGCATCAGCGTCCCCACATAATCCTGCGGGGTATAGATGGTCGCGAATACATAGGGCTCTTTCATCGACTGGATCTCGCCGATGGGGGGCAGGTTGGACGGATTATCGATCAGGAGCTTGTCACCGTTGTTTTTATTGATCTCGTATATGACGCTGGGCACGGTGGTGATCAGGTCCAGATCAAACTCACGCTCGAGCCTTTCCTGGATGATTTCCATATGGAGCAGGCCCAGGAAGCCGCAGCGGAAGCCATAGCCCAGCGCCGCGCTGGTCTCCGGCTCAAAGTGCAGGGAGGCGTCATTCATGCGCAGCTTTTCAAGCGCGTCGCTGAGCGCCGGATAATCGGCCCCGTCAGCGGGGTATATGCCGCAGTACACCATGGGCGTCACTGCCTTGTAGCCGGGCAGGGGTTCGAGAGCCGGGTTGTCGGCATCAGTGATGGTATCGCCCACCTTGGTATCGCCGACTGTCTTGATGGAAGCCGCCACATAGCCCACGTCGCCCGCCAGCAGCGCGTCCTTCTGCACATAGCCGGGGCTGCGGATGCCCACCTCGACCACTTCAAACACAGCGCCGGTCTGCATCATACGCATGCGCATGCCCGGTTTCAGGATGCCGTTGACCACGCGAACAAAACAGATGGCTCCGCGGTAGTTGTCATATACCGCGTCAAACACAAGCGCCTGCAGCGGCTCTTCCTCACTCCCCTTGGGCGGAGGCATATGGTTAACGATCGCCTCCAGCACCTCGCCGATACCGATGCCCATCTTGGCCGATACCCGGGGCGCATGGGATGTATCCAGGCCGATCATCTCCTCGATCTCCTCGCAGGCCTTATCCGGCTCCGCCGAGGGCAGGTCGATCTTGTTGATCACCGGGATGGTCTCCAGATCATGTTCCAGAGCCAGGTACACATTAGCCAGTGTCTGCGCCTCCACGCCCTGGGTGGCATCCACCACCAGCAAGGCCCCCTCACAGGCGGCCAAAGCGCGGCTGACTTCGTAAGTAAAATCCACATGGCCGGGAGTGTCAATCAGGTTCAGCGTGTATTCCTTGCCGTCTTTGGCCTGATAGCGCATGGTGACAGCCTTGGATTTGATGGTGATGCCGCGCTCGCGCTCCAGCTCCATCGAGTCCATGATCTGGGCCACCATCTCCCGCTGCTGGTATACCCCCGTCATTTCCAGAATACGGTCAGCCAGCGTGGATTTGCCGTGGTCGATATGGGCTATGATGCAGAAATTCCGGATCCTCTCCAAGCGGTCATTCACGATTCGCCCTCCAGTACAGATTGCTTGTCATCCCAATGCTTCTGCATCAGGTCATTGAGCAGATTGATGTTGCCGCAGCCCATGGTGAGCACCAGGTCCCCCTCGCGCCCATGCCGCAGAAGCCAGTGTTCCGTATCCTCAAATGTTGGGGTGAGGTAGGCCTCAATACCGGCCTCCCGCATCCCCTCAACCAGCATCCGGCTGTGAATATCGCCGGGATCCACTTCCCGGGCGGCAAAGATATCTGTCACCAGGGTAATTGCAGCCTGCCCGGTACAGGTCAGGAAGTCATCAAACAGCCCCTTCACGCGGCTGTAGGTGTGCGGCTGCATCACGGCGATCACCCGGCGCCCCTGCATGGCCGCAACGCCGACGGCGCTTTTCATCTCCGCCGGGTTATGGCCATAATCGTGGTACATGCGCATCCCCTGCACGGTGCCGGTAAACTCAAAGCGGCGGTGAACGCCGATAAATTCACTCAATGACCGGCAGGCGGCCTGAGGTTCGCAGCCCAGCGCGGCGGCACCTGCCAAAGCGTGCAGGGCATGCAGCGCGTTGAAATCTCCGGCCACTTTCAGCTCTATTCGCCCGGCAGGAACGCCCTTGCGGCAGGCTTCAAAGCGCGCGCAGCCGGCGGAGTCATAGCGCAGGTCCCGCGCGGTCCAGTCGGCATTCCCGGAAAGGGACATGGTTTGATATGGTCTGCCGCTTTTCTCCATTACGCGCATGACACGCGGATCGTCCGCCAGCCCGATGGAGAGTCCGTTACGCGGCAGCCGGTCAACGAACTGGGCAAAAGCCGCCTCGATGTCATCCAGATCACGGTAGCAGTCCAGGTGATCGGCCTCAATGTTGGTGATCAGGGCCAGAGTGGGCGGCATATGTAGAAAGCTGCGGTTGAACTCGCAGGCTTCCGCCACGAAATATTTCCTGCCCCCCACGCGCGAACCGCCGCCCAGCCGGTCAAGGCTGCCGCCGATATGAACAGTGGGGTCATGCCCCAGATCCAGCAGGACCTGCGCCAGCATGGATGACAGCGTGGTCTTCCCATGCGTGCCGCAGACGCAGGCGGTATTCTCGTATCCCCGCATCAGCTGGCCCAGCAGCACCGCCCGTTCCATCTGAGGGATGCTCGCGTCCCGTGCCGCCAGGCGTTCAGGGTCCGCCGGAGAAATCGCCGCGGAATAGATCAAAAGATCGGCATCGCTGACCGCCTCAGGATGATGGCCGGCATAGACCAGGATGCCCATTTTGCGCAAGCCCTCCAGCGCGTAACCCTCCTGGGAGTCGGATCCCGCCACGCTGAAGCCTTCGGTTACAAGCATGCGCGCCAAGCCTGACATGCTTGATCCGCCGATGCCGACCATGTGCAGGCGCTTTCCCTTGAAATCAAAGACGGAAAGCTCACTCATCCTTTGGTCCCCTTCGCGCCTTTGGCCCCGCCGACGCTGGCATGCTTGAGTATGTCGGAGCGGTATGCCAGATTATTCTCGCACTTTTCGGCATATGCTGTCATGGCAAATTGCACCATGCGGTCGATCAGTTCGGTATAAGGCAGTTTGGGCTCCGACTGGTTCCACAGGTAGAATGCAAGAGATCCCGGAATGGCGTTGATCTCCGTGATGGAGAGCCGGTCTGTCGAGGCGTCAATCATATAATCAATGCGCACGACGCTCTTGCAATCCAGCGCTCTGAATATATCACAGGAAAGTTCCCGTATCCTTTTCGTCATCGCTTCCCCGATGGGCGCAGGCACGACACGGCTTAAAGACGCCATGCCCTTGCTGCCGCCGCCGCGCGTATACTTGGCGCTGAAATCAAGCAAGCTGCCCTCCGTAATAGGCATTTCCACAACAGAGGCGCGTACATCATCATCAAAACCCAGCACCGAGCAGTTGATCTCGATGGGCCGGTTGACCGCCTCCTCCACCATCACGCGGCGGTCAAATGAAAAGGCCAGTTCCAGCGCGTCAGACAGGCTCTTAAAGTCCGTCGCACGGCTCACGCCGATGGAGGATCCCAAAGTCGCCGGCTTGACAAAAACCGGGTAGGGAAGCTTTTGCTCGATCAATTTGATCAGCTCCACCGCGTCCTTGCGCCAGGCGCTGCGCAGCACAGCGATATCATCCAGCACCGGAAAGCCGCAGCCGCGGAAAAACTGCTTCATCATGATCTTGTCCATCGCGATGGCGCTGCCGCCGATGCCTGTGGACGCGTAGGGAATATCCATCAGTTCAAGCAAACCCTGCAGGCTTCCGTCCTCCCCGTGAAGGCCGTGCATCACCGGGATAACACAGTCAAGCCTGGCCGCGATATCAAGCCTTCCGCCGCTCAGCAGCCCGCCCTTGATATAGCGCAGCAGCGCGCCTGACTTGGCTGTCAGGTCGGGCTGTACGCGCGTTACGCCCTCCAATTTGGGGTTAAAGCGGGGAATAAAGCTTTTCATATCCCGCAAAGGCTCACCGACATACCAGGCTCCCTCCTGCGAGATGTAGACAGGAACCAGGTCGTACTTGTCCAGGTTGACATGCTTCATCAGCTGAACGGCGGAGATGACACTCACCTCATGCTCACAGCTGCGGGAGCCGTAGATGATACCCAGTTGAATTTTCTTCATCCCAAAGCCTCCTCAGCCCTCGCTGTACTGGTCGGGCAGGTCATTCTCGTACAGGATCACATCGCCTTCGCCGCAGATGGTATCAAGATAGGCCCGCGCCTGGGTGAAACCGGGAAAGGTATGAATGTTCTCTTCTTCATAGCCCGCGGCAATCAGCCCTTCCCGGATGGGCAGGGTGTGCCTGGCTCCGATCAGCAGCACCACATCAGCCACCTTGGCGATATTTTCTCCAAAGGCGCGGTGAAAGGTCTCCTCCTGCGCGCCCAGTTCCACATAGCCGGGTGTCACCAGTATCTTGCGGCCGGGGAATCCCGAAAGAAGCTTCAGTGAAGCCCGGCTGCTCTGAGGGTTGGCGTTGAACGCGTTGTTGATCAGGATGCTGCCGTCAGGCTGCTTTTCGGGCTTCATGCGGGCCTCAACCGCCTCCAGTGAGGCAATGCCGCGCTTGAGCTGCGTATCGGTCAGACCCAGATGACGGGCCGTGATCGCGGCGAGCAGCACATTGCCTATGTTGTGCTCGCCAATCAGTTCCGTTTTACAGGGGATGCGGGTGCCATCCTTAAAGCACAGCGTGAAGCTGGAGCCTTCATAACCGCTGATCACGTCTTCTGCCCAGGCGTCATCGCCCACGCCGCCAACAATGGCCTTGGCGACAGCGTCGGTTTTCTCATAGAGTTCCCTGACGATCGCCCCGTCATTGTAAAACACGGCAAAGCCGTCTTGGGGCAGGCTGCGGATCAGGTCATACTTGGTTTCCCTTACACGCTCGATGGTGCCGAAGGTCTCCAGATGCTGAGGGCCGACGGCAGTCAGGATGCCGATCTGCGGCTTGACCATGCGGCATAGCTGCTTGATATCGCCCCTGTGGCGCGCGCCCATTTCGGCCAGCATCACGCGGTGGTCAGGCTGCATGTCCTCCCGGATCACGCGGGTCACGCCCATCGGGGTGTTAAAGCTGCCCCTGGTCGCCAGCACGCTGTAGCGCTGTTTCAAGAGCGTGTCCAGAAAAAACTTAACGGATGTCTTCCCATAGCTTCCGGTGATGCCGATACGGATCAGGCCTTTTTGCCGGTTCAGCATCTTCACGGCGTCGCGCTGGTACAAAGCCTTGATCAGCTCCTCCACAGGCAGGGCGATCAGCGCCGCCAGCGCCAACCACAGAAAGCTGAGCATTGGCAGCAGGGCGCTCAATCCCATTACAGGCACCAGGCGACGAAGGAGGAAGGCCAGGAAAAGCATCACCAGACTCAGGCTCGCGGCCAGCCTTTTAACGCGGGGCGTGTAGCTCAGGTGCTTTAAGCTCTTGGTTCTGCGGTGGACCAGCTTGCCTGTGATGAGACCCGCAAGCCCTGTCAGCAGAGCGCCCAGGGCCAGCATCCATGTCCCGGTCACACGGGCAAAATGATCAGCCCCTATGCACAGCGCGAAGGAGACGGCGCTCAATACCAAACCGGGAAGCAATTCAACCTTCCACCTGCGCTTCAGCGAGAGAAAATAGCCCCCAAACTGATAGCTTCCCAGCTGAAACAAATGGATCAGCCCCTTAGCTGCCGGCACCGCCGCCAAAGCCGGCGACAGCCACAGAAGCCAGTATAAAAAATCCTCAGCCACGCTGTTTCATATCCTCCCCAATAAAGGCTTTCACCAGGGTGACAAAGCGCCCTAGCTCCTCCAGATAGGCAAAGTGACCGCGCCCCTCAAACACGATCAGGGCTGCATCCTTCATCTCCTTCTCCATCGCCTGCCCCATCCAAAGAGGGGTCGTGTCATCCTGATCGCCCCACACAAGCAAAGCGGGCTGCCTCACCTCCGGGAGAATTGGACGCAGGTTAAGGCTGACTATCTTCACAAAGCTGGGCTTGATATCTTCGTCCGCGTCCCGGTAATCCTGAGAACTGCGTCTGTCACGCAGTGTCCTTTGCACGCTTTCAACCCCTCTGCCAAGGAGAGGGACGGATTTAAGCTTCGACAGCCGGTCCTGCAGCTTTTTATAGCGCAGGGCTTCGGCCTCCTCCTCGGGTGCTTTATCCCGGCTGAGACCCGCTGCTCCGGTCAGTACCAGGCGGCGGATCAGCTGCGGCTCCCCGGCAGCCAGCCACAGCGCCACGCGTCCGCCAAAGCTGTGGGCTATGACGGTGACATGCCGCAGATCCAGCTGCTCCATCGCCGCCTTGACCCAGGCGGCAAACTCCGGCACTCCCCAAACCCCCGCGGGCTTTCCCGTTTGCCCGTGGGCCGGGAACTCAAGGGCGGTGACATGGTAATCCTCCGCCAGCGCCAGGGCCAGCGGCTCCAGATGACGCTTGAGCGTGACAGGCTTGCCCCAGCCGTGCAGCAGCAGCACTTCCTCCCCCGGCCGGCCGTACTGTTCAATATGCGAGGGAATGCCAAGGATATCTGTTTGCATCAATCTCTTTCTTTCTCAGGCGGGATACACAGGATGTATCTGCACTTGTATTCAGATCCGGAGCAGATCTGCCTGTAGGCCTGGGGCACGGGCGCAATGCGTTCGAGCACGCAACCGGCGTTCAGGCATGTTTTTCGCGACGCCTCGTTTGTAACATCCGTCGTGATCACGGGGTGCGTCATCCCCTCCTGCCTCATCAAAGGGATCAGGAGCTTCAAGGCTTTGCAGGCATAGCCGTGTCCGCGGTGCTCCGCGTGGACGCGGTAGCCGATGTGGCCCAGATAATACAGCTGGGGGCTTTCGCCCAGGCGAAGGCTGATGTAGCCCACAGGCTTTCTCTGGTCGGGCAGGCATATATCAAAGGTATAACCATCCCGCACCCCGTCGCCCGATTCCAAAAAACCGCCGGGCGATAGCGACAGCTCTATCTCGCCGTCGCTGTAAAGCGTCTTGCGCCATCTGAACAAGCCGAACAAACACAGCCTCCCTCCGCTCCGCAAAAGCGGTATTGTATTCTAACATATTATGAAGAGTTGTTACAAGAAAGGGAAAATTCGACGCTGGTCATGATCAGCCGCTCATTGCCACAGCACCCCGGCATCGCCTGTTTTAGCCGCCGGGGATACCACCCCTTTGTTCTATTGTTACCCAGAGCATACCCTTGTGTTATTCATCCGCAAAGCGGTAGCCGACACCGATCTCCGTGAGAATGAAACGCGGTTTTGTTGCGTCTTTTTCAATCTTCCTGCGAAGCTTGGCCATGAAGACACGGATGGTCTGCGTATCTCCCGCCGGGTCGTAGCCCCAAATCTCTCTGACGATGTAATGGTGCGTCAGCACCTTCCCTTTGTTGGCCAGCATTAAAAGCAAAAGCCTGTATTCTATGGGGGTAAGGTGCACCTCGGTGCCGTCAACGAGCACCTTGCGCTTATCATAATCCACAGTCAGGTAATCATGCTGAAAAACGGAATCGGCACCGGGCGCTGGCTTTCTGTCCAGCCTTCTTCTGATCACGCGGATCCTCGCCAGCAGCTCACCCATATGAAAGGGTTTAGAAATATAATCATCCGCGCCCCTGTCCAGGGCTTCAATCTTCTCCCTTTCCTGGCCTCTGGCCGATACAACGAGAACCGGTGCATCAGAAATGCCCCTTATCTCCCCAATGACCTCCAGCCCATCCTTATCCGGCAGCCCGAGGTCCAGCAACACAAGGTCAGGATGGTTGGATGAAAACAAAAAGAGCCCCTCGTCCGCGCTTTGAGCCAGCATGACTTTATATCCTTCATTCTTCAAGGAGACCGACATGAAGTTCGATATGTACTTATCATCCTCAATGATCAATATGGTCAGTTCATCCGCCATGCTCAGCGCCCTCCGCCGGCAGGGAGAAAGCAAACTTCGCTCCCCCGCCTTCTGTATTCTCAGCCCAGATCTTTCCGCCGTGCGCTTCAACAATGGCCCTGCAGATCACAAGCCCCATGCCCATCCCCCGCCTGGCGTCAACGACATAGTGCTTAGGTTCTGCCCGCCCTCTAAACAGGACATTCATCGCTTCCTCGTCCAGGCCGGCGCCCTTATCGCTCACTTCAAACACCGCGCTGTCATCTGTCACAGAGGCTTTCAGCGCGATCCCGCTGCCGGGAGGGGTGTGCTTGATGGCGTTATCCAGGAGATTGACGATCACCTGGACGATCAGCTTGCCGTCCATCGCCAGCGTGATGACCTCGTCGGGCAGCGACACCTCAAACGGACGGTTCTGCATAATGCGGGCCATATGGGATACAGCCTGGTTGACCACATCATCTACAACCTCATGCTCCTTGTGCAGCACAAGCTGATTTTCACCGATACGGGTCATGTTCAGGATGTTCTCGACCAGGTTGGTCAGCCAGATCATCTCGTCGCTGATATCGGAAGCCAGCTTTTTGCGCTCAGCCTCAGGCAGTCTGTCAAACTCGTCGGACAGCAGGGCACTGGCGCCTGTAAGCGCCGTGAGGGGACTGCGCAAGTCATGCGCCACCGAGCGCAGCAGCACGCTCCGCAGCCTCTCCCGCTCCATCGCGACCCTGATCTCCTCCCGCTCGCGGTAGCTGAATTCCCTGTCCAGCGCGGCTCCCAGCTGCGCAGCCACTGTTTTGATCACAAGCTCCTGGCGAACTGAGAGCTCATCCCGCGCGCCGAACACCTCAATCTCCCCTATCTGCTTTGAGGCGTTCTTAATGGGTACACGAAACTCTTCGGCTCCTGTTCCTTCCGCTTCTGTCTCCCCGTATGCTTTATCCTCACCGTCCAGCCTGATACGGTTTTTAAGTCCCGTATGATCAAATATATACTTGATCCCTCTCATGGCAATATTGCTGATCCCCGTGACCAGCAAAAACCCTTCCGAAACCTCGTACAGCAGCCGCGCCGTCATCTCGCTCTGCTGGGATATGCTCATCTGCCTTTGCAGCCTGGAGGTGATGGTTCCCGATACAACAGCGGTCACAAGGAAAAACAGCAGCAGCATCACATCGATTGCCCTGTAAACCAGCAGGGTATACCGCGGCTCAGTAAAGAAGAAATTAAACAGGATCACGCTGATGACAGAGGCTGCAACGCCGTAAACATATCCGTTGGTCAGTATCGTTGAAAAGAGGACGCCAAGCAGGAACACCATGATGATGCTCTCGCTGCCCACACCCAGGCGTGAAATGATCAGCGAAACGCAAACAGACAGCGCCAGCACAAGCAGAGTCCTGATCAGCGAATGATTGGTCTGACTTTTCTTCATGCCGGGCGCCATCTGTCGCTCACTTCCTTTTGGGAGAGTATAGAACGATCTCTATCTTATGTCCAGTATACGCGAGCAGCTTTTGGGATCGCCTCCGACGATCAGATGCTGCCGGGCTGAAAAGACATGATCCGCGCTGGTAACCGGCGTAACTTTCCCGTCTTGTTTAATGGCCATGATGTTGATGGAATACTTAAAACGCACATTCACCTGCCTGATGCTTTTACCGGCCCAGCTTTCCGGCACTTCGATTTCAAAAATAGAATAATTGTCCGTCAGATCAAAGAAGTCAAAAACATTGCGGGCGCTGAATTTCTGAGCCGCCCTGAGCGCGACATCGCGCTCAGGATGGATCACCTCATCAGCGCCGTTGCGAAGCAAAAACTTTTCCTGCACCGCTCTGTCAGCTTTGGATACAACATATTTCGCGCCCATTTCCTTTAAAAGCGACGTGATTTCAAGAGAAGCCTGAAAATTATCTCCGATGCAAACAAAACATATATCAAAGTTGCCTATGCCAAGCGACCGCAGCAGCTTCTCATCCATGCAGTCGCCGATCTGCGCTTGCGTGACATAGGGAAGCAGCTCATTGATGCGCTGCTCCTCTTTATCCACGATCATAACTTCATTGCCAAGCTCCGCCATTCTGATCGCCAGATGCTTCCCAAACAGGCCCAAGCCGATCACCAATACAGTTTTCATGCTCCTTCACCTTCTCCTAACCGACAATAATTTTTTCCTGCGGATTTCTCAGCCCGGCCGCCCTGCTCATCCGCGCCGCAAGAACCATCGCCAGCGTCAGGCTGCCGACGCGGCCGCTGTACATCAGCGCGATAATGATCAGCCGCGAGAGTTCGTTGAGCTCGCGGGTGATTCCTGTTGACAGGCCCACTGTTCCAATGGCCGACATGACCTCAAAGGATACTTCCTTCAGAGGAAGGCCTTGAGTGACCATCAGGAGAAATATGCCCGACAAGGCAAGCATCATATAGATCATGGCATTGCCATATGCCCGTTTAATCGCGCTGTCGTCCAAGCGTCTATGGAACAGGTTGATATCATCAGAGTTCCTGATATAGGACACCGTTGAGAGAATAATCACCACAACCGTCGTCGTTTTCATGCCGCCGCCGGTAGAGCCGGGGGAGGCTCCGATCATCATCAGCAGCATGGACAGCACCGTTCCTCCCTCTCCCATCGCCGCGGTATCCACAGTGTTAAAGCCCGCGGTTCTGGGCGTGACCGATTGAAAGAGCGACGCCAGAAGCCTTTCTCCCCCGTTCATCAGGGCCAGCGAATGATCCCTTTCCAGCCAATAGAACATGATCGCGCCCAGCGCTATCAGGATGGCGGTCGATACCAGCACCACCTTGGTATGCAGCCTGCAACGGGAAAAGCGCAGCCTGTGCTCAATCAAATCGTCCCAGACAACAAAGCCCAGCCCGCCCACAATGATCAGCGTCATGACCGTTAGGTTGACAAGCACGTCGCCCCGGTACGGAACAAGGGAGGTATAAGGCTCAAATCGCCCCATCAGGTCAAACCCCGCGTTGCAAAAGGCGGATACCGCATGGAATACCGCGTAATACGCGCCTGTCACTGCCCCCATCTGCGGAGCAAAGCGGATATACAGCAGGATGGCGCCCGTCAGCTCGAATATACCGACACACAGCAGAATGCGCCGTATCAGCCGTACAATCCCGCCGATATGGAACGCGCTGACTGTTTCGGCCAAAACCCCTCGCTCCGCAAGCCCGATCCTCCGTTTTGCCATCATTAAAAAGAGGGTAGCTACCGTCATAAAACCCAGCCCGCCGATTTGAATCAGCAGCAAAATGACAATTTGGCCAAATAGGCTGAACTGCGTATATGTATCATGCACTACAAGCCCGGTGACACAAGTGGCGGAGGTGGCGGTAAACAAAGCATCCAAAAACGTAAGCCTTTGTCCGGACCTGTTGGCAACGGGCAGAGATAACGCAAGCGCGCCCAGAAGAATGATCAGCAAGAAGCCAAGCGCGATCATCTGCGTGGAACTGGTCTTGAACTTTCCCCAAAATATCATACGGCTGTATTCATCCTTTAATATAGTCAATGATCCGGCTTGCTTGTATACCGTTTCTGACGATGACCGATATTCCCATCTGCCTGAAAACATCCTCATACAAGGTATCATTGCAGACAGCGATGGTACGGACAGCGCTGTTGCGTCTCTTGCCCACCATGCAGATCAGCAGATTATCGGCATCGTCCTTTGAAAAAGCGCCTATCCAGCGGTAGACAGCGTCTCCCTCGATATCAGGCTTCCCCGTGTAATCATATAAGATATGCTGATCCTCAAGCATATGCCTGATCTCATCCATGGCCGGCTGCTCGCCGTACAGCAGGATCTCCTTTTGCAGAGGCGCCTGAAGGGTCTGAGCGAATCCCCCCCGTTCAAAAAACCGATCCAGGCGGCCCATCAGCACGTAACCGTACAGCAGAATGCCGATTGAAACGATGACAAGAAGAACAATCATCCTATCGCCTCCCCCGCCGCCAGTATACGCCGCCAGTATACGCCGCCAAGCATTACCGCCGTGCGAACACGGGGAACGCGCGTGTTAAATTTGTATAAACATCCTTTTCTTACATGAAATGGCATAGAGCGTCTGCCGCTGTCTGCTGAAGGTATGTATTCCGGCGGAAATTTGGATGATGCATAGATACGCGCCATAAAAATAACGGACCCCAAGGGCCCGTTATCATCGCGGCTGCCGCAGGCTGTGCTTTATTCTTCCTTCTTATAAAGAGCGGTGGACAGGTAGCGCTCACCGGTATCAGGCAGCAGCACCACCACGTTTTTGCCGGCATATTCAGGCCGCGCGGCCACCAGCCCGGCCGCGTGCAAGGCCGCGCCGGAAGAAATGCCAACCAGAAGGCCTTCCCTTTCCGCCGCCAGACGGGAAGCGGCAAAGGCATCCTCATTACCCACCTGAATGATCTCATCCACAACCTCCATGTCAAGAACCCGGGGGATGAAGCCCGCGCCGATGCCCTGGATCTTATGGGGACCGGGCTGACCGCCCGACAAAACGGGCGAGGCGGAAGGCTCCACCGCGACGATCTTCACGCCGGGGATCTTCTCCTTCAGCACCTGGCCCACACCGGTCAGCGTGCCGCCGGTGCCCACCCCGGCAACGAATACAGCGACATGGCCATCCGTATCGGCTATGATCTCCTGCGCGGTCGTCCTGCGGTGGACCTCAGGGTTGGCGGGATTATTGAATTGCTGGGGGATGAAGGCCTTTGGCTGCTGTGCCGCGATCTCTTCCGCGCGGCGCATGGCGCCTTTCATCCCCTCTGGGCCCGGGGTCAGCACGACCTGGGCACCCAATGCCGCCACCAGCGCGCGGCGCTCAATGCTCATGGTCTCAGGCATGGTCAGGATCAGCTTGTAGCCTTTGGCCGCCGCGACAAACGCGAGGCCGACGCCGGTGTTGCCGCTGGTCGGCTCCACGATGACGGTATCCTGATCAAGCAGGCCCTTCTTTTCCGCGTCCTCGATCATCGCGAAGGCGATCCTGTCCTTGACGCTTCCAAGGGGGTTAAAGTACTCCAGCTTGGCAATCAGGTTGGCGGCCGCGTGTTTCTCTTTCGCAAATTTGTTCAGCTGCAGCAGGGGGGTCCTGCCGATGAGGTCTGTTAAGTTCTGATAGATCTTAGCCATGGTTTCTCTCCTTCCGAATCAATAATACATACTTTACATATATGTTTTATTCGGTTACCATATTATACCCTGAGCCATCACCTGTCAAGCACTCATGCCGGATGATTTTCAGATGATATATATATACCCATCATCGTCCGCGGGAAGATTCGCTTCTTCTGCCAGATCATCCAGGCTGACCGCCTCCAAAGCCGTTCGGACAGCCAGGTCCAGCGGTGTGAACAGCCCA
>CAYZRZ010000045.1:0-13421 GCA_964480995.1 uncultured Christensenella sp.
CCCCGGCGCAGGCAGAGCATAGCGAACCAAGCTCCGCCAAGACCCCCAAAGCTGTATGGAACGCGGCGCTGGAGCGTGCCCGCAAGGAACTGCCCAACATCTACAGCATCATCAGTGAAGGAAAGTTCGGCGGGTACCGCGACGGCTGCTATTACCTGAGCTTTTCAAATGATAAGCATTTCTTTATCAGCTTCATGATGGCCGAAGACAGGCGCAAGCAGATCGAAGGCATCCTCAGCGATATCGGCGCCGCGCCGGCCCGCTTTGAAGCCGTCAAGGAGCAGGACGCTGTCAGGGAACAGGATGCCAAGGAGAAGGCGCGGCAGGATATACAGGCATTGTCCGAGGTATTTGGCAGACAGAATATTATCGTTACGGGCTTGGACGGAGAATAAGAAATCATTGCGATTTGGCATTAAAAAAGTCAAAATTATTTACAATGTATTAAGATATGTTATAATCAGCGCGGATGGTTTTTCGATCGCTGTCCAAGCCCCGGAAAGGATGTTATAGATGAGTGATAGTCGATCCCGCTATTCAAGCGCGCCGCTCCAGAATGTAAAAAAGGCTGTGCCGCCCAAACGCGGCAGTAAACCGCAGCCTCCGCGCACCGTCGGTGATTATCAGGACGCCGCTGTAGGGCAGCGCAGCTTCGCTTTGCTGCAGGTTCTGCTGACCATAGGATTGCCCCTGTTTTTTGTTATTGCCCTGCTGATGCCCAGCAACAGCATGTACCTGATATTTTCTGCTGTTTCGGCCGGCTGCCTTGTATTGATGTGGCTGCTGAACGCATTTGTGCCCAACGCGCGCATGACGCTGAGCTTTATTCACATTGCCATGATACTGGTCTGCCTGTTCGCCGTTTGGATGAGCGCGCCATCAGGCCAGACGATCGGGCAAGCCGGTCAGGGAGCGGTCAGCGAAAACGCACAGGGTGATGATCTGGCCTCGATCTTTGAGCAAAACGCCAACACCGGCATGGTCGGCCTGGCTGCCCAGCAACAAAGCCAAAACGATTTCCAGGTAGAAGCGACGGCCAATCCGGGCGCGGCCTCCTTGGCCCAAAAGAGGCTGGAAGAGTTTATGTCCGGCTGGATGAACAATGATTTTAAGAAGATGGTATCACTCTCACTGCCTTCCTGGGTGAGCAGCCATGAAGACGCGGAGCAAGCCATGTTTTTTGTGCGCGGCATCCGCATGCCGCTGAGCTTTGAGTTTTTAAGCGTGACCGGCTCTGACGCTGATAATACCAGAACTGTCAATATGCAGGTCAAGATGGATAAAAGCAACGGCCAGACACCTCGCAGCTACCTGATGCAGGTATTGATGATGCGGGTGAACGACCAGTGGTACGTAGACCCCAACTCCCTTACTTCAGAACAGGAAGTGGCCGACAACTCCGTCACCCAGATTCCTGTCGTCACCATCGCCCCCGCCATCACAGCCTTGCCCTCCCAGCAGCTGTTCTATAACCCGGAAGGGGGCAGCAAGTACCATCTGGACCCCAACTGCAAGAGTGTGAACCCCAAATATCAGCCCCTGCAGGGCAGTTTCGTCTACAGCCAGATCAACGACGCCCAGTTCAGCAACTTGGAGCCTTGCACCGACTGCCGCGCCCCCAAAAGGATGTAACGGGGAATGCCGCGCTATCATATTGATACCATTCCCATATGGGACGCCTTGCATGAGCAGGGTGAGTGCCTGTTATGCTCGCTTCGCCGCCGAAGTGAGCATATGCTTGCTGAGCGTTATTTAGGCGGCTCGGTGATGGAGCCCGACACGCGCGTGAGAGTCAATCAAAA
Source organism: uncultured Christensenella sp. (assembly GCA_964480995.1). Taxonomy (GTDB): domain Bacteria; phylum Bacillota; class Clostridia; order Christensenellales; family Aristaeellaceae; genus UBA1038. Next base: position 1,803 of record CAYZRZ010000045.1, read on the forward strand.
GGGCTTTTGCCCGGAGCATCACCGCATGCTGCAGGATAAGCAGAACAAGCTTGGGCACGCGCTGATGATGCTGTCACATATAAAGGAAGTCCAAAGAAAATTGGAGAGCTTGCCCGCGGGCTCAACCGCGAAAGCGGCGCCGCGGCTTCTGTCTTTTCTGTCAAAGGCTGAGGATGGCGGGACATCCGGGTTGTCCGCTCTGTACAATGGCTGCGTATTGTGCGACCACTTGAACGAGAACATGCGTCAATACGCCTATTCCATGCTGCACCTGTGGAAAACAGACAAGAGTTTTCAAGAGGCTTTTTCCTCATCCAAAGGCCTGTGCCTTCGGGACGCAGACCTTCTTCTGGGCATGGCGCGCAACCACTTAAGCGGCCAGAACCTCATGGATTTTCAAAGCGTGATGCAGCGTCTGTTCAATGATAACCTTGCGCGTCTGGAAGAGGAGCTTGAGTGGTTTACACTCAAGTTTGATTACAGAAACAGTGACAAGCCCTGGGGCAGCAGCCGTGACGCGCTGGAAAGAACGGTCAACAAGCTGCGGGGATGGACGCTGGGAGAAGACCCCGGAAAAGAAAAGCAGTGACTGTACCAACTTAAAAAAGGACGGTTCCGATGAAAAAGATCTGCGCCTTAAGCCTGCTGATGCTATGCTTTTATATATGGGCTGATCCGGCACGGGCCGCGGTGATCCCGCCTGATAATATGCTCAGCGCGCAGGCGCAGGAAGAACAGCCCATTAAGCTATCCGCCACGCTGTATTTCAGATACCGCAGCACAGGTTATCTGGCGCGCGAAGTTCGTGAACTGAACGTCAGCCGCACCATCTCCGACGAGATGGCGCTGATCAATGCCCTGGTTGAGGGTCCGGGCTCGCTGTCCCCCCAGCTCAGTCCTCTCTTCCCCGCGGGTACGCATGCCCTGAGCACAGCGGTGGAGGGTGAGACTTTATTTGTCACATTCAATGAGCAACTATTGGGCCGGTATGCCGATGAAGCCGTTATTTTCAACACCGATTACAGTCAGGGTGAAGGCCGCCTGCGCCGGAGGCTGGCCATGGCAGCCCTGGTCAATACATTGACCGAGAGCGGTCTTTACTCGAGGGTGCAAGTGCTGGTGCGTCAGGAAAGCTATATTACCTCCTCCATGCGCCTGAGCATGCGTTATTACCTGCTGGAGGATGACAGCCTGCCCCCGCCGCTGACCAGGCAGGAAAGCTACATTCTCACCCCACAGGTCAGCGCGCAGATATTTTTGGATGGCTGGCGCAGCGGCGATATCGCGTCCGGTCTGCGGATGGTACGCGGCAGCGAAAGCCGCGCCCTTGCTGCCATCCCTTCGGAATTCGAACTTCGGCAGATGATGGAGCAGGCACCGAGACTGGCCGATTTCGTCGCCTCGCCGGGCAGCATCTCCCTGGATGGGCAAAGCGCCGTTGTCAGCGTGAGCCTCCATCTGCTGCGGGATGACGGAAGTGAGCGGATGATTGAAAACAAGCCGCTGCGAATGATCCAGCGAGAGGGTATCTATACTATTCCTTACGAATCCTTCGAAGGTCTGCTGGAGGCGGTGAAATGAATCAGACGAGAACGATCCGCCTGCTTGCCCTCTTCCTTGCCCTCTCCCTGTTGAGCGGCTGCTCCGGGCCGGTGCCCCTTCGGGATGAGATATCGGCCACGCTGCCGCCTGTAGAGAACAGATACGCAACGCCTGCCGCAGGGGCAGCCCGTGAATATGCTGAGACTGTGCTGCTCTACCTCCCGGGTGTCTCAAGCAATCAGCTGATCACTGTTCCGGAGCGTATCCTGATCCCTACTGACCAGCACCCCGCTGAGGCAACCGTACGCAAGCTGCTTTCCTTCACCGGCAGCGAGACAGCCCGCCCCTTGTTTCCCGAAGCCTTGCTGCGCCTCCAGGAGGGTACGCAGGCGCTTGAATTATCGGGCGATATCGCGACTGTCAACCTCAGCGCCAACGCCGGCCTCCTGTCAAAGCAGGACCTCTTTATGCTGCGGCGCGCCATCGCCAATACATTGATGCAGTGGCGGGACATACACTATGTCAATGTACTGATAACAGGGATGGAGCCAGGCGTGGATCAGGCCAGTCTGACCCCCGCGGGCAGCATGCAGTTCACCCGAAACGAAGACGCCCCGGCGCTTTGGGACAGCCTGTCGAGCCGTTCCAGTCTTGAAGGAGCAGAGGTTCAGCGGTTTTCAAGCGTCTGTACGCTCTACTTTCCCGCAGGTTACGGTACGGGCATATTATCCGAGACCCGGACAGTCAGTTTTCCCGGCCAAAGCTACCGGCAGATTGCGTCCAGCCTGCTTGAGGCGCTCTCAGCAGGCCCTCAAACGCTGCATCAAAACCCGGTAATGCCTGACTTAGTCACGCTGCTCACCCAACCTCCCACAGTAGAAGAAGGCGATGACGGATGTTATGTGATCGATCTGCAGTTTATGGAGATCGCCAACCAAACCTTTGTCAATGCCGGCGTCCCCCGCTCGGTGATGCTGGCTACCATCACTTATACGCTTACCACCTTCATCCCGCGGCTTGAAGGCGTTAGAATACGCATCGGTAACGAGCAGATCGAGGGCATCGTGCCGGGCGGTATTTATGAGGGCGCCGGCGAACAGATTCTGTTTGCCGGCAACGTGCTGCGCCGGAGTGATTTTTCAGTTTTCCTGCTGACTGACTGCACCCTGTATTTTGCAAGCGGCGAGAGCCTGGTTCCTGTGCGGCGCCCCATCCCGCACGGGTCTGCCTTCAACAGGAAGTACCTGGTCGAGCAGCTGATGCTCGGTCCGCAGGCTTTTGACAGCGTCATCGGTACAGAGCCTGTATTTCCGCAGGGAATAAGCACAGAGCATCTGATTGCCGTTGACAAGGAAGGCGATACGGCACAGGTCAATTTCTCGGGCAGCTTCCTGGAACTCAGCCGGGATCTGAGCCCTCAAAAAGAAAAGCTGCTCATCTACAGCCTGGTCAACACCCTGTGCGATACGCGCCTGATCAAACGGGTGCGCCTGTATGTGGACGGCGTTCAGCCCGAAAGCCTCGCAGGCGAGGTCTGGCTGCCCGGTGAGTTCTTGAAGAATCCGGAGATGGTCAGATAACATGCTTGTTGAAACAAAAAAAGCGGCCTGCAGGCCGTTTTTTTGTTTCACCGCGCAGGCTCATCCCTTGTGGATCGGCAGCTCCACAATGAAGCTGCTGCCCTTGCCTTCCTCACTGACCGCGCGGATGCTTCCGCCGTGCAGCAGCACGATCTGCCGTACGATCGACAAGCCCAGCCCGGTCCCGCCGCTGTCTCGGCTTCTTGCCTTGTCGATCCGGTAGAAACGATCAAACACATGCGGCAGGTGTTCGGGCCTGATACCCGGGCCGTTATCGCTGACTGTGAGTATGATGTCTCTTCCTGCTCGGGCAATGCTCAGGTTGATCTTTCCCCCGTCCTGGGTGTATTTGATGGCGTTATCCAAAAGGTTATAGATGACCTGACGCAGTTTTGATTTATCCGCGTACATATCACCGCTGTCGTCAAGCGAAAGCGTGACTGTATGGTTTCTTTTTTTGGCCATAGGCTCAAGCCGGTGAGCTGTTTCCTTGACAACGGCGGACAGGCTCATCTTTTCACGGTCCAGCCTCATCGAGTGAGCGTCGACCTGGACCAGGGTCAGCAGGTCGGATACGATGGCAGACAGACGGTTGATTTCAGCGTTGATATCAGTCAAAAACTCGGTGCGAAGCTCCTCCTGCATATCCGGCTGATAGATCAGCGATTCTATCAGTATTTTCATCGTAGCAAGCGGCGTTTTGAGCTCATGGCTGGCGTTGGACACAAACTCATTGCGGGACTGGTCAAGCGTCTCCAGGCGCTCGGACATGGAGTTAAACGCAGCGGCCAGGTGCCTGATCTCTCCCGATCCTGTTTCGGGCACCCGAACAGCAAAGTCCCCTTTGGACATGCGGCCTATCACCCCTGTCAGGGTCAGGATGGGCTTGGTGAGAACCCGTGAAAAGATCATGCCGGCCAGCAGCGCCACCAGCGCCACCGCCACAAAGATCAGCACCAGATTATCCTGAAGGGCATAGAGGTTATGCATCATCTCGCCGACTGAGGATACCAGCAGCAGAACGCCCACTACTTTGGATGAGTAAATGACCCCCGCTGTCGAATAGCTGACCCACTCATCCCCCGCGCCGTAGCTCAGGGGGTTATCCATACGGACCGAGTTTCCAGTTTTCAGAGAATGAACACCGTAATCCGCTGTCTTCCCGGACAGCAGGATCGAAACAACCTCCGGGTATTCAATCCGCCTGCCGTGTGCCTCACGGTAGCTGTCAAGCTGTACCTTGCCGTCCGCGTCGAGCAGCAGCAGACGGCCTGACAGCTCGTTTCCCGCCCTGCTCAAATCTTCCGACAAGGCGGTCATGTCGCCATCACTCAAAAAAGGCGCCGTCTGCACCGCCCATCTTTCAAGGCCTGCGCGGTCGGCGCGGATGCGCTGTTCAAACAGATATCTGCCCAGCAAGTTGGTCAATGTACTTGCCATCACCAGGAAGGAGAGGCCGATGATCAAAAAAAAGGCCAGAAGCACCTTCCAGCGGATGCTTGAAAAAAGCTTAGTCATCACGGTCAGTAAAGTAATACCCCACACCCCATTTGGTAAAGATAAATTCAGGCTGCGTCGGATTCTGTTCGATCTTCTCCCTCAGCCTGCGGATATGCACATCCACGGTGCGGGCATCTCCCGCATAGTCGTTTTTCCATACGGAGTCGAGCATTTCCTCACGGCTGAACACACGGCCCCGGTGGCTGATAAACAGCTGCAGCAAGTCAAACTCCTTGGCGGTCAGACGGATCTCCCTGCCGCCCAGCGCCACTGAACGGTTGGCGGTATTCACTTCCAGCCCGCGCACCTTGATCAGGCGCTGATCCTCCTGGGTGCCGCTGGCCTGGACGCGGCGCAGGATTGTCTTGATCCTGGCTTTGACTTCCAGGATATTGAAAGGCTTGGTCATATAATCATCCGCGCCGTACTCAAGGCCGAGTATCTTATCAAGATCCTCCCCCTTGGCTGTCAGCATAATGATGGGAATATCACTGGTTTCACGGATACGCTGGCACACCTGTATGCCATCCATCTTGGGCAGCATCACATCCAGCAGGACCATATCAAAGGCATGCTCTGAAAATACTTTCAGGGCTTCCTCCCCGTCATAGGCACTAACGGTTTCATAGCCATCCTGCTCCAATGTGTACTTCAGTCCCTTGATCATCAAAGGTTCGTCATCGACCAGAAGTATCCGCTTTGCCACTGATTCCCATTCCTTCCATACCGCCCGGCTGCGCATGGCGTTTCTTAGCACATTGTACATCATAAAGCAGCAGATAATCAAGTGAAACCGCAATCAAATAGTCATAAAGCGGCAACAGTTGCGCATAACGCGCAAAAGGCCGCTGCAAGATGCGGCGGCCTTTTAAGAGGTGTATCAAGGGTAAACGAAGTTATTCGTTATCCTCTTTTTCATCATCCTCTTCCTTGTCATCATCATCGATGTCTTCCTCTCCTTCGGGAAAGAAAGGCTTCCCGCACTGCGGGCAGAGGTAATCTTCCTCAAAGTCGAAATCAGCCAGATCAAACTTGGTCTCATAGCCGCAGTGGGGGCACTCGTACTCCATTTCCCCTTCCAGCGCCTCTTCGTCGTGGTCATGGCCGCAGCCGCACTCATCCTCATCTTCCTCATCAAAGAGGGCGGCTTCTACTTCCTCAAGATCCTCATCAATGTTGCTGACATACTCAGCCAGCTCATCGTGATCATGGCGCAGTTCTTCGCAGTACTCGCCGAAATCACGCAGCACTTCCAGCATCTTCAGCATCAGCTTCTGCTCGGGCACATCCGCGCTCAGTTTCATGCCCTCAGCCAAACCAAGCAGGTAGGCCACCTTATCTGTCAACTTATCCATGTTTCCTCCTTGTTGTCCTCTGCCGGGGAATTACGATCTGGACAGGTACTCACCTGTACGGGTATCAATTTTCAGTACATCGCCGATGCCAACGAACAGCGGGACCATTAATGTGTAGCCGGTTTCCACAGTGGCCGGCTTGTATGTATTGGAAGCAGTGTTGCCCTTATAGCCCGGCTCGGTATCCGTAACTTTCAGTTCAACGAAGTTAGGAGCTTCCACAGAAAAAGGCGCACCGTTAAAATAACGGATGTTCACTCGGGAATTTTCCTTCACATACTTGATTGCTTCTTCAACAATGCCATGGTTGAGCGGTATCTGCTCATAGCTCTCCGGGTCCATGAAGTAATACAGCTCGCCGTCGTTGTACAGGTACTCCATCTCCTTGGACTCAATGTGGGCTCTGGGCATTTTATCTGTCGGGTTAAAGGTACGCTCGATCACTGCGCCGGTCATGACATTCTTGATCTTGGTGCGCACAAAGGCCGCGCCTTTGCCGGGTTTCACGTGCTGAAAATCGACAATCGTCCACACGCCGCCGTCAAATTCAAACGTAACGCCATTTCTGAAATCCCCTGCTACAATCATAAGTTCCTCCGCAAAATTCCGGGTCTGTGCCCTTATAGAATAATCAGTTCTCTTGGCGCTGACACCAAGGATCTGGCAGCCGTGTCTGTGATGACGCAGGAGTTTTCAATTCTCACTCCGCCCAGTCCGGGTACATAAATGCCCGGCTCTACCGTGATAACAAGATTGGTTTCAAGCTTTGCCTGAGAAACCGGCGACAGGCGGGGATCCTCGTGCACATCGATGCCAAGAGAATGCCCCAGACCATGTCCGAAGAACTGCCCGTAGCCTTCTCCCGCGATGATGTCCCGCGCGATACGGTCAATGTCCACGCAATTCTTCCCGGCAGCGAGCGCGTCCTGTGCTGTTGTCTGAGCGCGCAGTACGATATCGTAAATCCTGCGCATCTCATCCTTAGGCATGCCGACAGCCACCGTGCGGGTCATATCAGCGCAGTATCCCTGGTATTTCGCGCCGAAATCCAGCGTGATCATGTCGCCCGATTCAACTTTGCGCTCACCGGGGATAGCGTGGGGCAATGAGCCGTTTGGGCCGGACGCGACGATGGTATTGAAGGCCAGCGCTTCCGCTCCCAATTCGTACATTTTAAAGTTGAGCGCCAGCTCGATCTGCTTTTCAGTAAGGCCTGGTTTGATGAAGCCAAGAATATGATCAAAAGCCTCGCAGGAAATGTCGAAGGCCTTCTGCATCAGGGTCAGCTCGCCGTCGTCCTTCACGACGCGCATCTTCTCGGGAAGGTTATCCAGTGAGACAAAAGTGATGCCGGGCATGGCTGCCTGCATGGATGCAAAGCCCTTGACAGTCACATGATCATCCTCATATTTCAGAGAATCAATGCCATGGCCTGCGCACAGCTTAGCGGCAAGCGCAAAATGGCTGACGCCGTTTTCGATCATATGAACCTCAAAACCCGGAGCCTGGCGCTGTGCCTGCTCGGTATAGCGGGAATCGGTCACAATGGCCTTCAAACCCGGTGCCGCAATGAGCAGCCCTTCCCCCGTATAGCCGCTCAGGTAAAACATATTGGAAGGCTTATGGATCAGGATGCCTTCCCGCGAAGCAAGGCCCGCCCTGTCCAGCAGCCGGTCGGTTCTATCCACCTCAACCCCTCCATGCCCATCTAAGATTCGATATATTGTATCATAATGTGTCTGGTTTGGCTACACGGAACTTATTCATCCGGCATCATCCCGGCCGCTTGAGTTCAGGAATTACTGATTATTCTTCTGGTCAAATGCCTCCCATAGAGGCCTGTAGATACTGACCGCCTGTTCGTGCTCTGCCAAAGTCTTTGAAAAGTGCAGCTCACCCGTATCCGGGTTCTTGGAACAGAAGTAGAGGTAATTCTCGCTGATGAAGCTATCGTCCGGGTACAGCGCGGCTTCAACAGCCTTGGGCGAAGGTGAACAGATAGGGCCGGGCGGCAAGCCTTTGTGCTTGTAAGTATTATAAGGCGAGTCCACTGCCAGATCCTGCGCCCCAAGCGCCATCTTGACGCTGCCGGACACATACTTGACGGTCACATCGCTCCCCAGTACCATATTTTGCCTCAGGCGGTTGTGTAATATAGCGGAAACCTTCGCGAAGTCAGCTGTTTTGGCCTCCTTCTCAATCAGAGAGGCCAGCGTCAGCACCTGATCCATGGTCATATTCAGCTCAGCCGCGCGCTGGTGGTACACATCCGAATACAGCCCTTCGGTCTGTGACAAGAGCTTTTTGATAATATCGTCTTCATTGGCACTGGTATAGATCTCATAGGTGTTGGCCGCCAGATAACCTTCAAGCGCATACCTGCGCTGGGAAATTGAAGGCGACCCCAACACATCCGCGACATAGTAATAGGCGCTGTAGTCCGTACCCGTCTTGGCCTTTTGAAGGAACAGATCAGGGCTTTGCAGCACCTTTTCCTTCACCAGATACGCGGCAATGCTATCGATCGTCCAGCCTGGGATGATGGTGATATTGCGTACTAATGGCCGGCCGTCGCCCCGCGCCAGCTGGTCGGCAATCTCAGTAATCGTCATGCTGCGACGCAGGGTATACTCGCCTGCCTGAATTTTCTGACCGAAGCCTGCGAAATCCGCGTAGTATTTAAAAACTGACTTGTTCCTGATCAGGTTTTGCGCTTTCAGATTGCTGGCAACGCGCGTCAGGCTTTCACCGGCCTTGACCTCAAAAGTGATCTGCGCGCTGTCAAGCGGGTTCACCGGATCGATGTATGCTTCGCTCACTTTTCCCCAGGCGCAGGACAGGAGCCCCAGCGTCAGGATCAGAGCGCTGACCCCGATCAGTACAGGCCTGAGGATATGCCAAAGCCAGTAATACCAGTACACACCGTACTGGCGCTCTTCGTGCAGGCTGTCATAGGTATAATCCTGATCAGCTTGGTGTCTGGCCACGTTTTTCCTCACTGCAGGCCGGGCAGGTCCATGCTCAGTCCCGCCGCCTTAGTCAGCATGCCAAATATGTCCGCCATCGTCTGCTGCAGCCTCATTTCAGCGAGCAGGTAGGCGGAGGTATCCGTCCCCGCGTACAGAAGCGAGGATATCTGAGAAAAGCGGTTCATTTCATCCGTCGGCATGCCCGACTTATTCAGCGCGGACATCTGGAGCATCATCTGAAGGCGCCTGTATTCCTTCAAAAGCGCCCTGGTCGTATCACTTTCCTCAACGATCTGTTTGAGCCGTCTGTACTCGCGGCATTCGTCGCTTTCCTCAATCTGGCGGGCCAGGTTATGGGCTATGCTGTAATCCATGCATCCTCCAAAGCAGGCGGCAATAAAAAAATCCGGGGCCGCACTTGGCCCCAGATTACACCATTTTTCAGCCTAAATCAACAATGACCGGGAGAATCATGGGATTGCGCTTGATTTTCTCAAAGATGAAGCGGCGAAGCTCGTCCTTGATGCGGTTCTTGATACTGGGCCAATCACTGCCTTCAATGCGTTCATAAGAGCTGATGATGTTGCGCACTACACCGCGTATGCCATCAATGATATCCTCATTTTCCCTGACATAGACAAAGCCGCGTGAAATGACATCCGGGCCGGATACCAGCGCGCCATTGGTGCGGTCAAAAGCCATCGCGACAATGATCAAGCCATCCTGCGACAGATGCTTGCGGTCACGCAGAACCACATTGCCCACATCGCCGATACCAAGGCCATCCACCAGGATGGTTCCTGTCGGCACTATGCCCGACAGAGCGACAGAATCGGCACTCATCTCGATCACCTGGCCATTCTCGGGCAAGATGATGTTCTCACGGGGCATGCCCATGCTTTCAGCCAGCTCCGCGTGCTGCCACAGCATCCTGTATTCACCGTGAACGGGGATAAAGTAGTGCGGCTTTACCAGCGCGTGCATCAGTTTCAGCTCTTCCTGGAAGGCGTGGCCGGAAGCGTGAACATCCGCCATCGCGTCATATATCACCTCAGCGCCGCAGCGGTACAGCTGGTTGATCACGCGGGAGACATAGATCTCATTGCCGGGAATCGGTGAAGAGGACATGATCACCTTATCGGAAGATTTGATCTGCAGCTTCCTGTGCTCGGAGAAGGCCATGCGCGTCAGTCCGCTCATAGGTTCACCCTGCGATCCGGTGGTGATCACAAGGACCTGATCATCACGGTAATTGGGAATATCATCAAGTTCCAGAACCGAATCCCGCGGAATCTCAAGCAAACCGAGATCCATCGCGACAGTGGATACGTTCACCATGCTGCGGCCCACAAAGCAGACCTTGCGGCCGTACTGCAGCGCGCAATCCACCACCTGCTGCACGCGGTTAACGTTGCTGGCAAACATGGCGATGATCACGCGGCCGGTCGCGGTGCTGATCTGATCGGTAAAGGTTTGTCCAACCTTGCGCTCGGACATGCTGTAGCCGGGCCGCTCGACATTGGTGCTCTCGCACATCAGGGCCATCACGCCCCGCTCGCCCGCTGCTGCCAGCGCGCCTATATCCGTTACATGCCCCTCGGAAGGAGTATAGTCGATCTTGAAGTCGCCGCTGTGAATGATGGTACCGGCAGGGGTTGTGATAATCAGCGCGTAAGCGCCCGCGATGGAGTGATTCACCCTGACAAATTGGATCGAGAAGCAGCCCAGCTGGATCACCTGACGGGGCTCCACTGTGTGCATCTCAATGCCGTTAACGCGATGCTCCTTGAGTTTGTTGCCGATCAGGGCCATGGTCATCCGGGAGCCGTAGATGGGTGCCGGCACCTTGGCCAGTACATAGGGCGTCGCGCCGATGTGGTCCTCATGCCCGTGCGTAAAGACAAAGCCGCGCAGCCTTTCCTTGTTGGCCTCCAGGTAACTGATATCCGGAATCACCAGGTCAATGCCCAGCATGTCTTCCTTGGGAAAGGTGGAGCCGCAGTCGATCACGATCAGATCACCGTCGCACTCCATAGCCGTAATGTTCTTACCGATTTCATCGATTCCACCCAGTGGAATAATTTTTAATTTTGATTTGCTTGTCACACAATTCTCCTCTATTCTCTTTCATAGTCAGCTGATAGCACACAGCTGCGAACATCTAATTTATAGTTTACACAATCAGCGCTTTTTCATCTCAGCGCAGATAAAACTATCTTCCTGTTCAATCTCAGGATTCACTTCTACAATATCAGGGTGCCACCCGGCCTTTTTACCCAGGGTGACATCGGCTATTTTTACAATGATCAGGCTAAGTGCCAGCAGCAAAAAGCCACAAATCAGCATGATGATTTCCCGCCCTTGCGACAGGGCACTGCCCAGCATCAAACCCGCAATCAAGAAAATCAACGGAAATATATATACGAGAGTTGATAAACGAAGCACCCTGCCTTCTGGCATCCGTACGCTGACACGGTCGCCGATTTCGGCGATCCCTCCGCGCACATGAATCTCCGTTGTCTTCTGCGCCCGCCCGCAGCCGGAGCAGCCCGCGCACGCGCTCATCACATCAAAACAAACCCGCACACCATGATCTTCTTTTTTTGTAACCGTCCCGATTCGTATCATATTAACCCTCTCCTATGATAATCTCATCATACCACAGATCAACAT
>CAYZRZ010000046.1:0-13390 GCA_964480995.1 uncultured Christensenella sp.
TGGGCGGGGCCTGGGTTGCGGCGGGCCGCTTCCCGCTGAGCCCGGCTCTGTCAAAGCAGGTGAAAAGCCTGCTTGAAAAGCGTGAGGCGGGGAGACTGGACGCGGAGGACCAGGCTCAGCGGGAGCGGATCATCCGCGACCTGGGCTGAGGGTGATGGTCCCGCAGGATAACGACATCCCGATGTCGGTCAAAATGAATAACAAGTGCTTCCCGGATATCGTAAAGCTGGCCCGGGGCGAACGCGCGGACGAAGGGCAGATCCTGGAGATACTTGATTTCGTTGACCGGCGCTATGACTGCGCCGATTTCCGCCTGGTGTGCGTGCTGCGCAGCCTCTGTGATTTTTCGGGGCTGATCAGCGAAGAGACGCTCTCCCGCATGAAGCGGACGGTGCTGGACTTCAAATACGCGATGGATGAGCCGGGCCGGGACAGCATGTGCTACTGGAGCGAGAACCACCAGCTCATATTCGCCGCCTGTGAGTATCTGGCGGGGCAGCTCTATCCGGAGGAGACCTTCACCAACAACGGCCGGACGGGCAGGCAGCATATGCAAAAGGCACAGGCGCGGCTGGAGCGCTGGTTTGAGGAACGCTTCACCCTGGGCTTTACGGAGTGGCACTCCAATACCTACTATGAGGAGGACGCGGCGCCGCTCTCCCTGCTGATCGATTGCGCCCGGGACCAGCAAATAGCAAGCCGGGCGGCCATGCTGCTCGACCTGCTGCTGCTGGACATGGCGCTGCACAGCTTTGAGGGCTTTTTTTCCGCAGCCAGCGGCCGGTGCTATGAGAGGCAGAAGAAGGACCCCTTGGCGCAGGATACGCTGGATATCGCGTCCAAAGCCTTCGGCCTTGCGCGTCCCGGCGGATATGATTACACGCGCCTGTCCGCTGACTTCATCATCAACCGCCTCTACCGGGTGCCGCCTGTGATTCCGGCCATTGCAGGCAGCCGCCGGACCCTGGAGGTGTGGGCTGGCATGGGCCTGAGCCTGAAGGACGTGGCCGGGCGCTATCCCGATCCCCATGATATGGAGGGCCGCGGGATGTACCTGTGGGGGATGGAAGCGTTTACAACCCCCGAATCGGTCAGCCTGACACTGCGCATGTTTCGGGCATGGAAGCTGAAAAGCAATATATTCCTCAAAGACCTGGCGACCATGGATATCCCTGTGCTTAGGCATCTTGGCTTGATGTCCCTGATCATCCGGCTGCTCAATCCCGTCACCCGTGGCATCGCCATCCAGCGGGCCAATACCTATACCTTCCGCACGAAGGACTATATGCTGTCCACCGCGGTAGACTATCATCCCGGCAGCTTCGGGGATCAGCAGCACATCTGGCAGGCCAGCCTGCCCGGGGCCATCTCCGTTTTCACGACGCATCCGGGGGCGGCCTTTTTCGAGGATAACGCACGCAATTTTTCGCCCTCATATTGGGTAGGCAACGGCATCCATCCGCACGCCGCCCAGCATCGGGGCGTCGGCCTGTGCCTGTATGACCTGCGCGCGCGGAGGGGATTGCTTGAAAAGAAGCGCCTGCTGCTGACCCACGCCTTTTTCCCCTTGGCGCGCTTTGATGAAACGATGGTGGAGAAGCGCCTTGCCGCAGGGAGAGCCGGGGATAGCTATATCGCCCTGCTGTCCCTGAAAGAGCTGGAGATGGGTGAGCCTGATGAACTGATACAGCGCGGGAAGGTGACGGGCTGGGCCGTGCTGCCGGGCAGCCGGGATGAGTGGGGAAGCTTTGAACGCTTTTTGAAGGCGGCGCAAGCCGGCAGGCTGAGGCTGGAGGGCAGGCGGCTGTCGCTTGAATTTGGCGATCACTGCTATGAGATCATCTATCAAAAACGCTTCCTGGTGGACGGGCAGGAGCAGGCCATCGACGATGCCCGCCTGCGCTGCGCCTTTATCAGCGTGCCCCGGGACGCGAAGCGGTATGAGGCAGCCTGCGGCGGGCACAGGCTGACACTCGATTGGCAGACCAGCAGGCGGGAGATTTTATGAACAGGCAGACGCTGATGAACGATGTTGAAAAAACCCAGCGCCTGCTGAGTGAAGCGTCTGCCCGCATGCCTGTGCCGATGCGCTGGATGTGGGGGCAGGCCCTGCTGGGCTGGGCACTGTTTGAGATGGACAGGCTGCGGGGCACCGAGGAGTTCACGCCCTTGCTCCGGGCTTTTTGCGATCATTACGCGCAGCATCCCCCGGATATCGACTATGCAGACCGCGCGGCGCCAGCCCTGATCACCTACGCGATGCAAAAAAAGACGGGCAATCCCGCCTATGCCGCCCTGACCCGCGAAGTGCTTGACTATATCCGCCACGCGCCCAGGGTGCTGGGCGATGCTGTCAACCACCTGGGCAATAGCCTTGAGGGACGCTTTTATCCCAGATCCATCTGGGTGGACAGCCTGATGATGTTTGGCGTGTTCCCGGCGATCTATGCCCGTGAATCGGGTGACGCCGCGCTGCTTGATTTTGCCGCCCGACAGCCCCGTCTCTACAGCGATTATATGCAGGACCCGGAAGATAAGCTGTGGTACCACAGCTACTGGGTGAAGGTGGGCCGGCATCATCCCCGGGGAAGGATATTCTGGGGCCGCGGGAACGGCTGGGTGCTGGCCGCTCTGCCGATGATCATGGAGCAGACAGGCCCGGATCACCCGGAATATGAGGGCATCCTGCGCGTCTGGCGGGATACCGTGGACGCCGTGCTGCGCCTTGAAAACCCGGATCATACCTTCAATACGGTATTGAATCAAAAGAGCTACCGTGAGCTCTCCGCCACGGCGCTGGCGGCCGCGGGCATCCTGCACGGCAGGCGGCTGGGTCTGCTGCCTGAAGCGTACCGGGAGCGGGGAGAAGCGATGTTCCACGCCGTGGCTTCAGCCATCGGGGAAGATCAAAACGGCCTGTACCTGCCAGAGGTCAGCGCGCCGACGATCCCCCTGCACATCCTGCCCGGCTTGTGCTACCGCCTGACCCCAAGGGGCAGGAACCTCAGCTATGGCCTGGCCGCGCTGGCTTTCGCGGCGATGGAAATAATAAAGCTGGATAAAGAAAGAGCGGCTGACAGCCGCCCTTGATGATAGCCTCGAGAAATGTGTTTCTTGACGACCATGATTGGCTTCATTCAGGATCGGCACTCTTGCTATTCTGTACAGATTGCGCTATTCCGATTCAGAATAACCAGTCCTTGCAGCAGTGAGCCAGTATATTATAGTGTTTGAAGCAGCGTTCTCAGTGCGCTTGTCATGGCTCCCTTGTAATTGCTGAGAGAAGTAATCGTGAAAATGAAGTCCTTACCTGTTTTGTCTTCACCCCAGGTAACATTTCCTTGCAGATCGCAGGATATGCGAACAGGAACAAAGCGGAAAACTCCGCCGTCTGCTGCGGCATTGATGGGGATGATATCCCCCTGAGGCAGTACGGTCATGCCTGCCGCGTGCAAAATGCCTGGCGTACACCACATATTGCGCTCCATGGTGGAAAAGCTGAGGATCGCCTGAGGATCAGGCTCAGACAGGATGGATTGAATAAACCGCACCCCTTCCTCCCTCGTTAAGATGGATATAAAATAGTTTTGCATCGGTTTTGACAGATGAGGCAGTATATCGGCCTGGTAAATGCGAAAGAAGGAACCATTTCTCCCCACACTCATGTCTTCGCGTCCCCAGTCGGGGGTCCTGTCAAAACATGGAAGCCAGTAAACTGGGCAGGGCGCGGTGATCACCCGGCGGAAAGCATCCGGATCCAGAGCGACATTATACTCTTGCAATCCCTCCACAATTTGTGCGGATCCGGCGTAGAGGTATAGTGCGGAACACTTCTCTTTGAACAGATCTGGATATTCTGTGACGGCATCCGCGACATCCCTGCATGAGCCGGCGACGTGCAAAGCAATTGGCTCATGCGCGTTTTGCATCGAATCGATCAGAAGGGCCTTGGCGCCGCTGGGTTCTCTTCTACTATTTGAACCGATGCCGATGCGGGCATAGGATTTGGTGAGAAAGGCCAGCTGCATGATAGCCTGCAGATCAGGGTCGCCGTTGAGCGGATCAGGCGGAGGGTAATCCACCATGATCCCTTCAAGTCTGATGAGAGCCCTTTTCTGCAGAGCATACTGACAGGCTAGGTCGAAATGATCATCTGGGTCCTGATGGGGCCTGAACAAGTCTGTTTGGTGGATGATTGGTTTCATGGCTACTCACCAATAGTCAGATGAATACGGTGAACCCGGTAGGTCCACAGGCTGTGGCTTGGCTGCTTGACCTCGCTGACAGAGTAAAGAATCTCTGCGGCGTCCGAAGATAGGGACCATCCGAAGGGATCACTGATAAATCCCGCATTGGAGTTGCGGGGATAACCGGATTGGTCAGGCGTAATTTCGCCGATCTGCGCCCAGCTGCCCTTTGAAAGATCGAGCATGGGAAGCTGCTCCGGCGAAATCATCCTGGAGAAGCGCAGCAGCCTTAACGTGGAACTGATAAAAGATGGTTCGCCCGAGGCGTCCAGGCCCTCAATGTAATGAGGCCATCCATCCGCGATCAGGTAAATATGACCACTCGCCGCGTCATAAAACGCGTCAGCGTTGTTAAGTGAGGTCGGACGCAGATCGCGGCCAATGAGGCCGAGGTTGGATACGTCCAGTTTGTATTGTTCCCCAAGTGGCTTTGGTGCATCGAGATCGCTCAGATCCCAGCGTTCCAGCACAAGGTTGGTACCCCCGATATGGCCGTGAGTGTAGATCAGAGCAACCTGTCCTTGCTTATCCAGGTTTATTAGAGCTGCCTGGCCGACGCCCCACTGAAAGACCGCCTTCTTTTGCTCGGTGGAGCGGTCTGGTTTGAAGCTGACGAAAGGGTTTGAATCATCCAATTTGTAGAAGGGTCCCCCGGGAACCTTGGCAACCGCCAGACCGATCTCATTGTTTTGGTTGTTAGTGGTCTTGCAGCCAAGAAACGCCATCAGGTAGCTGTAATTTTCTCCCTGATAATGGAAGCTTCCTTTGATGACGTCCGGATCGCAGACATGGGTAGTATCCCAGCCGGACCAGTGCCTTGTATGCTCAAGTAAGATGCTTTCATCAGAATACTGCCACCCTTCCTCCGTAAGCTTTGCTTGACGGTATCCGATCGCATCCGTGATCTCGTGCTCCTTTTGATTGGTGCAGTAATAGATGTGCCGTATTCCGTCTTCTTCAAAAGCAGATGGGCAATAGTTGTAAATGCCGCTTCGCTCCGGTTCAAACTCCGGGAGGGACTTGGCGGTGGCCTGAGTCGGTATGAGAGGCAGCAGGACAATGAGGAGGAGGCAGAAAAGAGATTTCATCATGAGTCTCCTTACAAAAAGTGGCTGGTCTAATGCAGCGCCAGTTCAACCTCATCAGAACAGGGGATTGACTGGCCCGCGCCCGGGCGGCCGACAGTGATGGATGATGCCTTGGAAGCCCGAAGGAGCGCACGCTCAACCGTTTCTCCCTTCATCACGGATTCGAGGAAATAACCGGTGAAGGTGTCGCCGGCCGCCGTCGTATCTACGGCCGGCACTGTAAAGGCCGGCTGCTTCACCCGCTTCACGCTGTCCGCGTATATGGAGCCTGCCTCGCCCAGCGTGAGCACAAAGCGGCAGCCCGGATACCTCTTGATCAGCGCGTCCAGGATGGCATCTGGCTGGGTTTGTCCGCTCAGTTCATGGCCTTCAGTCTCATTGAGAATGAGCCAATTCGCCAGATGCAGCGGCGCTTCAAGCAGCTCCTGCGTGATGGGGGAGGGATTGATGATGATGCGCAGCCCCCTTTGATGGGCGGAGCGCAGGATGTGATCGAGGGGGCTAATCTCATTTTGCAGCAGCACATAGTCGCCCGGGGCAAATTCACCGAGTATGCTGTCCGCCATTTCGGGCGTGATGAGGCGATTAGCACCTCCATAAACGATGATAGAGTTATGCCCTTGCCTGTCAACCTGAATGAGCGCGTGACCGGTCGGCGCGTCAAGCGTCCGGACAAGCCGGGTATCAACGCCCTGACTGGCGAGAAATCGGAGCAGAAAGCCCCCGTCCTGTCCGACAGCGCCTGCCATAAATACCTCTGCCCCGGCTTTTCGCAGCGCGATGGCCTGGTTGAGCCCCTTGCCACCGGCGTTTCTCTGGTAATCCCCGGCGGCTATAGTCTCGCCCTCCCGAACCAAGCGCTCCAGGCGGTATACGTGGTCGATGTTGAGTGAACCGAAATCAAGCAGTTTCATGATCTGCCCTCCTGATACTGTCTGTCATTCAGATGCTGATCCTTTTGAAGAGATCAGCTAGCAGGGCATCCCTTGAAATGTGATAGACATATTTGCACAGCGGTCTGGTCGGGTCATGAGCATAGTGGTCGTCATACTCCGGGATGGGGGTGGGGATCAACCGGTCACGCAGCAGGCTGCCCTCATCATTCAGCAGCCAGGCGACAGCGGCGACATCCCAGATCACGCGGCTCCACACCTTGCCTTTCGCGTAGCTTTCGGCCTCGTTTATCGTCTGGCGCACCAGATAATCGCACAGCGCGTTTTTGCCGCTGAGCCAGTATTCAAGCTCAGGCCCGGTGGTGGTCAAGGCGCTGACCACACCCATGCAGGGCAGCAGCACCAGCGGAACACCCGAGCCATAAACAACCCGGGCGGCCGCCACATCCTGCATCAGGTTGAACTCCTTGGCGTTTGGCCAATCGACCGCGTTGCCGCCCAGCCAGACCACAACCATGTTGTCGGCGATGGTGGGGTTCATCAGAAGGGCTGAAGCGATGTTGGTGATCGCGCCGATGGCGACGACATACAGAGGCCTTTCCGGCGAATAGCTCATCGCCCGCTCGGCCAGGTCCCGTGCCGCGGGGGAATCCACAGCCTCCTGTTCGCTCTTTAGGTAGGCTCCTGAGCCCTTGAATACATCCACTGATTCATCCGCCAGATTGAGCAGCTTCAGTATCTCTTCATAGCTCTTTTCCATGCCCTCCAGGGGGCCGGAGGAGCGGCTGTTAAAAAAAGGAGCGGCATAGAGGGCTTTGAGACTCAGCTTTTCCTTGGAGCGCAGCGCGTAAGAGATAGCGAATTGGTCATCGATCTCGTTATAGGCATCCGTATCCAGCACAATGTCGATTGGGCCTTTGGGACATTCCAGCGCCTTCAAGCGCTGCGCAATACTTAACATAGAAGAGCCTCCTGAAAATAATAATTCTTGTTACAAGATATGATTCAATATGCAGCCGCCTTGACGATCACCTTGCTCTGCTTCGAGGATCAGACGGATGTTGCCCTTCACAGGGAGGTAGCGCATGGCCTGCGGGTCGTAGCTGAGCGGCAGGTCTTCCTTTTTAATATTCAGGCTGTAGGAACCCTGCCCATCCGCTTGTAGAGGGATATGCTTGTACTCACCTGGGACGGTCCGCACGCGCAGGATGGCATCCGCGGGAGATTGGCCATTGGCATCCAGCACCCGGGCTTGAATACTCAGGCTGCCATCAACAAGCGTATCAACCTCTGCTTTGATGGCTAAGGAGGACAGCAGGCACTTCGCCAGAGCAAAACGTTTTTGGGGATACAGTCCGCTGCGGATGCCCGCGTAATTGTGGCGTAGCGCGCCAACGGCAGCTTTCTGCGAGTCCCAAGATTCAAAGGAATCCTCGGCCCGGCAAAGCGCTTCATCATACTCCTCCGTCGGACGGTGAGCAAAGAAAACCATTGCCGTGCCCAAACCAGGAATAATCAGCGGCATATCCACGGGCTGCCCAGTCAAAGCGTCCCATGCCCCTATATCCCCATCCATTATGCTTGGGTCGGGCCGCAGTGAAAACTCCGCCACTTCCAGCCCGTTATTTACACACACAGCCATCACCGAAGCTCGGTCTGTCAGGGTGAAAATATTGACTTCACCCGCATGACCGTCGATAGTAAAGGGATAAAGAAGAACTTCAGGTGCGAACTGCTTTATTTCATCGCAAATCCGTTTATAATCAAGAGGCATAAAGCAGTAACGCTTGCCATATGTGCCAAGCCGCGCTCCTCCCAGGAACATCTCCCGCAGGACCCGCTGGCTGTTTGCCCGCGCCGCGCGGCTTACGCAGCAATTGGTGTGATTGAGGATGGCTTTGCGCATGGCATCCGCAGCGTTTTCGGCAAAGCAGCCCCAAACCATCAGCTTCCCGCCCTCATTCAGATAAGCGAGCAACTGTTGCAGCGTATGATGACCGACTGCGCTGTTGCTAACCGATAGGACGAGCGGCATCTTGCGGCTCAGGCCTTCCTCAAGGATGGCATCGGTGATAACTGTCATCGCCGCTCTGTCACAAAGGGCATCCTGCATCAGGCCCGTCCATTCTGGTTGCCAGGACTTGAGCCAGGTATCATTTGCCGCGAGAATTCCGATCTGGGGCTGAAGGCGGCCCATACCCGCCGTAAAGGGCGCGGCAAGCGTCAGCTCATCAAACACTTTGCGGCATTCGGCTTCGGCAGGAGTGTCCTTGATGAACCATTCTCCATCATGAAGGCAGGAGCGCCAGTGGATAGGATAGATGACAGGCACGCCCATGCCTGCGCACTCATAGACAAATCGGCGCAGCGTTGCCTGGGTGAAGGAGCGTCCGCCGCCTGCGGCGCTCAGATCCGGTGTTTTGTTTCCTAAGCGGGGCACGATGACTGGCGCGCCATAGCTGGCGTTCAGTCCTGTCATGATCACATTGCGCCGCTCCGGGTCATGGTCAATCAGAATATGCCCCATCTCGATGCCGTCGCAGGAACCGAGGAGCGTTTCAGGCTGCTGTCCCAGAGCGCATCGGCTTTGCCCGTGCAACGCGGAGCCGTGGGTTGGGTAATAGCACAGATGAGTATTATCCCGGTCTAAAATTGCCTGGTAATAGAATGAGGCGCGGTCGGCCATCGCTTGTTCGCGAAAACGCAGCCAAAGGGCGCGTCCATCGCTCTCCTCCTTGAGGGTGTCTTCTTTTGAGGGTGGAGTTTCGCCCAGGCTCTCACAGTAGGATACAAAATGCTGCCAGCTCTCCGGACGATAATCGCCGCTGCCCAGCCCGAAGTATTCGGGATAGAGCATCTCCGCGCCCATTACATATCCAATCACATAGTGACATCCGGCCATGCCCTCCGCTTGAGCTGCCTGCTGTCGTGCATAAAGGTCAAGCAGTGTCGAATCATCAATAGCGGGCATAGGGATGGGCTTTCCGCCTAGTATATCAGGATCCTTCAATTCCAGATACTTGCCGTCTATGGTTTGCATTAAGGCTTGCGGTATGTTTTTTTTGTAGTGGTAGAAACCCGGAAAGTAGACATTGTTGTGCTCCCCACCTCCAAGAAGAGAATGGCGCATGCCTGTAAAGCGAGCGTGGAAGGCTTCCCTGGCCTTTTGAAGGCCGCTGTCATCAAGTGTGTATCGGCCCTGAACCTCGTCCCAAACAACCTTTGGAGCGATCGTGTCGTGCGTCGCATTGCAATGTGTACGCTCCCGGCAGCTTTCAAAGTCGGAAGCGTTATCTAATACGCCTAGTTTTTCACCCGGGCGGTGGATGAAGTCAAAATAGCCGATACTCAATTCCTGGCGGAGCATCAAAGGTCCTCCCTTCACATTAAGGCAACGGTTTTTAGCTCGGTGCTTAAAGACGGCCCGGCACTTATCAGGAAAGTGCCGGGCGCATCTATCCTAAATGCTGGTATTATTTTGCGGCGTAGGGAGGCCAGAAGAAGTCCACACCCAGCTGCGCCTTACCGGCTTGCAGGGCATCATTGCGGTACTGCATCACTAATTCTCTATTGTATATGGTTGGCAGTACCTGTTTGATCTCCTGGTACTTAGCCTCAAATGCTTCGGCAGTCGGAGCGGTCAGCAGTTCGGCCAGCGCAATGGTGGTGTAGCTCCTGGCCTTTACTTCTTCCTCATTGACGACCAGAGCGCGTTCATCAGTGGGGTCATACTTGTATTGCGGAGGCCTATGGGCATACTTGGACAGAGGCTGCTTGATCTGAATGTCGTTTGTGCGGTAGATCTTAAGATCGTTGGCGACGTTCAGATCAAGTTTGGGTTCAAACTGCATCAGGAATGCCCAGTTGGCAAACAGGTCGAAGCAGCCGATACCAAGTTTCTTGTTAAGGTTAACATCCTCCTTGAGAGCCTCAATATACTCTTCGGTCCTGGAAATTGTGCCGTCTTCATTCTTCTTCCAATGTTCGCCTTCCCAGCCTTTGTTCAACCGGATGGCTCCTTCATCGCTGACGAGGTAGGAGAGGAACTTAATCAGCTTTTCGGGTGCTTTGACATTGGCGGAAATGGCGGTTTGCAGGTATCCCCAGCCGCTGATATCGTTCAGCACGGGTTCGTCGCCTGCGGTATTGCGCAGTTCCATCGGGATGTAGTAAGCATTGGGGTCAGCGTCATACAGGGTTGCAAATTGAGGCGCAAAGTCCTGGGGAGCGGCGACCAGAGCAAACACGCGACCATTGGCAATCTTTTCGCGAACCTGATCACGGGTATCTGAGTAATTGCTTTCAAGGATAATGCCGCGGCGGTAAGCCTCGTTTAAGAAAGCGTATGACTCTTTGCCTACCTCGGTCTCCCACTCATCAAGAAGGCGGCCGTCTTCGGTCTCGTAGGGAACGGCAAAATACTGCCTGATGATGTCATAGGCTTCGTTTCCCTGTTCAAACAGCTGCATTCCGATAACGGGCAGTTCGTTGTAGGAAAGCTCCTTGGCGGCGCGTTCGCAAGCATCGAGGAAAGCGGCGGGTGTGCTCATATCAGGGCGGCCCAGCTGCTCCCACATGTCGCTTCTCACAACGATCGCGCGGTTTGGTGCTAGTCCCTCACCTTCCTTCAGATCGGCGGTTGAGTAGGCATAGTTGGGATAGGCATAAGTTTTGCCATCAGCTAAAGCGTACCAGGCCAACACATCGGGGCGGAAGTAAGCTGCTTCTTCGGCGCTCAAATGCTTTTCTGCCAGTTCGTTATAGGAAACGAGCATCTCAGCCTCGGCCAACTGGCGCAGCAGTTCGGTGGTGGAGGTATTCCAGAGCCCCTCCACGGTAATTAGGTCGGGCAGATTATCTGATGAGATCAGGGTAGCCAGCTGCGAGCCGCTGTTATCGGCTGCAGTGATAAACTCGATCTCGATGCCGAACTTCTCAGTAAATTCGGCAGTCATGCGGTCCATTCCCCAGCCTTCAGAATTAAACACGAAGGAAGGTACGTCCACAAACCAGGTCAGTTTGACCGGCGCTTCGCCTGCTATGGCTGGCGTCATGGAAGCCAGCAGCATCAGGGCCAGAAGCAGAGAAACCAGTTTTTTCATGATGAGTCCTCCTTTTGCGGGGTTCGCCCGCTATATTCTGATCGCGCTTTGCGCGAACAAGAGCTTAACCTTTCAGTGAGCCGAGCATAATACCCTTGGTCAAGAACCTTTGAAGGAAGGGGTAGATGAACAGAATGGGGATGGTACTTATAATAATGGTGGCATATCGCACGGTGGTCGTGGTGACATTCTGCTGTACATCCGAGGGCAGATAGCCCATATCGGAGGAACTGACAAATTCGGAGGTCTTTATCATCTTATATAGGTATAACTGCAAGGTTTGCAGATTGCGGTCGGTAGTATAGACCATGCTGTCAAAGAAGGCATTCCAATGGCCTACGCCCACCCACAGGGCGATAGTCGCCAGTACCGGAGTGGACAGGGGAAGGTAGAGTTTGTAGAAAATTTTAAACTCGCTGGCTCCGTCAAGCATCGCCGACTCATGTATTTCGCCGGGGATGGAACGGAAGTAGTTGGAACATATGATCATATTGTACACCGAGTAGAGTCCCGGAATTACATAGACCCAAAAGGTGTTAATAAGCCCCAACTGCCTGAGCAGAATGTAGAACGGAATCAAACCACCGCCGAAGAACATTGTAAACATGTTAAACCAATAGATGGGTTTTCTGGCTGGCAGGTCGTCACGGCTCATTGCGTAGCTGACCATGGAGGTAAAGGCGACGTGGGTCAGGGTGCCGATCAGGGTACGCAGCAAGGTAACGCGAAAGCCTATATAGAGCCTGGAGTCCACCATGGTGACCATGTAGTTCTGCAGGCTAAACTTACGGGGCCACAGATAAACGCCGCCGCGCAGGTAGTCGCTTCCGTCGCTAAAGGAGCCGATCAGTACATACCAGAATGGATAAACGCAGATGATAACAAATACGATCATACCCAACAGGATAAGGTAGTCCCATGCATTGTTTTTGTTCAGCCGGCTGGTCGATTTCAATATGTATTTTCTAGTTTGCATGTTTGACTCCTCTCAGAACAGGCCGTTGCCGGTTGCTTTTTTGGACAGAAGGTTGCTACCTGTCAGCAACAGCACCGCAATCACGGAGCGGAATACGCCGACAGCGGTTGTAAACGAGAAACGCCGCTGCGAGATACCGACTTTATAGATGTAAGTGTCGATAACCTCGCTCTTGATCAGATTGAGCGGGTTTTGGAGCATATAGATGCGGTCAAAACCGCTGCCCAATATGCCGCTGATGGCGAGCAGCAGCAAAACCGTGATCGTCGGAGCAATACTCGGCAGAGTGACGTGCAGGGCAGTCTGTACACGGTTGGCTCCATCGATGTGCGCGGCCTCATAGATGGCGGTATCAACACCTGCTATAGCGGCAACATAGATGACCGAGCTCCAGCCAATTCCCTTGATGGCAGAGGATACGATGACGATCGTATAAAAGTTCTCAGAGCGCGACATAAAGTTAATGGGCGTGTCCAACAAGCCTAGTTGTATCAGCATACTGTTGATGAATCCGCCGTCTGAGGAGAGGAATGCCATCACAATGCCGCCGTAGACCACCCAGGAGATAAAATAAGGAAAGTAGGTGGAGGTTTGGATCACGCGTCGAACACGGCTGTTTCTAATCTCATTCAGGAATAGGGCGAATATAATGGGCAGCGGGAAGGTGCAAACTAATTCCAAAATACTCAATGATAAGGTGTTGGTTATTACGCTGATAAACTGTGCATCCTTCATAAACTTGACAAAGTTATCAATGCCAACAAAAGGCTTGTTGACCAGGTCCTTCATGATGTTGAGCGAGTAATCCATGTTCTTAAAGCCAATAACAATGCCAATCATCGGGATATAGGCAAAGATCAGCAGGAAACTCACCCCTGCCATGGCCATTAGAAAAATCTGGGTGTTAAAACGACGTTTGGGGATTCTTCTTCGAATCACTTTTGTCGTCATGTCTTTTGCCATATCCTTTCATTCGTTTTTTAGTAAAATTTATCTAACCGAACAACGAATAAGTGTTTTGGAGCTTGTGTGGAGTATATTTCATAGATGAATGAATGTCAATATATTCCAATTATCACAAATA
>CAYZRZ010000047.1:0-13389 GCA_964480995.1 uncultured Christensenella sp.
CCGTAAACATGTCTCGGGCGGCCGGGCGGCCGGGATCTGCGGGAAGAACCCAGCAATAAAAATCATGGAGGGAAATCATGAAAAAGATCGTATCGATTCTTCTGGTGCTGACCATGGTATTTGCCCTGGCTTCCGTCGGCTTTGCGGAAACAAAAGCGAACCCCGTTGCCGGCAAAAAAGTTGCCTATATCATGCTTCTGCCTTCGGCCACGATCTTCCAGATGTGGAAGGATTCCTGTGCCGACCTGACCGCCGCGCTGGGCGTACAGTTTGACTACTTCTTCTGCGACGGCGACTTCAATACCTGGCAGGACCGCATCCGTACCTGCGCGGCCGCCGGCTATGACGGCATTCTGGTCAGCCACGGCAACCGCGATGGCTCCTACGTGTTCCTCAAGGAAGTGCAAGAGCAGTATCCCAACATGGAAATCGTGTGCTTTGACACCCAGTTCTACGCCGATGGCGAGAGCAAGAAGCTTGAAGGCGTGACCCAGCTGTTCCAGCAGGACAAGAGCCTGGTCACCGTTCTTCTGGACGAAATGATCGCCAAGTTCGGCGAAGGCGTCCGCCTGATCAAAGTCTGGCGCGGCCCCAACTACAACAGCCCCTTTGACCGCCGTGAAGTCGGCTGGCAGGAATATGAAGCCGCCGGCAAGATCAAGACTGTCGGCGAAGTGCAGCCCCTGCAGGACAGCATGGATTCGGCCAACGCCGTGACTGCCGCCTATCTGCAAGGCATCAAGCGTGAAGACGTGGACGGCATCATTGCCTACTACGATCTCTACGGCCAGGGCGTATACAACGCCATCTTCGAAAATGACAACTTCAATGGCAAAGTCGGCGCCGCGCTGCCCATGGGCTCCGTGGATATCGACCCCGTTGACGTGACCAACATGCTGACCCGTCCCGACATCTGGACGGCAGCCGGCACCACCGACTGGACCCTCAACGGCGAGATCGCCATGCGCATGCTGATGCTGCAGCTGGCCGGTGAAGATGACAAGATCTATGACCCCGCCAGCGACAAATACGGCGTTGACGTCGTCGAAGTCCCCGGTTCCGCCATCCTGGCCACCCAGCTCAAGCCCGACTCCACAGTGGAAAACCTGGCTAACGTAGCCCCGGATACCTACGGCAACCTGGCCTATCTGTCCGTGGCTGACTGGATGCCCGCCGACCTGATCCACAAATAAGCAACAAGAAACATTGAACCCGCAAGGAGAAAGCGCCAGACTTGCTCCGGCGCTTTCTCCCCCTTTGAGAAATGAGGGCATACTATGGACAGGATCAGCCTGGGGACGCGGAAGGTCTCCATCGAATTTCCGGGCGTCAAAGCACTCAATCAGGTGGATTTTGAGGTCAGCACGGGGGAGATCCGGGCAGTTGTCGGTGCCAATGGCGCCGGAAAATCCACGCTCATGAAGGTGCTGGCCGGCGCCAACCCGGAGTATACGGGTGAAGTCTGCCGCAACGGCAAGGCAGTGGAACTGCGGACGCCGCTGTCAGCCAAGCGGCTGGGCATACAGATCGTTTATCAGGAGGTGGATACCGCTTTGGTTCCCACTTTCTCGGTTGCGGAAAATGTCATGCTCAACGAGACGGTCCTCAATACCCGCGGCAAGCCCATGATGAACTGGCGCAAGCTGTACCGCCAGGCCGGCGAAGTGCTTGACCGCCTGCACATCAAGGTCAATGTCCGCAAACTGGTCCAGGATCTGACGCTGGCCGAGAAGCAGATGGTGCTGATCGCGCGCGCCATACAGTCCGATTGCAGCTTTCTGATCCTTGATGAACCCACCGCGCCATTGAGTGACACCGAGACGAAGGAACTGTTCGGCCTGGTCAAGCACCTGCGCGAGACGGAAAACATCGCCATCATCTTTATTTCCCACCGGATCAATGAAATCATTCAGATCTGCGACAACTACACCGTCATGCGCAACGGAGAGATCGTGGATACCTCCCCCGTCAACGAAAAGACCACCACCAAGGAAATCGTTGAAAAGATGCTGGGGCGCAGCTTTGAGGAAAACTTCCCCAAAGAGAAAACGTCCATCGGCGAAAAAATGTTTGAGGTCGATCATTTGTCCGGCGCGGACGGAAAAGTGGACGATGTCTCCCTGTATGTGCGCAGCGGCGAGATCGTCGGCGTGGCCGGCCTGGTAGGTGCCGGCAAGTCAGAACTGTGCAAGACCATCTTCGGGGGCTATAAGCGCTCCCACGGATCCGTCAAGCTGAACGGACGCGAGCTGAACATCAGGATTCCCACCCATGCCGTGAAAAACCGGATCGCCCTGGTGCCCGAAGAGAGACGCAAGGAGGGCGTTCTGGTGACAGAAAATGTCAATTTCAACCTCTCGGCCGCCAACCTGAGCAAGTACTGCAGAGCCTCCTTCATCCTCAAATCGAAGGTCAGCGCCAATGCCAAAAGGTTTGTTCAGGAGCTGGGTATCATGACGCCTTCCATCTGGCAGATCGTCAAAAATCTGTCCGGAGGCAACCAGCAGAAGGTGTCCGTAGGCAAGTGGCTGGCCGCGGATTGTTCGGTATATATATTTGACGAGCCAACCAAGGGGGTGGACGTCGGCGCCAAGCGCGAGATCTTCCACCTGATCAATGACATCGCCAAGAGGGGCAACGCGGTAATCTACGCCACCTGCGAAAACTCGGAGATACTATCCATCACAGACCGCGTGTATGTGATGTACGACGGAAGGGTCATGGCAGAGCTCGTCACGAAAGATACCAGCGAGGACGAGATCATGACGTACGCCGTCGGCGGCAAAGCCGCAAGCGCCTGAGCCCGGGCCTTGGCCGGGCAATAAAACGGGGAGGATACCACCATGACAGCGCTGGCAGTAAAAAAGAACAAGACAGTCACCCGCTTTCTTCTGGATTGGGCGGCCGTGATCACTTTGGGGCTGTGTTTCGCCATCTTCACGGCAGTCAAAGGCAGCAGTTTCATGTCCTCAAACAACATGATCAATATCCTGCGCGCTATGTCCATCACCACAGTGTTTGGCATCGCGGCTACGGTGACCATGTCTACGGACGGCTTTGACATGTCAATGTGCACGCTGGCCAGCTGCTCGGCCTATGTGTTTGTCAGCATGTACCTGTGGTATGGCATGCCGCTGGCCATGGCGATTGCCGTATCCATTCTGGTCACCATGCTCATGTACCAGCTGACGATGTTCCTCATCCTGGTATGCAAGATACCGGATATGCTGGCGACCGCCTCCCTGATGTTTGTCCACCAGGGTCTGGGCCAGTGGTATATCGGCGGCGGCGCGGTGTCCACCGGCATGCGCCTGCCCAACGGCAGCGCGCCGGCAAGAACGGCCCTGTCGGATAGCTTTTCCGCCATCGGCCGCGCGCCCTGGATCATCATCATCATGCTGCTGTGCGTTCTGGTCGCCTACGTTTTCCTTGAGCACACAAAACACGGCCGGTATATGTATGCTATGGGCGGCAACAAGCAGGCCGCGCGGCTGTCGGGCATCAACGTCAAAAACTACCGCTATCTGGCCGGCATGATCACGGCCGTGTTTATCGCCATCGGCGGCATCCTGGTTGCTTCTCGCGGCAGTTCCGCCCAGGTGATGAACTCAGACGGCTATCTCATGCAATCTTTGGCTGCGGTCTTTGTCGGCCGCTCAGTCGGCGGCGCGGAAAAGCCGAACGCGCTGGGTACGCTGGTAGGCGCCATGCTGGTTTCGACGCTTGAAAACGGGCTGACGATTCTGGCCGTATCCTACTACATTCTGCCTGCCGTTAAAGGCGGCGTACTGGCTCTGGCCCTGATCGCGGCCTACGCGGGCAAGAAGGAAAACAACTAAAGAATTAATCGCGCAGGAGGCATACATATATGTCGCGTTTTGACAGCTATTTTTTAATGGGTATAGGTGATGTGATCGAGTACACGCTGGAAAAGATGCCTGACATCGCATGGAACCGCGAAGCGATGCAGGCCAAAGAAATCGGCGACGGCAACCTCAATTACGTCTTCCGGGTGTGGGACGATAAGGGGCACTCGGTCATCGTCAAGCACGCGGGCGAGGCGCTGCGCATTTCGGCGGATATGAAGGTATCGGTAGACCGCAACCGCATTGAGTCGGAGATACTGCAGCTGCAAAACCTCTACGCTCCCGGCCTTGTTCCTGAAATCTACATGTATGATACGGTGATGAGCGCCTGCATCATGGAGGATCTATCCGACTACGAGCTGATGCGCTACGCGCTGATGAAGCACAAGACCTTTCCCCGTTTTGCCGATGACATCACCACGTACATGGTCAACACGCTGCTCAAAAGCACCGATGTAGTCATGGAGC
This sequence comes from uncultured Christensenella sp., assembly GCA_964480995.1. Lineage (GTDB taxonomy): Bacteria > Bacillota > Clostridia > Christensenellales > Aristaeellaceae > UBA1038. Next base: position 4,335 of record CAYZRZ010000047.1, read on the forward strand.
ACAAGGCAAAAAAGGCCCTGGTCAAAAGCTTCATTAATCCCGAGCTGTGCGAGATCACTGAGGATCTGGTGCTGACCGAGCCCTATAACGACTTGAACGGCCGCAACCTGGTGTTTGAACCCAACCGCGCGTTTGTACAGCGCGAGCTGTATGACGACAAGAAGCTTCACCTCGAAGTGGCTAAGATCAAGTTTGATTTCATGAACAATGCCCAGGCGCTTGTGCACGGCGATTTGCACACCGGTTCCATCTTCGTCAGAACCGACAGCACCCGGGTGTTCGATCCGGAGTTTGCTTTCTATGGCCCCATAGGTTACGATGTGGGCAATGTGATTGCCAATCTCATCTTTGCATGGGATAATGGTCAGGCTGCCGGCAACCAGGCTTTCTGTGACTGGGTGCTCAAAACCATCGCGGAAGTAGTCGACCTGTTCAATCAGAAGTTCCTCAAGGCGTTTGATGAGCTTGCCACCGACCCCATGGCCAGGGCGGAAGGCTTTAAGGAACAATATCTGGACAGCGTTTTATCAGACACCGCTGCCTTTACCGGCACCGAGCTGAACCGCCGGACAGTCGGCATGGCTCAGGTGAAGGACGTCACCACCATTGCCGACCCTGACAAGCGCGCTTACGCCGAGCGCCTGAACATCCTATGCGCCAAGGACTGCATCATGAACCGCGCCCGGTTCAAGCAGGGCAGCGACTATGTGAACGCTATGATGCGCGCGGCCAAAGCAGCGGGCTGAGGAGGAATCCATGAGTACGGACATTAAAAAGGACAACATCATGAATGTGGATACCGTGGCTCTGGATGACGCGCGCGGCGCGCTGGTCATCATTGACCAGACCAGGCTGCCCGGCGAGGTGCATATCCTGTCCCTCACCGACCAGAAAGACATCTGGGACGCTATCTATCTGCTGAAGGTGCGCGGCGCTCCGGCCATCGGCGTAGCGGCAGCCATCGGCATCTACCTGGCCGCCAAGGGCATCCAGGCTGAGGATTATGACGCTTTCTATGAGCAGTTCAAGCAAGCCAAGGACTACCTGGCCTCCTCCCGGCCCACGGCGGTCAACCTGTTCTGGGCGCTGGACCGCATGGAGCGTGTGGTACTGAACAACAGGCTGCTGCCGGTAAGCGGCATCAAGCGCCTGCTGCATGATGAGGCGGTGGCTATCCGTGAGGAGGATATCCGCGTATGCCGCTCCATTGGCGAGTATGGCCTGACGCTGATCAAGGACGGCGATGGCATCCTCACCCACTGCAACGCGGGGCAGCTGGCCACCACCAAGTATGGCACGGCCCTCGCCCCCATCCATCTCGGCGTGGAACGGGGCATGCGCTTCAAGGTATATACGGATGAGACCCGTCCGCTGCTTCAGGGGGCCCGGCTGTCAGCCTTTGAACTGCACGCCCATGGGGTGGATACCACAGTTATCTGCGATAACATGGCCTCCCAGGTGATGAAAAACGGCTGGGTGCAGGCTATCTTCGTGGGATGTGACCGCGTCGCGGCCAACGGCGATGCCTGCAATAAGATCGGTACTTCGGGTGTTGCCATTTTGGCCAAACACTACGGTATCCCCTTTTATGTGTGCGCGCCTACCTCAACCATCGACATGTCCATCGCCCATGGCAGCGACATTCCCATTGAGGAACGCCCTGCCCACGAAGTCACTGAGATGTGGTACAAGCAGCGCATGGCCCCCGAAGGCGTCAAGGTTTATAATCCGGCCTTTGATGTCGCGGAAAACGGCCTGATCACCGCCATCATTACCGAGTTTGGCATTGCCCGGGCTCCCTATGGCCAGAGCCTGCGCGAGATTTTCCGCAAGAAGGAAGAAAAATAGACCCGATTGGGCAATGAGCGGCCATCCCCGGCAGAAAGGCAAGTATTATGGCGCTGAGTGAACAGGAAGTGAAACAATTGACCGATGAAATTGTCCGCAAGCTGTCAGGTATCCGACCCAGGATGGACGATCCGGCAGACGGCCGGGCGGCGGTCAAGCCCGAGGAGAACGGCTGGCTTTGGGACACGGCTGATCAGGCTGTGCGTGCCGCCAAGGCAGCGCAGGCACAGCTGGCCGCTCTTACATTGGAAAAGCGGGGCGAGCTGATCAGCGCCATGCGCAAAACTGCCGTGGAGAATGCTGAGCATTTGGCGCGAATGGCTCATGAGGAGACGGGTTATGGACACGTGAAGCATAAGGTGGAGAAAAATCTGCTGGTTGCCCGCCGTACACCCGGCATTGAAGACCTGGTCACCATAGCGCATACGGGCGATCAGGGGATGATGCTGGAAGAGAGGGCACCCTTTGGCGTGATCGGGTCTATCACCCCTTCCACCAACCCTACATCCACCGTGATCAACAATTCCATCAGCATGATTGCCGCCGGCAATGCCGTGGTGTTCAATCCCCATCCCGGCGCCAAGCGCTGCTCGCAGGAGACCATGCGTCTGCTCAACGAGGCGATCACCGCCGCCGGCGGCCCGGCTTCCCTGATCACCACTGTGCGCGAGCCTACACCCGAAAGCGGTCAGGCCATCATGCTGCATCCGGACATCCGCCTCTTAAGCATTACCGGAGGCGAAGCTGTGGTGCAGATTGCCATGAAGACCGGCAAAAAGGTCATTGCCGCCGGACCCGGCAATCCGCCTGTGATCGTTGATGAGACGGCTGACATTCCCGCCGCCGCCCGTGATATTGTGGATGGCGCAAGCTTTGACAATAATGTTCTGTGCATCTGTGAAAAGGAAGTCTTCGCCGTCAGCGCGATCGCTGACCGGCTGATGGAGGAGATGGCCAAAAACGGCGCTTTGCGTATCTACGGCCAGGATATTGAACGCGTCGCCGCCCTGACGCTGAAGCCCCAGGATGGCAGGCATGCGGCCAACCGCAAGTATGTAGGCAGGAATGCCGCGGATATTCTGCGCGATGCCGGCGTGGTCTTCCAGGGTAACCCGCGTTTGGTGATCGCCGAGGTGGGCGAGAATCACCCATTCGTGCTCACGGAGATGCTGATGCCTGTACTGCCTGTTGTCCGTGTGCGTGACATTGACGCGGCCATCGAGGGAGCGTTCCGGGCCGAACAGGGCTGTTCGCATTCTGCCATGATCCATTCCACCAACGTCCATAACATGTCGCGCGCGGCCAAACGGATGAACACGACCATTTTTGTTAAAAACGCGCCTTGCTACGCGGGGCTGGGCTTTGGCGGTGAAGGCTTCACCACCATGACCATCGCGACCCCCACCGGGGAGGGCGTTACAAGCGCCAGGTCCTTCACCCGCTCCCGGCGCTGTGTGCTGCATGGAGATTTCCGCATATGCTGATGGATAGGACGCAAGCCGTGTCAGAAGGCCCCGGCATTGCCGGCCTGGTGCGCGAAGCGGGCGTGGTAGGCGCCGGCGGCGCGGGCTTTCCCACGCATGTAAAGCTGGCTGCCAAGGCGGATCTGGTCATTGCCAACGGCGCGGAGTGCGAGCCGCTGCTGCATGTCGATCAGACCATCATGCGCCATCAAGCCGACCGCGTCATCATAGGCCTTGAGGCGGCCATGCAGGCTGTAGGCGCGACCCGCGGCGTGATTGCCACGAAAAAGCACTACCACGAGGCGGTTGAGGCGCTTGAGAAGGCTATTGCGGGGAAAAAGGGGCTATCTCTTTTCCTGATGGACAGCTACTATCCGGCAGGCGATGAGAAGTCACTGATCCACGATGTTACGGGCGAAGTGGTGCGCAGCGCGAGATTGCCTGCCGATTATGGCTGCGTGGTATGCAATGTCGGAACCCTGGTGAACATTGCCGGCGCCCTGGAGGGCAAGGCCGTAACAGACAAACTCGTCACTGTGTGCGGCGATGTGCCGCAGCCGGCCACCCTGGAGGTGCCTGTCGGTACCTCCATGCGCGAGGTCATTGCCGCCACCGGGTTTAAGGGCGATGAGAACAGCCATGCTGTCATCGAAGGCGGCCCGTTGATGGGCATCCTGCGCAAGGATTGGGATACGCCTGTCAGCAAGACCACTGGAGGGCTGGTGGTGTTGCCCAGAGAACATCACCTGATCGCGCAAATCACCATGACGGTGGAGCGGCAGGTCAAGATCGCTATGGCGGTGTGCTGTCAATGCAATATGTGCACCATCATGTGCCCGCGCAACGCCTTGGGCCTGCATGTCGAGCCTCACAAGGCAATGCGCGCCATTGCCAACGGGGAGAGCAAGCTGCTTGGCGATGTCAACAGCGTGCTGGCCTGCTGCAGCTGCAACCTGTGCACGCACTATGCCTGCAACTTCGGTTTGACACCGGGCACCGTGATGACCAATATCAAGACTGAATTGCTGCGCGCGGGCGTGCGCCCGGTGACAGAGCAGGAGATCACATTGGACCAATCGCTGGATACTAAGCGTATCCCGATCTCCCGGCTGATTGCCAGAATGGGGCTGAGCCCCTACAACCGCCCCGCGCTGTTCGACCCGCAGGCGCTGACGCCGCAGAGCGTCACCCTGCCGCTCAAGCAGCATGCGGGCGCTCCGGCGCAGCCTTTGGTGCGCGCGGGAGACCGTGTGCAAAAGGGTCAAGTGATTGCCGGCATTGCGCCCAATACACTGGGAGCCAATGTCCATGCCAGCATCGACGGTACGGTGGACGCGGTGACCGGCAGCGCCATCCGCATCAATCGCTGAGGAAGGATAAGAGAAGATGTACGCAATTGGTGTCGTGGAAACCCTCAGCATCCCGCTGGGAATTCTGGCGGGCGATCAGATGATGAAAGCCGCGGCTGTCAGTCTGGTATCGGCACAGACAGTCTGCGCGGGCAAGTATATCGTTGTGGTTTCGGGTGAGGTGGCGGCGGTTCGCTCCTCTGTCAGCGCGGGCGCGCAAAGCGCCGCGCACGGCCTGGTCGATCAGCTGGTGATCCCCAATGTGGATGAGCGGGTCATCCGGGCTATGCAGGGTGCCTGTGATATCGGGCATGTACAGGCTGTGGGGGTGGTGGAGACCTTTTCTCTGGCATGCGCCATCCAGGTGGCTGACGCCGCGGTGAAGGCGGCCAATGTTGAGATCATCGAAGTGCGTCTTGGCCGCGGACTGGGCGGCAAATCATTTGTCATCATCACGGGCGAGGTTGCCGCGGTACGCGCGGCCATCGACGCGGGGATACACGCCGAAAACACAGAGGGGCTGGTAGTATCCAATGTCGTCATCCCCTCGCCCCACCCCGACATGGTCCGGGCGCTGATGTAAGAAGCTGTTTATTTATTCAGGTTATCTGATCAAAAAGGAGTAGAAAGACATGTTAGAAGCACTGGGCATGGTGGAAACCAAGGGACTGGTAGGCTCGATCGAAGCGGCGGACGCCATGGTAAAGGCTGCCAACGTGCGTTTGATCGGCAAGGTACTGGTGGGCGGCGGTCTGGTCACGGTGATGGTGCGCGGCGACGTGGGCGCCGTCAAGGCGGCGGTGGACGCGGGCGCGTCCGCGGCCAAGCGCGTGGGTGAACTGGTCAGCGTGCATGTGATTCCCAGGCCGCATAACGATGTGGAGAGCATCCTGCCCGGACAGCCCGAGACAGGTGAATCCGCCGCGAAAGCATAAAACAAACGTTACCCGGATATAGAAAGCGAGGAAAAGGGTCATGGAAAAGCAAGCATTGGGCATGGTGGAAACAAAGGGCTTGGTCGGCTCCATTGAGGCGGCCGACGCGATGGTGAAGGCGGCCAACGTCCGTCTGATCGGCAAGGTGCTGGTAGGCGGCGGTCTGGTGACCGTGATGGTTCGCGGCGATGTTGGCGCCGTTAAGGCGGCAGTGGACGCGGGCGGAGCCGCGGCCCAGCGTGTAGGCGAGCTGGTGAGCGTGCATGTCATCCCCAGGCCGCATGAGGACGTCGAGGGTATCCTGCCCACCATCGGGTAAGGCCATGAAAAAGATTATCAACAGTCCTGAGCGTTTCATCACCGAAATGCTCGAAGGGATCTATGAAGCCCATCCCGGGGAGCTTGCCTGTGCCGGGGATGATCCGCACTGCCTGGTCAACGCGCGCAGGCACGCGGGCAAGGTAGGCATCGCGACGGGCGGCGGCTCCGGCCATCTTCCGCTGTTTCTTGGCTATGTGGGCGAGGGGATGCTGGACGGATGCGCGATCGGCGATGTGTTTCAATCACCCGGCGCCGAACAGATGCTGGCCGTTACCCGGGCGATCGACCAAGGGGCCGGTGTGCTGTATATCTATGGAAACTATAACGGAGATATATTCAACTTCGACATGGCAGCCCAGATGGCTGACTTTGAGTACGATATCCGTGTAAAAAGCGTTGTGGCGGGGGAAGATGTTGCCTCTCCTGCCGCCCTGCCGGGTGAACCAAACCGCCGCAGGGGCGTCGCGGGAATCTTTTTCGTATATAAATGCGCCGGCGCCGCGGCATCAGCGGGCCTGCCGCTGGATGATGTAAAGCGCGTTGCCGAGAAAGCCTGTGCCAATGTGCGTACGCTGGGCGTTGCCCTGAGCAGCTGCACCGTGCCCAAGGTGGGCCGGCCGAGCTTTGAGATTGCCGGCGATGAAATGGAAATCGGCATGGGGATCCATGGCGAACCCGGCATGCGCCGCGGCAAGCTTTTAAGCGCGGACGCGATCGTGGATGAGATGGCCGAGGCTGTGCTGAAAGACCTGCCTTTCCGGCAGGGTGACGACGCGGCCGTTCTGGTCAACGGCCTGGGCGGCACACCGCTGGAGGAGCTGTATGTGATGCACAGGCGCCTGGCCCATATCCTCAAAGAAAAGGGGATCAACCTGTACCGCAGCTATGTGGGCGAGTATGCCACCTCCATGGAAATGGCCGGAGCATCCATCTCCTTGTTGAAGGTGGATGACGAGCTGAAGGAATATTTGGATGCCGCGGCGGATACCCCTTTCTTCAAGCAGAATCAGAAATAGGAGTACGTGATGGACGCGATAGGCTTTGCCGCCCTGCTGTCCCGGTGGGCGCAGGTGATGGAGGACAACAAAGAAGAGCTGATCCGGCTGGACGGATTGTGCGGAGACAGCGATCTGGGGCTTACCATGAGCGCCGGCTTTGCCGCGGCCGCGCAGGCAGCTAATACAGGCGATGAACGGGACATCGGCAAGCTCTCGTATTTGGCGGGCAAGGCGATGGGTTCAGCTGTTCCCTCCACCATGGGCACCCTGATGGCTTCAGGCTTGATCAGCGCGGGCAAGGCATTGCGCGGCCGGGAGACACTGGACATTCGCGGTCAGGCTGACTTTTTCCAAAGCTTCTACGAGGGCGTTCGAGCGCTCGGCAAGGCAGAGCCCGGAGACAAAACCTTTCTGGATGGTTTGAAGCCGGCGCTTGACGTTATCGAAGAAGGTCTGCGCAGCGAACAGGACGCTATTGTGCTGGCAGAGGAAGCCGCCCTGGCCGCGCGGCAGGGATATGAAGGCACGCTTGGCATGCTGGCTAAACATGGCCGCATGGCTATCCGGGGCGACGCTTCACGCGCCTATCCGGATCCGGGCGCTGCTGTGGCCGCGATGCTGGTGCGCGCGTGGGCTGATCAAGTGGCGGTCGGTTAAAGATGATGCGAATCACAGTGCGTGAGATTGCCAGCCAGGCAGGGGTATCCCCGGCCACGGTTTCCCTTGTACTCAACAACAAAAAAGGTGTCAGCGAACAGACCAGGCACCGGGTCCAGGAGGTGCTGGACAGCCGCGGGTACAGACCCGGTCCTGTCCGCCGCCAGCAGAGCCGTTTTCGCCTGGTCATCATCAAGTACCGCGCGCATGGCATGGCACTGGAGGAAAACCAGGGTTTTATTGCGTCCATCATCGACCAGATAGAGCTTGAATGCCGGAGGCTTGACTTTCAGCTCAATACGCGCAACTGCGACGCGCAGCATGCGGATGCCTGTGTCGCTGATATCCAGCAGAACCCGCCTGATGGTGTCATCATGGTGGGCACCGAGCTGTCCAGGGAGGATTACTGGGTGCTGGACCGGCTGCGGGTGCCCTTGGTGGTGCTTGACAACAGCATGCGGTTTGAGAAGTGGGACAGCGTGGTGATGGACAACGAAGATATCGTTCGCACCGCGGTGCTGCACCTGCATGAGCTGGGGCACCGGCAGATCGGCTACTTCAAAAGCAGCCGTCAGATCAACAACCTCGATGAGCGATACGCGGGCTACCTGCTGATCATGAACGAACTTGGCCTGCCGGTGCCCGAACCCACACAGCTGGCCACAACCCTCAACGGTGCCTACCGGGATATGAAAAAGCTGATCGAGTCCGGCCAGTTCAAGCCGCAAGGCGCGGTGGTGGCGGACAATGATTCCATCGCCATCGGCGCGGCCAAAGCCATTCAGGAAGCGGGGTACAACATACCGCGCGACCTGTCCATCATCGGGGTGGATGACATCCCTTACAGCGCGGTGACAACGCCTGCGCTCAGCACGGTGCGCATCTCCCGTTCCACGCTGGGGACACTGGCTGTTGAAATGCTTCAGAGGCGGGTGCTGCATCCCGATTGGCCCACTGTACATGTCCGGATCGCCGGCAATCTGATCCAGCGCGCCAGCACCCATAGCCTGGCTCCGAGGGAGCGCTGATATGCTCGCGGGACGTGTGACGGGCATGGTGGTCAGCACCAACAAGGTGGATACGCTGCGCGGCTGCAAGCTGCTGATCGTGCAGCCCATTGAGCTGCGCACGCAGCAATTGCTTGCTGATTATGTGGTCTGTGTCGATGATGTGGGCGCGGGCGTGGGGGACATTGTTTTCTGCGCGTACGGCAGTTCCTCCCGCCAGACGGATACGACCAGTGAAATTGCCTCGGATTACAGCATTTATGGTATTATTGACAGCATCGACATGTATGGCAGCCGTGTTTATGACAAGGCGGAGGAGGTTTTTTCATGCAACTGGCACGAGTGATCGGCAGCGTCGTCAGCACCCGGAAGTCCGACCGCCTGGTCGGCCTCAAGCTTCTGGTGGCTGTGCCTATCGATATGGACAGCATGCAGGAGAAGGGATCTCCCTTTATCACTGTGGATACTGTAGGGGCG
>CAYZRZ010000048.1:0-13351 GCA_964480995.1 uncultured Christensenella sp.
GGGTCCATGCCGCGGCGGTGAATGCCGCGGATAGCCGTTCCATGAAGATGGGCGCTATGACCTTGTCCTGGCCGTCAACGGAAGCAACCGGCTGAAGGTCTACCTGCGGCTGCTGGCGCCGGGCGGCACCCTCGTCATGGTGGGGGCTCGCTCAAGCAGGTCATGAAGGCCCTGCTGCTGGGCCGGTTCTATTCGCCGGGCAGCAAAAAGGTGCGCTCGCTGTCCGCGAAGCCCAGTGCGGAGGATCTGGCCTATATATTCTCAGGCTGGTGGAAGAAGGCAGGATAAAGCCCGTGACCGATAGGACCTACCCGCTTGATCAAACCGCTGAGGCGGTGCGCTGCCAAAGCGAAGGCCACGCGATGGGGAAAGTCACGATCAGGGTGAGGGAAATGCGGGAGCGGGCATCAGCCACCTCAGACGCGCGTTGAGACGCGGGATTATTCATCTATATCAGGCTCAACGCAATGAAATCAGTGAAAGAAATCCATTAGCCAGCATCTTATGCCTGCAATCAGTATCAGCCAAAAACCCGCGGTCCCTCTTCTTTGTGAGGAAAGCCCGCGGGTTTACATATACTATCTATTCAGCGAAAAGTGTGATTATGCCTTTTTCCGTGTTTTGATCATGTCCATGGATACAGCGAATATGATGAGCACGCCGGTCGTAACGTCAAGCACATAGGGGTCGATCTGGAAAGCGGTGCCCGCATTTGTGATCAGCACCATCAAAACGGTGCCAAGGAGCGTGCCGGTCACCGCGCCGCGCCCGCCGGCAAGCGACGCGCCGCCGATGACCGCCGCCGCTATCGCGCTCATATCATATCCTTCACCCGTACCGGGCTGCGCCATGCCGACACGAGCCGCAAGCATGATAGCGGCAACGCCGTACAGAAGGCCGGCAAAGGCATAGGCCAGATAGTGCATTTTGCGCACCTTGATGCCGCTCAGCTTGGCGACCTCCAGACCGGAACCAATGACATACAGGTTGCGCCCGAAGACAGTATACTTCAGGATGATAAAGACCAGAGCAGCCACCCCTATCCAGATTAAAGCCAGGTGGGGGATGACATCAAACAGTTTGCCGGTACCGATATTCAGTATCCGGGCATCCTGATAGGTGATATTGAGTCCGCCGCACATCAGCTTCACAATGCCGCGCACAACCGTCTGCATGCCCAGCGTGGCGATCATCGCGGGCACTTTGAGGTCATGGATGATGATGCCGTTAAGCAGTCCGGTAAATACGGTAATCAGGATACAGGCCGCGATGGTCACAGGAAACGGTACATCCGTGCGTGTTTGAAGCATTGCCATTGTCATGCATCCAAGGCCGGCAATCGCGCCGCCCGATATGTCAATGCCGCCCATGATAATGATGACCGTCTGCGCCACCGCCATGACACCGACGATCGCGCCCTGCTTGGTCAGGTTTGTCAGGTTGTAGGCGCTGGTGAAGTTCTTGGTCAAAGAAGCGGCGAGGGCAAACAGCACGATAATGATGATGCCCAGGGTAAATTCTGTTCTCTTGGCAACCTGGCCCAGCACATTTTGCGGCCTGACACTCTGTTTAACGGTCATGCTTTTTCACTCCTTGTTGTTCAATGGAAGCTTTGCGCAGCACTTCTTCTTCGCTTAGGGTTTTCATTTGATCTTTATCAAAGGTTGCCGTGATCCTGCCCTGTGCCATAACAATCAGCCGGTCTGACAGCCCCATGACTTCGGGCAGATAGGAAGAAATAAGTATCACCGCACGCCCCTGCGCGACCAGGAGCTCTATCAGCTTATAGATCTCCTGCTTGGCCCCCACATCGATTCCCACGGTGGGCTCGTCAAAAATAAGTATCTCAGGATCGCGGCAAAGCAGCTTGGCGATGACCACCTTCTGCTGGTTGCCGCCGGACAAATTACCCACAAGCTGCTCGATCGACGGTGTTTTAACGTTGACATCCTTGGAGAACTTCCTGGCGCGGTTTGTCTCCTTGCGAAGATTCACAAAGCCCAGTTTGCTGATCATATCAAGCGAACTCATGTTAATGTTCTTCTTGATAGACAATCCCATCGCGCAGCCGTCCGCTTTGCGATCCTCCGTCAGGAAGCCCATGCCATGGCGTAGGGCGTCCGAGGTATTCCTGATGTTCACTTTCTTCCCGTGCAGATAAACGTCGCCGCTCACGCGTTTGTCAACGCCCATAAGCGCCCGCATGATTTCGCTGCGTCCCGCGCCCACCAGCCCTACAAACCCCAGGATCTCGCCTCGATGGAGCGAAAAATGGATGTCACGAAAGTGCACGCTGTCGGAAAAATTTTCCACCCGCAGCAGTTCCTCGCCCGCTTCATAATGATTGATGTTATATATATCGCTCATTTCGCGGCCGACCATCAGGGCGATCAGTTTATCCTTATTGACTTCCTTCACAGGAAGCGTGGTGACATAGGTGCCGTCCTTGAGCACCGTCACGGTATCGCAAATATCCATCACCTCTTCAAGGCGGTGAGAAATGTAAATGACGCTGACGCCGCGGCTCTTGAGCTCCCTGATAAAGCGGAACAGTATCTCCACCTTGTCGTTTTCCAGGAGCGCAGTGGGCTCATCCAGAATAACAAGCCTGATATTGTCATTAACGGATATTTTGCTGATCGTCACCATGGCCTGCATAGCCAGGGACAACTCGCTGATCTTGGCTTTGGGATCAACATTCAGCTCAAACTTGTCGATCACCTTCTGACTTTCATCCGCCATCTTCCGCCAATCGATCAACCCGTTCTTTGTCAGCTGCCGGCCCAAAAAGTAGTTTTCCGCGATCGACAGATCCGGCGCGATGGTCACGCTTTGATAGTTGGCAAAAACGCCGCGGCTCCGGGCCTCCACAGCGCTGGTATTCTCCACCCATTCGCCTGAACAGTTCATGGTAATGGAGCCCTTGTCGTGGCGCTCCACCCCCATGATGCACTTGATCAGAGTGGACTTTCCCGCGCCGTTCTCACCGCATAAAGCGTGCACTTCTCCTTGCTTGATAGAAAAACTTACACTGTCCAGCGCGGTTACACCGGGATAATACTTGCTGACATTTTCAATTTTGAGGATTGTTTCTTGCAAGGCTTCTCACCTTCATTTCTTATTGTGTTCTCCGCGGAAAGTGCAAGGTGCCTTCAATTCACCAGGACAGGAATGCGCCTTGCGGCCGCGGCGCAAAGGCACGCGGCCGCAAGGGCATAATGCCGCTGGTTCTTACTTTCCGGACAGCTGCGGGTTCATGATGAAATTGATCTCCGCGCTGTCGATGTTTTCCATGGTGACGATGACGGGCGGGCAGTTGACCTGCTTGACCGCCTCAGGATTCTTGCCGGTCACAACAGTACGGACGGCATTGTCCATGCACTTGTAGCCCTGGTCATATGCGTTCTGAACAATGATGGCGGACAGGAAGCCATCGCGAAGGGCCTGGATCTCGATATCGTCGGAGTCAACGCCCACAGATACGAAGTTATCCTTGAGCCCGGCGCCGCGCACAGCGTTGGCAACGCCGTCGGCGGTGATGTTGTTGCCGGAGTACATGCCGATCAGGTCCGCGCCATAGGAGGAGATGATATTCTCGGCATTGGTCTGGGACTTTTCAACAACGTTGTTGTTGTAGTAGGTTTCGGTCATCTGAAGCGCAGGCGCGTTGGCGGCAATATAGTCGCGGAATGCCTGAATGCGATGGTTGAGCGCTTCGTTTTCCACGTTCATGTTAATGCCGATGACACCCTTGTCCAGGGGCATGCCCTTGTCATTCATGGCCTTAAGGAACGCCTGGCCTGCCAGTTCGCCGATCGTATCATTGGAGCAGTAGAAAAACTGATTGTAGGTCTCCTGATAGGCGCCGTCATCACCCACGCCCAGACCGCAGTTGACAAAGTTGAGAACGATGCCTTGTTCTGTCGCTTCACGGGCCTTTGGCACGGTGGAGTCGATGGACAGAGTCGCCGTTAAGATGGCATCAGGCTGCTGCGCGATGGCATTCTCAAACGCCGTGATATACTTTTCCGTTTCCTGTTCTTCCGCGGGGCCGATCACCGAGTAGTTGATGGTGATTCCCAGTTCCTTTTCCAGGTCTGCTTTTGCCTGCAGGATGCCGACTTCCACCTGGCTCCAGAAAGCCGACGCCGTGGAAGGTGTCAGGTAGATGACGTCGTACGCTTCGGCAGCGGCAGCGCTTCCGGCGAACAGTGCGACGAACATCATGACAGCCAGGGCAAGTGCGAACAGTTTCTTCATGATAATCCCTCCCGATTTTTATTGTGAATTGCGTAATCGCAATTTCATCCTCAGTGTTATAGAACGCCTTTTTGCAGGATAATGCACCCATAGGGCTTTTGCTCACTGGTGCAGACCGTGATGTACGCGTTCCTGGCTTTTTCGTAGAACTTCGTGCGCTCGATCTCGCCGACGACGGATAGATCATAGCCGTTTCTGACCACAGCTTCCTTGACGCCTTCCCAGACGGGCGAGCTTTCCATGGTGACGCCCGAATCCGCGTCCGGCACCATGTAGGCGATCGGGTGCTTCTCATATTCCGCATCCAGCGGCACCAGTTTCAGTATCGCGTCCAGCATCTGCGCCGCGCCGCAGCCCTTTGCCTGAATGCTGACAGCGCCCGGCGACTTGGTGATGGGCGGATAAAAATGGTCAGCGATCACGATCAGGTCGCCATGCCCCGTGTCCGCCAGGGCCTTGAGCAGATCCGAGCCGATGATATCCGGGATACCTCTGAGCATATGTATGTTCCTCCTAAATGATGATCAGGCTTGTGTACTGAGGAAAGCGTCGATCTCTCCGCGCGTTGGCATGGACGGCGTCGTACCGATACGCTGCACTGACAGCGCCCCGACCGCGTTGGCGAAACGCGCGGCATCCACGAGATCCTTCCCCTCTGCCAGGGCAACGATCAAGCCGCCGTTGAAGGCATCGCCGGCTCCGGTCGTATCGATCGCGTTTACTCTATAGGCGGGGATGATCTGCGACTGCCCCCCCGCGTTGACATAGACGCCCCGGCTGCCCAAAGTGATCAGAACATTCTGCACGCCCTTATCAAAAAAGACTTTCGCCGCTTGATCCGCGCTGGCCAGGTCGTCTACCCGCACGCCTGTAAGCGCCTCAGCCTCCACCTCATTGGGGGTGACAAGATAGGCTCCATGAAGGAACTCATCGCTGACCGGCTGATACGGCGCGGTGTTGATAATGACCTTCGTACCGTTCTTTTTGGCCAGTTCAGCCACTTTTTCATTGGCATCCTGATTGACTTCCAGCTGCAGCAGCAGGTATTCCGATTCCCTGATGCGGCTTTCGACGGAAGCGATATCCTCATCCGTAAACGTCGCGCATGCGCCGGATACGATAACAATTTCATTCTGGGATGTGTTTTCATCCACGCTGATTAAAGCAATGCCGGTGGATACATCATCGCTGTAAAATAAATACTCCCTGGACATGCCGAGCGCGTCCATGGCTTCCAGCGCCACGTTCGCCATGGCGTCCCTGCCGATTTTAATGGATACTGCCACATCTCCGCCGGCTTTATGCGCCGCTACGCCCTGATTGAACCCTTTTCCGCCGGCGCCTTGTTTAAACAGGCTGCCCTTTACCGTTTCTCCCGGAACCGGGAGGTGAGGCGTCCTCGCCATCAAGTCTACCACAAAGCTGCCGAAAACCATGATTTTCTTCTTCATCCTGCTGTACTCACGCCTTCCTGCCTGATTTTGGATCTATGGCATCGAAACGGCCATCACTTTCAATATCCGCTCTGGGGCGTTTCATCCTGAAGCAGCTTCACGATGCGGCTGGTGCCCAGACGCGAAGCCCCCAGCTCAACAAACCGCCGAGCGTCATCCAGCGTGGAAATGCCCCCCGCAGCCTTGATCCTCACACGGGCATCAACATGCTTCTTAAACAGCGCGATATCGTCAAATGTCGCGCCGCCGGTGGAAAAACCGGTGGATGTCTTGATGAAATCGGCGCCCGCCTCACCCACAATGGCGCACATTTTGATCTTTTCATCATCCGTGAGAAGGCAGGTTTCAATGATCACCTTGACGATCAAGTCGCCTGCCGCCGCTTTGACCTGCCTGATTTCATCGCGGACCAGATCATATTCTCCCGCCTTGAGGCACCCGATATTGATGACCATGTCTATTTCTTCAGCACCGTTTTCAATCGCGTCCCGGGTTTCAAACACCTTGCAGGCCGTGGTGGCATTGCCGTTTGGGAAACCGATCACGGTGCAGATGGGCATTTTGCCGTTGACGTAATCATGCGCCTTTTTCACGAAAAACGGGGGTATGCAGACCGAAGCAGTGCCATACTCAATCGCTTCATCGCAAAGCTTCTTGATTTCACGCCAGTCGGCCGTTTGTTTGAGCAGGGTATGGTCTACGAGAGCTGCAAGTTCTTTGTTTGTCATGCGTTACTCCTTTGGTTGTGCCCGCCCGCTTCGGCAGAATGAAGGGAATCAATTCACAGCGGCGGTGCGGCAATGATATCTCTTTGGAAACAGGGTGTCAGGCATTGGCATTTTTCTCATACACAACCGTGTATATTCCATGCCTAATGATGTATTCATTTGCATGATAACGTCGCGTTTTTGATATGTCAACATGAAAATTTAGTTCTTTCATTATGATATTTATTATATTTCATCTATATTTTTCATACCAAATGAATCGTATTTTATTGTTGTACGGCGGGAGATATGCTATGATACATGAAGAAAATATAGTCCCGGCGAACGTGAAGGCGGGACCGAAGCTCTGAATGTATACGGGAACAAATCATGTCGGTCGAGGTGCAATCAAGTGAAACAAGGTTTATCTATCATGGAAATCGCGGAAATGGCGGGCGTTTCCCCCACAACGGTATCGCGCGTCTTTCAGGGAAGCGCTTACGTCAAGGCAGAAACAAAAGAACTGATTCTGAAGATCGCCCGTGACAAGGGTTTTCAGCCCCGCAAATATACAAAGAGGGTCAACCTCTTAAAGCACAACGCCGCGGTAGCCGTCATTATCCCTGATATTGAGAACCCCTTTTTCCTGCAGATCATCCGGGCGATCATCGAGGTGCTGGACAAGCATGGCATCGAACTGATGATCTGCGATACCAACGAAACACCCAACAAGGAGATACGCCACCTCAGCCTGCTCCAGCAATTCAACATCGACGGCATCATCATTACCCCGACGTCTGAAAATGCCGAATACAACGGCGTTTTCCTCAAGGAGCTCCATGAAAAAGGCCTGCCGATCGTAGTGCTTGACCGTGACGTCAAAGGCATCGGCCTCAGCGGCGTTTTCCAGAACAGCTATGATGCCGCCTTCAGCGCTGTGGATACGCTGGTCAAAAACGGCCATCGAAAGATCGCCATTATCGGCGGACCCATCACCTCCAAGCCGGGCCTGGACCGCACTGTCGCGTATATGGACGTTCTCAAGAGCCACAATATCACGGTCCACCAGGAATATGTATTCTATGGAGATTTCAAGGCAGAAAGCGGCTACGCGCTCACCCGCAGGCTTCTCAAAGATCACCATGAAGTGACCGCTATTTTCGCAGCCAATAACCTGATGTCTATCGGTTCCCTGCAGGCAATCAAGGAAGCCGAGCTGAAAATCCCCGATGATATCGCCTTCATTTCATATGGCTCCCTGCGCCCCTTTGACGCGAACCAAAAGGGGGATATCACCGAAATCACGGAACCGACCATGCTGATGGGGTATGAATGCGCGCAGCTGCTGCTGGAGAAGATGGCAGCCGGCAAGCGCAAAGACCTCCGTGCCGTCAAGCGCGTCAGCTTTGACGCGCAAATAACGCTGCGCGGCTCTGAACTATTCCCGGTCAACCGCAAGCGGGGGATGTAAGCCCCAATCCTGTTACTTTGTCAATGCTTCTTCCTTATTCATTTCATTCACAGTCATGATCATATATAGCACAAAACGGAGACTTACCATTTACCCCCCCGCCCTGGTCCGTCGGTGCTTGCCCGCCTTGTGACCCGCGCAATTATCGTCTATACTGAACAGACTGTAGTAGCCCGGCATCACAATCAACAGAAAAGAGCAGCACAAACCGCATGGCAAAGACAACTTTCGACGAAAAATTCATCAGGATGACGCAGGCCCCGGTGAGGGGACTGATCATCCGCATGGCGGTGCCTACGATCGTCTCCATGCTGATCAGCGCGGCCTATAACATGGCGGATACCTTTTTCGTGGGCCAGTTGAACAACACCAGCGCCACAGGCGCTATCGGCATCGCCTTCCCGCTGATGTCTATCATCCAGGGCATCGGCTTCACCTTCGGCCAGGGCTCGGGCAACTCCATCTCCCGAAGCCTGGGCAGGCAGGACCATGCCGCTGCCCAGACCATCGCGGCCACCGGCTTTTACAGCGCGCTGGCCGCGGGGATCGTTTTCGCCGCGCTGGGCCTGCTGTTCCTGACGCCGCTGATGGGCCTGCTGGGCTCCACGCCCACCATCCTGCCCTACGCGAAAGACTATGTGCGCTATATCCTGCTGGGCGCTCCCTGGCTGATGGCCTCCCTGGTGCTCAACAACCAGCTGAGGCTGCAGGGCAGCGCCTTTTTCGCGATGATCGGCATAGGTTTCGGCGCCCTGCTCAACGTGGGGCTTGATCCCCTGTTTATCTTCACGCTGAACATGGGGGTATCGGGCGCCGCGCTGGCCACCGTCATCAGCCAGTTTGTCAGCTTCCTCATCCTGTTTGCCGCCACCAAGCGCGGCGGAAATATCGTGCCCAGGCTGCGCGGCTTCAGTTTTAAAAAATCGCAGTACGCGGAGATCCTGCGCGGCGGCCTGCCCTCCTTCTGGCGGCAGGGGCTGGGCAGCGTCGCCTCCGCCGTTCTGAACGTATCGGCCGGCGCCTTTGGGGATTGGGCCATCGCCGGCATGACCGTGGTCACGCGGATCATGATGTTCGCCGCCTCCGCCATCATCGGCTTTGGCCAGGGGTTTCAGCCGGTCTGCGGCTTCAACTACGGGGCAAAACTCTACGGGCGGGTGCGCAAGGGGTATTTCTTCACCTTCCAGGTGATGCTGGCCGCCCTGCTGCTGATCTCGGCCGCGGGCATCTTCCGGGCACCCGATCTCATCCGGCTGTTCTCGCAGGATGAAGAGGTGATCAGCTTCGGCTCAAGCGCGCTGCGCTACCAGTGCTATGTATTTCCATTGATGTCCCTGGTATTCTCCAGCAACATGCTGCTGCAAAACATCGGCAGCGCGATGCGGGCCTCCGTGCTCTCCATGGCGCGCCAAGGTATATTCTTCTTCCCGGCCATCCTGATCCTGCCAAGGCTTTTTGGCCTGACAGGGCTGCAGCTGGTGCAGCCGGTGGCCGATGTATGCGCCTTCCTCCTGGCGTTTCCGCTGATCATGCCTGTGATGCGCGACCTGAAGCAGCGTGAAAAGGACGAAGCCGGGCTCAGGGTGCCGGATACCGCGGGGGCAGTGCTTTTTGAAGCTGAGAATGAAGGAGGAGTCCCTTGTGAATGAGATCGCGCAGAAAATCAATTAAACCATCAGGAGGATATCCTCATGATTTGGCATGTAGATCAAAAAGCGGCAGTGAACGGGGACGGCAGCGCGCAGCGCCCGTTCCGCCTAATACAGCAGGCGGCGGAGGTGGCCCAGCCCGGCGATGAGGTGCTGGTGGAGCCCGGCATCTACCGCGAAATGGTCAGCCCGGTCTATGCCGGCACCAGGGAAAAGCTGATCATGTACCGCTCGCGGGTGCCGCGGGCAGGCGGGATCACAGGCGCTGAGCGCTTTGACAGCTGGGAGAAGGCAGAAGGGGATGTATGGAGGCTGACCCTCCCCAACGATCTTTTCCGCGGCTATAACCCCTACACCACCCTGGTGTGGGGCGACTGGCTCAGCCCCACCTTCCCCTGCCATACCGGGGAGGTCTACCTGAACGGCAAATCCCTGTACGAGCGGGAATCGCTTGAGCAGGTGATGAACCCGGTGATCGACGATACCTCCTGGGATAAGGATTTCACGCTGCATACCTGGTATACCTGCCAGGGGGAAGAACGGGATGAGACCATCCTGTACGCCAACTTCCGGGGCGCTGACCCCAACCGCGAGCAGGTGGAGATCAATGTGCGGCCGCGCTGCTTCTTCCCCGCCCGGGAGCATGTGGACTGCATCACCCTGACCGGCTTTACGGTCACCATGGCGGCCACGCAATGGGCGCCGCCCACCGCGCTGCAGGAGGGCATGATCGGCCCGCACTGGTCCAAGGGCTGGGTGATCGACAACTGCGAGGTATCCCATTCCAAGTGCTCCGGTATCTCCCTGGGCAAATACCTGCAGCAGCACAACGACAACAAATGGTCCAGGTACAAGCTGAAGGACGGCGCGCAGACCCAGCGGGATTGCTCGCTGATCGCCCAGCTGGACGGCTGGAGCAAGGAAACCATCGGCTCCCATACGGTGAAAAACTGCGATATCCACGATTGCGGGCAGACCGGCATCGTGGGCAACCTGGGCTGCGTATTTTCCGTGATCGAGAACAATCACATCCACCATATCAACAACAAGCGCAACCTGGCGGGCGCGGAGATCGGCGGCATCAAGTTCCACGCCGCCCTCGACGTGATCATCCGGGGCAATCACTTTCACGACTGCACCCGCGGCATCTGGCTGGACTGGCAGACCCAGGGCACCAGGGTGTCGGGCAACCTGTTCCACGATAACTGCCTGCCGCGTGACTACCTGCTGCGCCCGGAGTGCAAGGAAGGCCTGGGCTTGGGCGAAGATCTGTTTATCGAGATCGGCCACGGGCCGACCTTGGTGGATAACAACATCCTGCTGTCCGAGCGCGCCGTCAAGCTGCCCACCCAGGGCGTCGCGTTTGTACACAACCTGTTTGCCGGGGCCATCACCGCGGTGGGCAAGGGCGTGAAAAACGGCACGGTGGAGTATGATTCCACCCGCTAT
Organism: uncultured Christensenella sp.; assembly: GCA_964480995.1. GTDB lineage: Bacteria > Bacillota > Clostridia > Christensenellales > Aristaeellaceae > UBA1038. The sequence continues at coordinate 10,991 of CAYZRZ010000048.1, forward strand.
ACGCCCATCCACAAGCCCCACAGCACCCAGATCACGGGCTTTATGTCCATCCTGCACGGGGACGTGCGCTTTTACAACAACGTGTTTGTGCAGCAAAAGGTCCGCCGGGGCCTGCTGGATATCTGCCGCGGCGATGAAACCGGCGAGTGGGATGACGGCAACCTGGCCGTCGGCACCTTCCCCTACAATGGCTATATGAAAGAGGATGAATGGCAGGCCTTCTTCGGCGGCTACTGCGGCGAAGGCGCCGCGCAGACCCGCGACAGGTACTACATGCCCCTGCCAGTTTGGACGGGCGGCAATGTATACTTCAACGGCGCCGTGCCCTGCGATATAGAAGACGACTTCACCGTGGATACCGAGCATGAGATCACCCTGGAGCTGAAGAGGGACGATAAGGGCTGGCGCCTTGACCCCAACCTGGCACCTTATCTGCCCGAGGGAAAACTGATCACCACCGATACGCTGGGCATGGCCTTTGAGCCGGAGCAGCGCTATGAAGGGCCCGACGGCGAGGATATCGTATTCGATACCGATTTCTACGGAAAAACACGCCCGGAAAAGCCGGTAGCAGGGCCGTTTTGCCGCTGAGGCGGCGAAACGGCCGAATGCTGAATTCTGAATGCAGAATGCGGAATGACCGGGGGAGAACTGGGAAGCGGTAGTAAAGAGCCGGCTTGCGCCGGCGGGAAGCAATAGGAGTTACGGGGGGTTGCGCCCACCGTGAGAACCGTAATCAATGCCCGACCTTCATGCCACAATAGCGCAGAGCATCAAAAAAGACACGATAGAGATCAATGCGATCTTTATCGTGTCTTTCGCTGTTAACCATGCCCAGACATTGACATGGCTAAGCGGTAGCAATGAGCCGGTTTTCGCCGCCCCTTTGCGGCTGCGCAGCAGCCACTTTGCCATTGCTTTGCTATCGCTTTGCCGCTCTTTCCCCGTCATTTCGCATTTAGCATTCAGAATTCAGCATTTTCAAAAACGCTTCCACCACCACGGGGTCAAACTGCTTTCCGGCTTCCTTTTGCAGCTCCTCTACGGCCTGCTCGCGGGTCATGGCCGCCTTGCGGTAGGGGCGCTGGGAGGTCATGGCGTCAAAGGCATCGGCGACGCCGACGATGCGGGCCAGCAGGTCGATATCCTCGCCTTTTTTCCTGGCGGGATAGCCCAGACCGTCATAGCGCTCATGATGCTCATGCACGATGCGGATGCTGTCTTTCAAAAAGGTGAGATCATTCAGGATGCGGATGCCCATGGACGGGTGCTGCCGGATGAGCGCGAACTCCTCATTGCTCAGGGGCGTTTCCTTGTTGAGGATGTGCTCGGGTACGCCGATCTTGCCGATATCATGCAGTATCGCGCCGAAGCGGAGGGAGTCCAGGTCCTTCTCCGGCAAGCCCAGCGCCTTGCCGATGCCCAGGGCGTAGTTCATCACCCGCTCGCAGTGCCCCCTGGTATAGGCGTCCTTCTCTTCCTCCGCGTTGGCCAGGGCCTTGATGGTCTGGAAATAGTTCTGCTCATTGGCCTCCATCATCCGCTGCAGGTCTTCGTTCAGGGAGGCCTCGTGTTCGTAGAGGGCCTTGATCTCCTCTTCCTTGCGCAGCTGGTCATCCATGGACTGCCTGACTTTTTCCGTCATCCCGTTGAACTGGTCCGCGATGTAGGCAAACTCATCCTTCGAGCGGATATTAATCGGGGAGATGTAATTGCCCCGCGCTACCTCCTTAATGCCCTTGTGCAGCCCCTTCAAGGGCGCTAACAGGGTATTGGACATCATCAGCGCGATCACGGCGATCACCCCTCCGCCCGCGAACACGGTCAGGATGGTCAATTGGAGCATCCGGTCCCTTGCCGCCTGCAGGTCAGCGTTGCTGTAGACCAGCTCGATCACTGCCTGATCACGCTGCTCACCCGCGTGCTCCAGGCTAAATGGCAGGTACTTGATGGAAGCGGGCTCACCCCGGTAAATCCCCTTAAAGCTGACGGGCTGCAGGAAAGCAAGCGCTTGCTCGTAAAAAGGCCTGAACGCGGGATCCACCTCCCGCACCCGTGCCGCGTCTTCATTGAAGCTAAACCCGTTGCGGCCGAACAGCTCCGCGCTGAGCACGAAACTCTGGTTTTTCGAAACAACTTCACCGAAACTGCCGAAGTTGAGTGCATCCGGGATGGCCTGATCCTGATCGATAATATGGCCGGTCTCAAACAGGTAGAGGCTGTCGTGCGAAGGCAGGTAGCTGTACTTGGTCAGCTTGTTCTCAACTTGAGTTTCCGTATAACGCGAACCGAGAGCATAAACTAATGGTCAGAATAACATTACTTGGGGAAGAAGTACGGAATAGAACGAGACATTCATGA
>CAYZRZ010000049.1:0-13148 GCA_964480995.1 uncultured Christensenella sp.
TGCAAGGGGACGGGCGCGTCCTAAACCGGCAAGGCGAAGATAGAAGCGCCGAATTCACGCGAGGCGCTGAGGAAGCGCTGATGCTGTTCAAGCTGACCGGTTGCGAAGCCGCGCTGCTGAAGGCCAGAAGCCCTTCCTGCGGCAAGGGCATGATCTATGACGGCAGCTTTTCGGGTACCCTCAAACCCGGAAATGGTATCTTTGCCCAGAAGCTCGTGAACGAAGGCATCCCCGTCTATACGGAAGAAGATGAATGGCCATTCTAAAAAATAACGCTTAGGAGGCAATGACATGCCAAAGATCACTTTTATGGGGGCCGGCTCCAGTGTGTTTGCCAAGAATGTACTGGGCGACAGCATGATGACCCCGGCGCTTGAGGGAAGCACGATCGCACTGTACGACATCGACGCTAAAAGGCTTCAGGAATCACACAACATGCTGGAGGCCATCAACCGCAACAACGGCTCCAAGGCCAAAATTGAAACTTATCTGGGCATCCCCAGTCGCAAAGAGGCCCTGCGCGGGGCAAATTACGTGGTCAACGCCATCCAGGTGGGGCTGTATGACCCCTGTACGATCACAGACTTCGAGGTGCCCAAAAAGCACGGCCTGCGTCAGACCATCGCTGACACCCTGGGCATCGGCGGCATCTTCCGCTCGCTGCGCACCATCCCCGTGATGATGGATTTCGCCAGGGACATGGAGGAAGTATGCCCGGACGCCTGGTTTTTGAACTACACCAACCCCATGTGCGCGCTGACAGGCGCGATGCTGCGCCTGACCGGCGTCAAGACCGTCGGCCTGTGCCATAGCGTACAAGTCTGCGCGAGCGGCCTCCTGGAAGGCCTTGGCATGCCCTATGACGAAGAGGTGCAGTGGAAGATCGCGGGCATCAACCACATGGCCTGGCTGCTGGAGATCACGCGCGATGGAGAGGACCTCTACCCCGAGATCAAACGCCGGGCCGCGGCGCGCGAAGATAAGCACAATGACATGGTGCGCTACGAGATCATGAAGCGCTTTGGCTACTATGTGACCGAATCCAGCGAGCACAACGCGGAGTATATGCCCTATTTTATCAAGGGCAGGTACCCTGAGCTGATCGAGCGGTTCAACATCCCGCTGGATGAATACCCCCGCCGCTGCGTCCGCCAGATCGAGCAGTGGGAAGAACGCGGCCACGAGCTGACCAATAACCCGACCCTGACCCATACCCGCTCGCGCGAGTACGCCAGCTATATCATGGAGGCGATGGAGACAAACCGCCCCATTAAGATCGGCGGCAATGTGCTCAATACAGGCCTGATCACCAACCTGCCCTCCGCGGCCGTCGTCGAGGTGCCCTGCCTGGTGGACAAGAGCGGCATCGCGCCCACTGTGATCGGCGACCTGCCCGAGCAGCTGGCCGCGCTCAACCGCACCAACATCAACACGCAGCTGCTGACCATCGAAGCCGCCCGCACGCTGAAAAAGGACTATATCTATCAGGCCGCGATGCTTGACCCGCACACCTCGGCGGAGCTCTCCATCGACGATATCGTCAGCCTGTGCGACGACCTGATCGAAGCGCACGGGGATTGGATGCCCGTCTACAGCTGATGCTGACGCAAAGCCTAAGACCGTTCAAAGCTGATAGATCTTCTGTTTTTACGCAAAAGTGCCGCAGACAATTGTCTGCGGCTTTGATTATCAGTTGCCTGGAAGCCGCGGCAGGGGCAAGGAAGATTCCTTTGGCCGCGATCCGCCATGGAAACCGCTTAATCCTTCCAGAGACCCGCTTTTCTCAGCGCGGGAAACAGCGCCGCGTAGAGCAGGGGAGCGACCACGATGGCAAACAGGCCATTGACGGATGAGGAACCGAGCTTGCCAGCCAGGACGGCCGGGATGGTATCCGCGGGGATGGGGGCGACCCAGCGAGCCCAGGCATAGCTTTTAATCATATACAGGGTGATATAGAGCACAGCGCCTGTGGCGGCGCCCAGCACGGCGCGGACATGGGGGTTGAGCCTGCTCTCCTTATCGTTCACGATCAGGCCGCAGGCCAGCGCCATGGCGCCCTTGTTGATAAATGTGATCCAGAATTCCGGCGCGTAGGCGGGAAAGGTCAGGTCAAAAATCGCCGAGCCCAGGCCCGCGATGATGCCGCCGCGCACCCCGCCAAACAGCATGCCGGCCAGAAGGCATACCGCATTGGCCGCGTGCAGGCGCGAGTAGCCCGTTGGAATGCTGATATAGTTGGATACAAAGACAAGCGCGATCATCATACCCATAAAGGCCAGGTTTGCCGCCTCTGTTTTTCTTGCCATGGTCTGCCTCCTTGCCAATGCTCGTTTCCTTTACAAGAATAGCGCATTCTGGTATTGTGTAAAGTACCAAATTGCGATTAATTAAGGATACCAGTTGGAGGCTCTATGGATCTGACATTCACGCTTGACGCAAGCCTCTCTCAGCCGATGTATGAGCAGCTGTATGATCGCATCGCGTCCCAGATATCATCAGGGCTGATGCCGCAGGGCCGACCCCTGCCCTCCCGCCGGGCGCTGAGCCGCCACCTGGGCGTCAGCGAATCGACTGTCAGCGCGGCCTATGAGCTGCTGCGCACAGAGGGCTATATCAAGTCAAAGGATCGCAGCGGCTACTTTGTCAACCCCATGGATCCGATGCCGGGCAAGCCCGCGCAGGTAAATATCATCAAAACGCCTGACAGGCCGACCCCCGAACGTTTTGACTTTTCAACCTCGGCGACCGATGGCGCGCTTTTCCCCTATCAGGCCTGGGCCAAGCTCTTCCGCCAGACACTCTATATGAGGCCGGAACTTTTGGCGCGCGGTGACGCGCAGGGGGATATTGAGCTGCGCCTGGCGCTGAGCGCTTTCCTCGAGCAATACAGGGGCCTGAAGGCTTCGGCTGAGCACATCATCATCGGCGCGGGCGCGGATTATCTGCTGTCGGTGCTTTTGCAGCTATTGCCGCGCAAGACCATCGTGGCGGCGGAGGATCCGGGCTATCATGGCATCTACCGCAACTGCAAAAGGCTCTCACTCACCGCTGTCCCTATCCCTCAGGACGCGCAAGGGATGAGCGCTTCAGCGCTCGCGCAAAGCGGGGCTGCCGTCTGCCACATCACGCCCTCCCACCAGTTCCCGCTGGGTCTGTCGATGCCCGTTGGCCGCCGGGCAGAGCTGCTCCGCTGGGCAAGCGAAAGGCCGGACCGGCTGATCATTGAGGACGACTATGACAGCGAGTTCCGCCACTTCAGCCGGCCTTTGCCAGCCCTTCAGGGCCTGGACGCTGCCGGCCGCGTGGCCTACATCGGCACCTTCAGCCGCAGCCTGGCCCCCAGCATGCGCCTGGCCTACATGGTGCTGCCGCCCGCCCTGCTAAGCAGCTACCGCGAAAGCCAGATCAAAAGCGGCGAGACCGTCTCCCGCTTTGAGCAGCAGACCCTGGCCCGCTTTATCGCGGAGGGCTATTACGCGCGTCATCTGAGGCGGTCCGGCAACGCCTACGCCGCGCGGCTGAAGGTCCTGCTGGCGCTGCTTCATGACATCCCGGGCTCAAGCGTCAGCGGCCAGCAGGCGGGCTTGCACTTTCTGCTGACGGTGCCTCAGCTTTCAGAGCACCTGCTGATCCAGCGGGCCGCGAACGCGGGCATTCGCCTGCATGGGTTGTCCGAATACTGCCGCAAAGAAAAAGCCCCGCTTTCCACCCTTGTGCTGGGCTTCGCGGGGCTGAAGGACGGGGAACTGGAAGTGGCGGTAAGATCATTAAGGACAGCCTGGGGCCTGTAGCGAGGCGGAAATTGGGATGTACTAAAAGCTTCAGTTTACCGTTCCCTGCCTGATATGCCCAGCCCGATACGCTTCCGCCAGCTGGCCCAGGTCCTTGATCCTTCCGGAGATTGCTTTCCCTTCGTCCGTATCGCTGACCAGCAGGCGCTCCGGCAGGTTTTCGATGATCAGATTGCGGCGGCGCACATCCAGGCTGCCGCTGATGGCCTCCGCCCTGGAGGTGAACCGCTCATGCGCCGCGATGCGGATGCCGTGGGATGAGAAGAACATCGTATAGCCGGCAGTGCCGGTGGACTTCTGGTAAGCGCGGCAAAAGCCGCCATCGATCACGATCAGCCGGCCGCCCGCTTTGCGCGGATCCTCCCCCGATCTGGCCTTTACCGGCACATGCCCGTTGACGATGCGGCTCCAGGGCTTATCACAGCCAAAGATCTTCAAGACCTCTCTGGCGAAGCTTTCCTCGCCATAAAAGTCATAATAGGCATTCTGCCGCTCCTTCCAGGCGCTTTCGTCATCGATCAGAAGGCGCTCAAAGGTGGCCATATGGCTTCTGCCGTAGCTGGGGGCATTGCGCCCGCACCACAAAAACCACAGGAAATCACGCCCCGCCTTTCGCTCCTGACTGTTTTCAGGCGCGAAATAACCAACACGCGCCATGCGGTCACAGTAATCAAACAAGGCGCGGCCTGACAGCTTCTCCCCCTCAAACTCCAGCGCCATGAAGCTGCCGTCCTCATTGAGCGGCACGCAGCCGTGGTAGAGGAGATTGCCGTTGAAGCGCAGGTACATGCCGCCCGCCCGGTAAAAAAAGCGGACGTGCTGCTGCAGCTTTTCACTGCGGCGGAAAGCATCCACCAGCTGGCCGATCAGGGCATATTCCCCATCTGTCAGCTGCAAGGGGGCATGACGATCGATCGTCGGGAAATTCCCGTCCTTCAGCGGATGCCCGTCCAGCTCATGCTTCTCCCAGTCCGCACGGCATAAAATATCCCGGTCTTCCATCAGATACTCCGGCCTGCGGCGCACCAGCTGGCCTTCGAGCTTCCACTGGATCACTGCGATGGCCTTGTGCATGCGGGCATAGAGCTGCGGGTCCTGCGGCAGATAAAGCGCTTCAGGAAGCGCGCGGGGCGCGAAAGCGGCGGCTTCGTCCCCCGCGTATTCCCGGTTCGCGAACAGAGCCAGCGGCAGCAGGTTGATGCCATAGCCGTTTTCCAGCATATCCAGGTTGTCATACTGGATGACATTCCTCACCGCGCAGGCCACGCAGGCGGGGCTGCCGGCGGCGGCCCCCATCCACAGCAGGTCATGGTTGCCCCACTGCACATCCACGCTGTGGTAATTCATCAGGCTGTCCATGATGATATCGGCGTGCGGCCCCCGATCATACACATCGCCAACCAGGTGCAGCCGCGCCACAGCCAGCCGCTTGATCAGCGCGCAGAGAGCGCGGATAAGGCCCGGCGCTTCGCCCATATCGATCGCGGCCTTCAGGATGCCCGTCAGATACTGGGCTCTGTTCTCCCGATCCTGGCAGGAGATCAGCTCCTCCAGCACATAGCTATGCTCATCCGGCAGGGCGGCGCGCAGTTGGGCGCTTGAATACTTGGCCGCCGCCTCACGGGCCACGGCCACCAGGCGGCGCATCAGGCCGTCCCACTCCCCCGCCCGGGCCGTTTCCTCCATGCGCAGCAGCTGCTCATGGGGATAGGTGATCAAGCTGCAAAGCACATGCCGCTCACGCTCAGGCAGCTCGGGCAGAGCCTTCATGATCTTTTCGTCGATGATGCCCGAGGCATTGTTGATCAGGTGGGTGAAGGCCTCATCCTCCCCGTGAACGTCGCTTAAAAAAAGCTCCGTGCCCTTGGGCAGGCGCTGCACGGCCTCCAGCCTCAGCATCTCGCCAAGCGCCGCGCGCTCGGTGGGGTACTGGGCCGCTAAAAGCTCAAGATAGGCTAAATCCCTCATGACACATCCCCCTTTTGGCCGGAGAGTTCAAGTCTCTCCCTGTAATCGGGCATATGCTGTTCGATCAGCGCGTAAAAGGCGCGGCTGTGATCGCGGTGAACCAGGTGCGCCGCTTCATGCAGGGCCACATAGTCGATAAACGCGTCGGGGCAGCGCATCAGCAGATAGGAAAAGCATATATTGCCACTCGAGGAGCAGCTGCCCCATCGCTTTTTGGCGGATGTGATCGTCACCCTCGCCAGCTTGACCCCCAGCCGCTCGCACCAGTACGCCGCCCGGCCCGGCATCTCAGCCACCGCGCGGTCACATAAGCGCCTGATTTCTTGCTCATCCGGTTCCTCAGCCGGCGGCCGGGCTTTCATCCGCTCAACGCTTTCCATCACCCGGTCCAAATAACTGGCTACAAAAGCCCGTGCCGTCCTGTCGCTGACCCCCGCGGGCACACGCACCACCACCTCTCCCCCCGGCCTGACCTCAATGGCCATACTTCTGCGGGAAGATCGGATCAAGGTATAGGGGGGAAGATCATTTTGCTTCATCATACATCCTATGCAAAATCCGCCTGTACAGGCGAATCTTATCTGCGTTTTCTGCCGCCTGTAAACAGGCCCTGTATTGAATCCTTCAGCCGCATGGGGAACTGCTTGTGCTTCTTGACCTGCAAGGCGGCATCCAGCGCCAAGCGGCGGAACTGCAGGTTCTCCGGATCCAGCCGCACAGCCTCCCGCAGGCTGCTGTGAGCAGTGTCATACTGCTTGAAGGCCATCAGGATCTCACCCTGCATGGCATACCATTCGGCGTCTTTCATGTCCGCGCGGCCCAGCTGAAGCAGAGCCGATTCAAGCCGGCCCTGTTCCAGCAGCCTTCTGGCTGTAGCCTTGGCCTGCTTCAAGGGGGCTTTGTGGTAGCCCGGCACGGGTTTGGACGTTTGGGCGATCGCCTGCTCATAGGCAAGGTTCAGCCGCACCATGCGCTTTTGCGCCTCCTCCTGCTCGGAGGGATCACGGAACAGGTCGGGATGGCAGCCTTTCACCAGGCGATGATAGGCGCCCTTCACATCCTCCAGGCTGGCCCCTTCTTTCAGCCCCAGCTCCTGATAGGCGCTCAGCAATGTCATGTTCATTTATTCCGCATCCTCACGGCGCACTTGTGCGCCCAGCGCGCTGAGCTTCTGCTCAAGGTGCTCATAGCCTCTTGCGATATAGGCCGGGTTGTATATCTCCGTCACACCGTCGGCCATCAGCCCCGCGATCACCAGCGCGGCGCCGCCGCGCAGGTCAGTCGCCATCACCGGCGCGCCCCGCAGCTGGGGAACACCCTCGATATAGGCTGTTCTGCCCGATATCGTCACCTTAGCACCCATGCGGCGCATCTCATCCAGGTGCTTGAAGCGGTTGTCATATATATTTTCATGCACCTCGCTGTGCCCGTTCGCTCGGGTCAGAAGAGCGCTCATGGGCTGCTGGAGATCCGTGGGGAAGCCCGGATATTCCTGCGTGCTCAGGCGGATGGCGCGGTGCCCGCGCTTCACCCGCACCCAGATCACATCGTCCATGCTGGTGACGGATACCCCCATCTCAAGCAGCTTGGCCGTCAGCGCGTCCATATGCGTCGGGATGGCCCCATGGATCGCGACATCCCCCCGGGTGGCGGCGGCGGCGATCATCAGCGTACCCGTCTCGATCTGATCGGGGATAACGGTATAGCTGCCGCCGTGCAGCCTCTCCACCCCGCGTATGCGGATGGTATCGGTGCCGGCGCCCTTGATGTTGGCGCCCATGCTGTTTAAGAAGTTGGCCAGGTCAACAACATGCGGTTCGCGCGCCGCGTTCATCAGGATCGTATTGCCCCTGGCCTTCACAGCCGCCAGCATCACGTTGATGGTGCCGCCGACTGTGACAACGTCAAAGTTGATGATGCTGCCCCGCAGCTCGCCCTTGAGGTTCATCATCCCGCTGTACTCGTCGATCCGGACGCCCAGCATGCTGAAGCCCTTGATATGCTGGTCGATGGGACGCGAGCCGATATCGCAGCCGCCGGGATACCCCACCTCCGCCTCGCCGCAGCGCCCGAGCAGGGCGCCCATCAGGTAATAGCTGGCCCGCATCTGCTGCGAATACTGGAAGGGGACGGAACAGGATGTCACGCTGCGCGGGTCGATGGTCATGCGGTTGTGCTCAGCGTCAAACTCCACCTTCGCGCCCAGATGCACAAGGATGCTCCGGAGCACCCGTACATCCTCAATATCAGGCAGGTTTTCGATCAAGCAGACATCAGAGCAAAGCAGAGCCGCCGGGATGACCGCCACCGAAGTATTCTTACCGCCGGATACAAAGGTTTCGCCGCTCAGGGCATGTTCCCCCCGAATGACGAGCTTGTAATGATCCATCCGCCGGCCTCCTCGACACATCTTGATTCGCCAGTATAGCATGGATAAGAATGGGATGTAAACCTGCGCGCGGTCCGCGGCCTCTGCCGGTGAGTCGCCTCTGTCTCCGCGCAGCGGCGCAGCTGAGCATAATGCCGGCAAAGAAAACGAGACAGAGAAAGCGGGCAAAATCGTCACCATCAGCGTGATTTGCTTCACAAGATCATCAAGCCCTATGCCGAAGATGACAAGATATTCAGCCGCATCGCTCACGCGAACCAGTCTGGCTGCCTGGCCATCGGCATGGATATTGACCACAGCTTTGACCATCAGGGCGATCTTGATGTGGTATTGGGCGAGAAAATGCAGCCGGTAAACGGCGCCAAGCTGAAGCGCTTCATGGCCTAAAGCCGCCTGCCGTTCATCGTCAAGGGGGTGCTGAGCGTGCATGACGCCCTGATCTGCCGTGACCTGGGCGCGGCGGGCAGTCGGCCGCGAGATGAAGATATTTGTTGATTGCGGTATTGAAAGCGGCGCTGGCGCTGGGGGCGGATGCCGTCAGCGTCGGCCGGGCATTGATGCCCGCGATCACGGAGCGGGGCGCGGAGGGCTGCGCCGGGGAGATCAGGCGCGTCACAGGCGAGCTTCGGCACTTCATGGCTCATACGGCAACCCGGGATCTGAACAGCTTTGATCCATCCACCATCATCCTGTGATCTCTTCCAATCAAAAAACGGCGGTTACCCCGCCGTTTTTTGATTTATCCTCAGGCCTTCTTTACGCTCAGCACAGCCTTCTCTCCGTTGATATCCCACTCCTGGGTATAGCCGCCGGGAAGGCTTTCGCCCTTCTGGAGGCTGAGGGCCAGCACGACCTCCATCACCATATCGCGGAAGGCTTCTACAGCCTCGGTGACAGCCAGGCCGGAGTCGAAGCTGACGGCGATGCGGTCTGTCACCTCAAAGCCGGCGTCCTTGCGCATGGTCTGCAGCTTGCTGATGATCTCGCGGGCGTAGCCTTCGCGCAACAGTTCCGGCGTCAGCACGGTGCTCAGCGCGACGGTCAAGCCCCTTTCCTCCAGCGTGGCGAGGCCCGGACGCTGGACCGCTTCGATGAGCACATCGTCCTTCTCCAGGACCGCCTCGGTGCCGTCCACGGTAAAGCGGAGCGCTTCGCCCTGTTCAAATCCCGCTACCGCGGCCACGCCGTCCAGTTCTTTGAGGACCGCGGAGATTTTGCCCAGCAGCTTGCCGTAGCGCGGCCCCAGTGTGCGCAGCTGCGGCTTTAGGAGGTAGCCGGTAAAGGCAGAGGCGTCCTCCGTGAACACCAGGGTCTTCACGTTCAGCTCATCCTTGGCCAGCTCCGCGTAGGGCGCGTCAAAGGAGGCGCCCTTGACATAGAGGGCCTGCGCGGGCTGACGCACCTTCATGTTGGCGAGGTTGCGGCAGGCGCGGCCCAGGGTGACGACACCCAGCAGCGCCTTCATCTGCCGCTCCATCCCGGGATCGATGCGGCTTTCATCCGCCTCGGGGAAGGCGCACAGATGCACGGATTCGGGAGCCTGGGGATCTACCGAACGCACCAGGTTCTGATAGATGCTCTCCGCCATGAAAGGCGTGAAGGGCGCGATCAGGCGGCTGAGGGTCGACAGCACCTCGGCCAGCGTCACAAAGGCCGCTTCCTTGTCCCCCGCCATGCCCTTGCCCCAGAAGCGGCTGCGGCCGCGGCGGACATACCAGTTGCTCAGGTCATCCACCAGGTCCTGGATGGCGCCTGCGCTCTCGGGGATGCGCAGCTCGCTCAGGCCCTCGTTCACCTGCTTCACCGTGCTGTTGAGCCGGCTGAGGATCCACTTGTCCATCAGGCTCAGCTCGACCTTGTTCAGATCATGCTCCAGCGGATTAAATTTGTCGATATCCGCGTAAAGGATATAGAAAGCGTAGGTGTTCCACAGCGTGGACATGAACTTGCGCTGGCCTTCGCTGACCGCCTCTTCGGAGAAGCGGCTGGGCAGCCAGGGGGCGCTGGCGGTATAGAAGTACCAGCGCACGGCATCGGCTCCCTGCTTGCCGAGGATCGTCCAGGGATCGACCACGTTGCCCAGATGCTTGGACATCTTTCTGCCGTCCTTGTCCTGCACATGCCCCAGAACCAGGCACCTTTCATAGGGGGAGCGCTCAAACACAGCCGTGCCGATGGCCAGCAGGCTGTAGAACCAGCCGCGGGTCTGGTCGATGGCCTCGCTGATGAACTGCGCCGGGAAGGTGGCCTCGAACTTTTCCTTGTTTTCAAAGGGGTAGTGCCACTGGGCGAAGGGCATGGAGCCCGAATCGTACCAGCAGTCGATCACCTCTTTTTCACGGCGCATATCGCCGCCGCACTCGGGGCAGCGCAGCACAACGCTGTCGATATAGGGCCTGTGCAGCTCCGGCAGGTCGACGGGACCAACGCTCATCGCCTTGAGCTCCTCCACGCTGCCGATCACATGGGTATGGCCCTGCTTGCAGGTCCATACGGGCAGAGGCGTGCCCCAGTAGCGCTCGCGGGAAACGGCCCAGTCGATTACGTTTTCGACAAAGTTGCCCATGCGACCTTCCTTGATGTTCTCAGGGTGCCAGTCCACAGAGCGGTTGTTGGCCACAAGCTCGTCGCGAACTTCGGTCATGCGGATGAACCAGCCCGCGCGCGCGTAGTAAAGCAGGGGGGTATCACAGCGCCAGCAGTGCGGATAGTTATGGGTATACATCTCCTTTTTGAGCAGGAGCCCTCGGGAAGCCAGATCATCCATGATCAAAGGATCGGCATCCTTCACAAACTTGCCCGCCCATGGGGTTCCCTCCACAAACTCACCCTTGACATCCACGGGCTGCAGGAAGGGCAGGCTGTGGACACGGCCGACGCGCGCGTCGTCCTCGCCGAAGGCGGGGGCATTATGCACGATGCCGGTGCCGTCGGTCAAGGTGACATAGTCGTCGGTGACGACATACCAGCCCTTTTCAAGGGGCTGCTTTTGCGGCGGATACAGCGGCTCGTACTCGATGCCCGCGAGTTCCCTGCCCTTGACGGTCTTGATCCGGGTGATGCCGGCCGCGTCCTCAGCGCCGAATACGCTTTCAACCAGCGCCTCGGCCATCACGAAGGTCTCTCCCCGCAGGCTGAACCAGAGGTAATCTTCTTTCTCGTTGACGCACAGGGCCACGTTGCTGGGCAGCGTCCAGGGCGTGGTCGTCCAGGCCAGAAGATAGGTGTTATCCTGCCCTTTCACTTTGAAGCGCACATATGCCGAATACTCGCTGACCTCCTTATAGCCCTGCGCCACCTCATGGCTGGCCAGCGCCGTGCCGCAGCGGGGGCAGTAGGGGACCACCTTGTGCCCGCGGTACAAAAGGCCCTTGTCGGCGATCTGCCTGAGGCTCCACCACACGGACTCTATGTAGTTGTCATGGTAGGTGACGTAGGGATTCTCCATGTCCAGCCAGTAGGCCACCTTCTCGGACATGTCCTGCCACTCGCCCAGATATTTCCAAACGCTCTTTTTGCAGGCCTGGATAAAGGGCTCCATGCCGTAGGCCTCTATCCCCTGCTTGCCTTCCAGGCCCAGGCTCTTTTCAACCTCCAGCTCAACAGGCAGACCATGGGTATCCCAGCCGGCCACGCGCAGTACATCCTTGCCCTTCATGGTGTGGAAGCGCGGGATCAGGTCTTTCATGGCCCTGGTCAGGATGTGGCCGATATGCGGCTTGCCGTTGGCTGTGGGCGGCCCGTCATAAAAGGTAAAGCGCTCCTTGCCCTGATGCTGGGCGAAGCTCTTTTGGATGATGCCTTTTTCTTTCCAGAAAGCGGCCATTTCCTTTTCTCGGCTCAAAAAATCCATGTCCGTCGATACTTTTTGATACATACTGCCCTCCAACATACTCCATGAATACAAAAAACCCGCCCCCTTGTTGGGACGGATATATCCGCGGTACCACCCAAATTGACGCATAGCGCCCGCTTGTGCCGGCCCAATAAGGGCGGCGGCCGGTAACGGCGGCGGCCGGGAATAACGATTCCATGCTCCAAGGTGATCCGGTATCAGGCGGTCTCCGCCGGGCTTTCACCATCCCCCGGCTCGCTTCGGGCCATGCCTGCACCCGTCCTCTTCATAGCCTGCTCATTATATGTGCTGAGGATCAGTTTGTAAAGGCATCAAAAAACCTGTTTTGGGTTGTGAAACACTCAGGCCGCCGATCGGCGGCTTTGTATCACAATCACGGCATAAGGCTACTTTTCCTTATGCTTTTTGATAAACTTCCTTACGTCATCCTCGCACTTGCCGCACTTGCTGCCGGCGCCGGTCACCTTGCTGACCTCTTTATAGCCATGCGCTCCCGCTTCCATGGCTTTCAGTATCTGCCCTTTTGTCACTTTTTTGCAGGTACAGATGATCTTTTCGGGGTTCATCACTTCATCCTCCTTCAGTGTATGCGTGATTGTACCCACGCGGCGTGTTCTCAAAATATACATATACCCCGTTTAGGTATATTGCCGGCGGATATAATCTGTCATGATACTGATGCTAAAGGAGAAGGAACGACCATGTTTAACTTTTTCGGCGCGAAGGCGGGGCCTTCGATCAATGAAGCGGCCCAGACCGCCAAAGGAAATCCCTCCATTCACCTGTTTGACGTGCGAAGCCGCGAGGAGTTCAAGGAAGGGCATATCCCAGGCAGCTTAAGCCTGCCCCTTGACCGTCTTGACAATGTCCAAGCGCTGGTGCTTGATAAAAATGAAAAGATCTATGTCTACTGCGCGAGCGGGGCCCGGAGCGCTGCTGCAGCCAACGCGATCAAGCGCATGGGCTACAGCGATGTCACCAACATCGGCGGCATCATGAACTACTCAGGCCCTTTGGCGCACTGATCAATGCACATGAGGTGAACCTATGAGAAAGAAACGAACCCTGTTTGCGCTCAGCCTGCTGAGCCTTTCCCTTCTGCTGAGCGCCTGCGCCCCGGCGCAGCCCGCCCCCTCCGCGTCCC
>CAYZRZ010000050.1:0-13103 GCA_964480995.1 uncultured Christensenella sp.
GGACACTGTGCACCATCAGGATGTATTGGGCAGTGTTCTGGGGCTCGGTTTGTCCCGCGATGTGATGGGCGATATCGCCATTGAGCCTGGCCGCGCCGTGTTCGTCTGCCTGGCATCGATGGCGGAGTACATCACCGACCGCGTCGACAAGCTGGGCCGTGTCGGTGTTAAAGCGCGGCGTATCCCCCTGTCCGAGCTGCCAGCCTTGAGCGAAAGTTTGACCCAAAGACAGCTTACCGTGGCTTCCTTGCGGCTGGACGCGCTGATCGCCGCGGCGTTTCATCTCTCCCGCGGCGACAGCGCGCAAATGATCGAGGCGGGATTGGTCCGGCTTGACCATCAGGAATGCCTGAACACTTCAAAGAATGTTGAAGAAGGCGCGATCGTCTCTGTGCAGGGTAAAGGGAGGATCAAGCTGGTATCCGTGATGAGTGAAACAAAAAAGGGCAGGCTGCGCCTGACCCTAGCCTTCTACTAATCGCTTATTCCGGAGGCTTGAATCCCTCGGGAAACTTGATCCGCCCCGGCATCCTACCGTTGTTTGTATCAAGCAAGGACTTCATCTGCTTTTCACATCGCTCCACTTCCTCAAGGAGCATGTCAGGCGATATGCGCAGCGCGCCATGCCCCAGCGCGATCAGCTGGATCACGCTGTCCCCCGTCGCCACCGTGACCCTGTGCTTTTTGCCTATCTCATAGCTGACCTTTTCAATATACTCATCCGCCGTTTCGGCTTCCCTGGTATAGACCACATTGATGTTATGGAAGCGCGTGATACGCTGTGCCTCCCCCTGTACTCGGTATGCGTCAAACACCAGGATGATCTCCCGCTCATCCATGCCTTTGAAGCTGCTCAGCCGGTTCATCAAGGCCTGGCGGGCGGCATCCATGCTATCACTATGTACCATGACGCTCAGTTCTTCCCAGGCATGGATGATATTGTAGCCGTCCACCAACAAGTAATCGGGCTTTTCATAAGCCGGCGCGCGGGGGCTCAAGGGCTCTTCCTCCGCCCGCTTGGGACTTTTCTTTACCGGTTCAAAGCCGGACTCCCGGACTTTTCCATATGTCCGCTCAAAGATAGTCTGCATTTCCTCAGGCTTCACCTGATACGCGTTCGCGCCGGCGGCAGCAGAGGGTCCCCTGTTATTCTTCGAGTACTGGGGCGGATAGCTGTCCCGGTCTAAATGCATGAAATTTTCAGCCTGGTACCATTTGACGATCTCCCCGACCCCCTGCGAGCAGAAAACAGAATCCGCCGGATGATCCGCGTCCCTCTCGGGGTCATAGCCAAAGGAAGCAACCGCCTCATCCTGATGGGGACAAGGCGCGAATCCGGAGAAGCTGAAGCTCAGCTTGCCCGCTCCGCGCGTATATTCCCTGATATCGGCGGAATAGGCGCGCACGAAAGATACGGGGGCTCTGCCCGTGACCAGCGCTTTTTCGCCGTCATTTTCTTCCAAAACGATACCTTCCCCGTTACGCTGCAGGTCATTCATCACCCGGCCCACAGTGGCGGAGGGCAGTTCCAGCCTGATGCCGTACCAGGGCTCCAAGAGCTGGCTTTTTGCCTTCATCAGCCCCTGGCGCAGCGCCCGCAGCGCCGCTTCCCTGAAATCCCCGCCCTGGGTATGCTTGTTGTGCGCGCGGCCGCACAGCAGGCTTACCTTTACATCCGTCAGCGGCGAACCCGTCAGCACACCGCGCAGATCCCCATCCTCCAGATGGCTAAGTGCCAGGCGCTGCCAGCTGCGGGGCAGAACCTCATCCAAACAGACGCTTTCAAACATGAGCCCGCTGCCCCGCGCAAGCGGCTCCAAAAGAAGGTGCACCTCCGCATAGTGGCGCAGCGGCTCAAAATGGCCCACGCCGATCACGGGCGATAACACAGTCTCCCGGTACACCACCTGGCCCGCGTCAAAGCTGACCGCAAGACCGTAGCGCTCAAGAATCCGTGCCCCGATCACCTCCAGCTGAACCTCACCCATAAGCTGCAGACGGATCTCCCGCGTTTGCTCCGTCCAGCCCAGTGACAGCTGCGGGTCTTCTTCCTGAAGCTCGCGCAATTGGCGCAAAGCGATACCCGGATCGGTGCCTTCCGGCAGAATCAACCGGTAACTGAGCACAGGCGTCAGCTGCGGATTGTGCCCCGCCGGCTCCGCCCCCAGCCCGAGGCCGGGACAGGCCGCGCTGAGTCCGGTCACCGCGCAGACCGTGCCGGGCAGCGCCTCATCCACCGCCTGGTATTTGGATCCAGAGTAGACGCGGATCTGATTGACCTTCTCCTCCCAGGCGCTGCCCTGCGCGTCCATTCCTCTAAGGATATCGCGCACAGCGAGCCTGCCGCCCGTGATCTTCATGTGCGTCAGCCGCGCGCCTTGAGCGTCACGCGTGAGCTTGAATACTTTTGCGCCAAAATCATCCCCGTAGCGCGGCGTGGCAGCGTACCGGCCGATCCCCTCCAGCAGCTGCGCGACCCCTTCCGTTTTAAGCGCGGATCCGAAAAAGCACGGATAGATCCGGCGCTGCTTGATCAGGGCAGTGATTGTCTTGTCCCCTATGCGGCCTTCACGCAGAAACTCGGCGAGGGCTGTTTCGTCGCAAAGCGCCGCTTCTTCGTAAAAAGCCTTGTCCGTTTCACGCGCGAAGGACACAAACCCATCACCGAAGCAACGCTTCAGCTCCTCCATGATCCGCCCGGCATCCGAGGCAGGAAGATCCATCTTATTGACAAATAAAAAAACGGGCAGGCGGTAACGCTTCAGCAGCTGCCACAAGGTCAGCGTATGGGTCTGCACACCATCCGCCGCGTTGATCACCAGAATGGCGTAATCAAGGATGCCCAGCACCCGCTCGGTCTCTGCCGAAAAATCAACATGGCCCGGCGTATCCATCAGGGTCATGGTGCCATCGCCGATCGGCATCACCGCCTGCTTTGAGAAAATAGTGATGCCCCGTTTGCGCTCCATCGCGTCGTTATCCAAAAAGGCATCCTGATGGTCCACGCGGCCCATGCGCTGCAAGGCCCCGCTTTTATACAGCAGGGCCTCAGACAGGGTGGTTTTTCCCGCGTCCACATGAGCCAGGATTCCGACGACCAGGTTGCTTTGCACGCGCTACCCCCATCAGTCATGATGGAATCATTTTATCATGGCAGGAGCGGATTATCCACCCGTATGCAGACATGTAAAAAAGTAAAGCAAAATCAGCCACGCAGGCACTGGATTTATCCACCCTGCAATGCTATGATGCCCGCGTTGTCTCACTTTAGGAAACGAGGCCATTTTCACCATGGTTTATGATGAACCGAAGGCCGCAGCCCTCAGGCGTTTATCCTTTCCCCGTATTGGCATGCGAACCATCAAAACAGTATTAGCCGCTATGCTGGCGGCGCTTTTCATGAAACACGTCATGCATCAGACCATGTTTTTCGCGTGCATCGGCGCGATCACCGCGGTAGAAAAAACGGTATCTTCCTCAGTGCGCGCATCGGTCATCCGCAATATCGGCACCATCACAGGCGGGCTGGTCAGCATCGTCATCTCATCATTTACGGAAAATATCGCGCTGATCTCTCTGGGGCTGATCCCGATGATCCTGGTTGATAACGCCCTCAATAAAAAAGAATCAATCGTGCCGGGCGCCATCGTCTATTTTGCGGTGGCCTATCTCAACACCATGGATCAGGCCTGGGTCTACGGGCTCAATCGCATCCTAGGCACACTGATCGGCACAGGGATCGGCCTGCTGGTCAACTTCACCATCTGCCCGCCTAAAAAAGAATCAATCTCAAGCCTCTCCGGAGAAGCGGGATAAAAACTGCCTGGTTCTCTCTTCCTTTGGCGCGCCTATCACCTCTTGCGGCGGGCCTTCCTCCACGATCATGCCATCGTCCATAAAGATCACGTGATCGGCCACATCCCTGGCAAAGGCCATTTCGTGGGTCACGATGATCATGGTGGTGTTCTGCTCAGCCAGGCTGCGTACCACGCGCAGAACCTCGCCGGTCAGCTCGGGATCAAGAGCCGAGGTAGGCTCATCAAAGCAGAGCACGCTGGGGTTAAGCGCAAGTGCCCGCGCGATCGCCACCCGCTGCTGCTGCCCGCCGGACAACTGATGCGGATAAGACTCGGCCTTTAAAGAAAGGCCCATGCGCTCAAGCAGCTGCCTCCCCTTGACTTCGATCTCCTGGTGCCGGGACGCGGACAGGCGCTTCTCCTGCTCCCTGATCAGCAGCTCGCTGGCCAGGGTTATATTTTTGAGCGCGGTGTATTGAGGAAACAGATTAAATGATTGAAAAACCAGCCCGAAATTAAGCCTGCGTTTTCTGATCTCCTGCTCATTTTGCATGGCGGCGTCACGCGCGTCAAACAGCACTTTGCCGCGCAGTCGAATAATGCCCCCATCGGGCCTCTCGAGAAAATTCAAGCAGCGGAGCAGCGTAGTCTTGCCTGAACCCGAGGAACCGATGATGGCAAGCGCTTTCCCCTCCTCCAGAGAAAAACTGATATCGCGGAGTACCCGCACGCCGCCGAAGCTTTTGTTGATGCCTTCCACTTCCAATATAGCCATCTATATACCCTTATGCCTTAAAGTAGTCCAGGCGCTTTTCCAGCCTGCTGAACAGTATCGTCAGTATACCGACAAAAGCCAGAAAGAATATGCCCGTAGAAAACAAAGGCCAGATCAGGCCTTTTGAAGTGTATTCCTGCGCCATCATGATGATCTCCTTGATGGAGATGATGCGGGCGAGCGAGGTATCCTTGACCAGCGTGATCACTTCATTTCCCATGGAGGGCAGAATACGTTTGATCACCTGCAGCAGCGTCACGCGGAAGAATATTTGCGCGCGTGTCATGCCAAGCACCTGCCCGGCTTCCGTCTGCCCCTTTGGGATGCCCTGTATGCCCCCGCGGTAAATCTCCGAAAAATAGCAGGCATAATTGATCACAAAAGCCGCGGAAGCCGCTGTAAAGCGCGCCCCTCCTCCGGAATCCCAAAGAGGTCCCCAGCCCAGCAGTCCCGGCGCGAAGTAGATGACCAGCACCTGCAGCATCAGCGGCGTTCCCCGGATGACCCATACGATACCGGCTGTCAGCCAGGAAAGGGGTTTGAAGCGGCTCATTGAACCAAAGGCGATCACCAGCCCAAGCGGCAGTGAAAACAGCAGCGTGACAAAAAAAAGCTGGACATTCAGCCCGAAGCCCTCGATCAGCCGACCGATGATAATATTTGTATCCGTCATTCTTCATCCTATAAAATAGTCATAAGGGGGCAGAATGGACCACTCTGCCCCCTGATATGCGGTTAAATGAGTCAGATCGCCAGATCCAAGCCGTACTTCTCAGCCAGCTCCTGCAGGAAGCCCTGCTCCTTGAGGGTCAGGAAGGCCTTGTTGACTTCCTCGGTGATGTCGCTTCCCTTGCGGAAGGCGACGCCGTAATCTTCCACCCCCAGGCGGTCTACGATCTTCAGGTTGACATAATCGCCGTCTTTGCCGACCATTGCGTTGGCCAGGGTCAGATCCAGCACGGCTGCGTAGGCTGTACCGGCTTTTACTTCCATCAGGCAGGCAGTCTGCACTTCCTTGCTGATGAGTTCAGCCTGGGATAGGTTTGCGTCTTCCTGAACAATCGTTTCTCCGGCGCTTCCCGCTTCCGCGGCGACAACCTTGCCGATGAGGGAGGCGGTGGATTCATACTCGCTGCCTTCTTTGATGACGACAGCCTGCGCGTTCTTCACATAGGGAATGGTAATATTCATCTGGGCCTTGCGGTCATCAGTGATGGTCAGGCCATTCCAGATGCAGTCGATGTATTTGGCGGCCAGCTCGATCTCCTTGGTGTTCCAGTCGATCTCGACAAATTCCGGGGTCACGCCCAGGATCTGCGCGACCGCCACGGCCAGCTCGGTATCAAAGCCGGTGAACACGCCGTTTTCATCGGTGTAGTTCATAGGCGCATAGACGGTATACCCGATGACGAGCGTGCCTTTTTCCTGCACATGATGCAGGTCGCTCTCCTCAGCCGCCGATACCGGCACGGCAAACATCGCAAGGACCAGGGACAGAAGCACAGACAGGGACAGGAACTTCTTGAACATCGCGTATACCCTCCTTCGTTAACTTTCCGGACCTTTGGCCCGGGATTGTTCGGAATCATATCACACTTTTTGAAGGATTAAAAGCACCAAATTGCATTTTCGTGGTTTTTTATTCGTGTTGTTCAACAAAATGCATGATGTGGTCGATTTATAGCAAAAACAGGCATGCCCTGCCTGTCTGCTGTGGAAATAAGCGGGATTACGCCTGAATGCCCAGCTTCCTCTCCAGATATTGATCATATGTGCCACGGAAATCAACCATGCCGTCAGGCTGCAGTTCTATCACGCGGTTGGCAACGGAGCTGATCAGCTCATGGTCATGGGATGTGAACAGAATGTTGCTGTTATAATCACTCATGCCATTATTGAGCGCCGTAATGGTCTCAAGATCCAGATGGTTGGTGGGCTGATCCATCAACAGCACATTGGCTTCCTTGAGCATCATGCGGGCAAGCATGCAGCGCACCTTCTCGCCGCCTGACAGCACCGCCGAGCTTTTATATACTTCATCGCCGGAAAACAGCATCTTGCCCAGGAAACCGCGCATATAAGTGTCGGTGGTATCCTCCGGCGAATACTGACGAAGCCAATCGAGTATGTTCAAGGACTTCGCCTTGGGAAAGAAGGCGGTGTTATCCTTGGGGAGGTATGACGCGGTGATGGTGATGCCCCAGCGCGCCTCGCCCTCATCCGCTTCACTTTCACCCGCCAGCACCTCAAAGAGGGCTGATATGGCGTTTTCATCACCTATGAAGGCGATCTTATCCCCCTTGTCAACAGTAAAGCTGACCCCTTCAAAGACCTTGGTCCCCTCAGAAGATTTGCTCAGTCCGTCCACACGCAGGATCTCGTTGCCCACGTCGCGGTTTTTCTGGAAGCTGATAAAGGGGTAGCAGCGGTTGGACGGCTCGATCTCATCCAGCGAGATCTTCTCCAGCAGCTTTTTGCGCGATGTTGCCTGGCGGGATTTGGACGCGTTTGCCGAGAAGCGGTCAATGAAGGTCTGCAAAGCCTTGCGCTGCTCTTCCTTCTTTTTGTTCTGATCCTTCATCATCTGGGCGGCCAGCTGGCTTGACTGGTACCAGAAATCATAGTTCCCCGTGTACACTTTGATGCGTCCGAAATCGACGTCCGCGATGTAGGTGCACACGTTATTGAGGAAGTGACGGTCATGGGACACAACGATGACCACGCCCTCATAGTTGATCAAAAATTCTTCAAACCAGGCGATGGCGCTGATATCCAGATCATTGGTCGGCTCATCCAGTATTAAAACATCCGGGGTGCCAAACAGCGCCTGCGCCAGGATGACCTTTACCTTTTCGCGGCCGGCAAGAGCGCTCATCTTCTTATTGTGCAGATCCTCAGGCAAGCCCAGGGAGTTGAGCAGCGTGGCCGCGTCGGCCTCCATGGTCCAGCCGCCCAAATCCGCAAATTCGCCTTCAAGCGCCGCGGCGCGCTCCCCATCCTTATCTGAAAAATCAGGCTTGGCGTACAGTTCATCCTTTTCCCGCTCGATCTGATACAGGCGCGGGTTGCCCAGAATGACGGTTTCGAGAACCGTATAGGCGTCAAAGGCATAGTGGTCCTGACCCAGCACGGACATCCGCTGGCCTTTGGACATGCTGACCTCGCCGGAACTGGGTTCCAGATCACCGGAGAGGATCCTTAAAAACGTCGACTTGCCCGCTCCGTTAGCACCGATGATGCCATAGCAATTGCCTGGCACAAACTTGATATTGACGCGGTGAAAAAGCCTTCTGTCGGCAAATTGGAGGCTGAGATTGGATACCGTGAGCATGAGTAATTCCCTTCCTGATCGCTTTATTAAAACTGACGCGCCCGATTGACGCGCAAATAGAAATTATATATCAAAAGAGCATGGAAGTAAATGGAAGGTTTGGGAATTCCATTACCCTGTTTGAGTTCACTATTTGAGATCCCATTCACCTTGTATGAAAAGCTTTAGCGGCACCTCCGGTTCCAGCCCTTGAGGATCATAGAAATATTCACTCTTCCGGTTTTGTGTAAATATGAAACCATCGGGCAGTAACAGCCTGTGCGTACGCATATCCTTGGCCTTGTGAGCCCCTCGCTTCACGCGCGTAACAACAACATGTCCATTCCCTATCTCAAAGCGAAATTGGTCGTAGCGGCCCAGAGAAAGCTCGGTGCAGCCGTCATCCTCATAATGATCAAAGAATGTTTCCTCTTGCGGGAGACAGGGATAGAGCTGCACATCCACCTGTTCAAAAAGAGCGGTGGACAGCTTACATAGGCGCGGCGCTGTCGGGATCGCCGCTCCTAGACGGATCATGATGTGAGGCTGGCCGTCGATTGGAACGAACTTATCGATCGTCTGTCCACCCCGGTATGCCTTTCCCTCGCGGGGATCATACCAGGCACAAGCTGCTGGGAGGTATACCGGCACTGAGCTCAAGGCTGGCTCAACCGCTTGCACTTTTAGGACATAGGGGCCAAAGAGCATGTTAACGTCCCGGCTTGACAGCGCGGTATCATAAGGAAACTCAAGCCTCAGCATCCGCTCCATCGGATAGCCTGTCAGAGCTGCTTTAAACGCGCAATCATATATATAGGGCATATAGAAATAATGGCATAGAATCATTCGCTTGATGCGCTCAAGAGCACTGGGATAGGACCAAGGCTCTGTCGGCACCCCATTTTCCCGCCAGGAATGGATGACAAAGCGCGGCTGAAATATTGCCGTTTCGCAGCTTCTCAGCAGAAGTTCTTCTTGAGGGAAATCACCATAAAAACCGCCTAGATCATGCCCGTAAAAGGGCATCCCGGACAAGCCCAGGCTTAAGCCCATGTATTGGTTATAGCGCAGGGCGGTAAAATTACTCGCGTTATCACCTGTCCAGGTACGGGCATAGCGCTGCAGGCCGCATGATCCTGCGCGCGAATAAATCCAGGGGCGCAGCTCAGGCTTATGTTCCTTGATCGCTTCCCAAGATGCCTGACTCATTAATGCTGGATACTGCGAGCGTGTCTTGTAAATGAGCAGCTCACTGTCCTCAAGTTCCAGCTCGTTGTTATCATTCCAGATACCAGCACAGCCATGATCCAAATAACTTAGTCTGATCTGTTTCTTCCACCACTCCTTAGCGTCTGGATTGGCAAAATCGACAAATGATGCGGCTCCCCCCCAGAAGTACTCAATATAGGTTTTACCATGCTGATCCTTGATGAAATATCCAAGTTCATCAAGAGAAGGGTACCAGGGATGCGAGCAGAGTATGCCAGGCTTGAGGTTCATGATAATATAATATCCTCTGTCTGCCAAGGCCTGCATAAAGGTCCCGTAATTGGGAAACTTCTCCTCGTTCCAAATGAAGGCATAACGTTTTCCATCCGCAGCCTTCAGATAGCCAGACGAGAAATACATTCCCTCGCAAGGAATTCCTTCTTTCTCTGTTCGTTCAAAATACTCAAGAACACGCTTGGCGGCATCTTGCGGTTCCAGATAATTCATAGATGAACCCAGAAAACCAAAACTATACAATGGTCCAAGCGCAGGCAAACCTGTCAACCGGCAATACAAGGCGACGATATCCGCATAGTGATTCCCTGTGAACAAGCAATAGTCACAAGGACCTCCATCCGCCTCAGCCATATAATAGAAAGGACTCTCTTTTCCAAAATCTATGACGCGCATACCCGCCAGAGGAAATAATACACCAAGGAAGGAATCCTCCGCTCTATTTACCTTTATGAAAAAAGGAACTGATTTATATAAGGGATCTGAATTGGATGCGTCGTAGCCTAAAGAATCCCTGTTAAACATGGAAAATCGCCTTCCGCGGCGATCGGGGTACCCGCTCTTATCACCCAAGCCAAAAAATTCATCTCCCACCTTCAGTGGAAAGTTAAACCGCGTTAAATACTGTTCCCCGTTTGATATCAATCGGACCGGATATTCAGGTATAACCAGATCTTCGCTGCCTATACGGCCGCCGTGCAGCAGCTTATCACCATCAAAAAGCGACAGGACACCATTTGCTTTTTCGACCCGCAGGGTCATATCACCAGGAAGTTCGATCCTGTAATAGGATTCCGTGTCAGATACGCTTCCCATCCAGGGAATAAAACGGCTTCCTTGAGTAATAAAATCAGAGGCGCCGCGCATCTGAGCATCCTCTGTTTTGCCCTCAAAACGGTAGGATACGCGGATTGCTCCCTGTTCATACAGCCCCAATACAAGCTGGCCTCCCTGCCCTTGAAAGACCGTCCGATCGGCAAGTACGGTGTATGAAGTAATGTTTTTAATCGTATGTTTCATATAATTTATCCTTTTACTGAGCCGGCAGAAATGCCGGTCATAAAATATCGCTGGAATAACAGGAAAACCGCCACTACCGGAATCATGGAGATGGTAGTCATGGCCAACAGACTGGACCAATTGATCTGAAGCTGTCCGACAAATCCTGCCAGCGCCTGCTGAAGGGTCTGCATTCGGTTATTGGTTATTACAATTAGAGGCCAGAGATAATCGTTCCAACGCCACATAAAGGAGAAAATGGTCAGAGTAGCAACAATAGGTTTTGACAGCGGCAGAATGATCTTATAGAAAAGATACCCCTCACCCGCTCCGTCAATGCGTGCCGCCTCAATCATGGAGTCGGGCAGCGTCGTCATATACTGGCGTGCCAGAAATATACCCGTCGGCGTTGCTGCGGGCGGTATGATAATGCCCCAGAGCGTATTGAGCATTCCCAAATTTTTCAGCTGTAAAAAAATGGGCACCATAATCACCTGCAGCGGAATCATCAGCGTTGCGATCATAACGGTAAATATAGCGTCCCTGCCTGGAAAAATATACTTGGACAAGGCATAACCCGCCATCGTGTTGATTAGCACAGCAAGTACCGTAGATGAGACAGACACGATGGCACTGTTCTTCAGATTCAGCAAAAAATTGCTCTGCGAAAAAGAAAATAGATAGTTTTCAGCGGTCCATTTTCTGGGAAAAATGGTTTGCGGCATTTGAAACAGTTCCTGCTGAGGCTTTAAGGATGAGAGCGCGACCCACAATACCGGAAAAAGGAAGAAGGCTGCCAGAACGATCAGGCCGGTATATTTAACAATCGTCTTATATGATATAGCCTTATTCATGATCATGCTCCTTCCCCGTAAGCCTGAACTGAACCAAAGTAAATATGCCGATGATCAGCATCAATACAAGCGCCATAGCGGAAGCATAACCCATCCTATCCTCGATAAAAGCTGCTTGATATACCTGCTGCACGATAAGTTTCGTGGTGTAACCGGGTCCGCCGCCAGTCATCACATTTATTAACTCATATGCCTTGAAGGAACTGATTGTTGCAAGTACCATCACCGCCAGCAAGGTGCTTTTAAGCATAGGTATAGTGATTTTCCAGAAGATTTGCCGCTTGCCGCAGCCGTCTATTCTGGCAGCCTCATACAAATCCACCGGGATAGCCTGCAGGCCGGCTATCAGAATCACCATATAATAACCGGACTGAGCCCAGACCGACACAAATATGACACTGCCCATTGCCAGCTTCGGATTGGATAACCAACCTATGCCATCCGCGCCAGCAGCGCGAAGAAGGTAGTTGATAATCCCCATCTCATCGCCCAAGATAAACCGCCAGGCAATGCCTACAGTGATCATGCTCAGTAGCGAAGGAACATAGAAGACAGAGCGAAAAAAACTTTCCCCTTTCAAGCTGTTTTTATACAATTGCATAGCCAGTACTAAAGAAAGCACAGTGATCAAGATCACCATGAAGAACGAATAAACCAGCGTGTTCTGTACCGTTATGCCAAATATTCTGTCCCGAAAAAGCCTTTCAAAGTTGCGAAGTCCGATATATCGGGGCGTTCCCAGAACACTCCAATCCATCACTGACATCTTCAAGCCTGACATGGCCGGAGCGATAATAAAAACTGCGAATATCAGCACATTAGGGCTTAGGAAGAGGAGCGGGGCGAGGGTTTGATGAAAATTGCCCCTGTACTTTTTACGTTTTGCCATCGTTACGATACCTTCCTAAAAGCGGCGGGTTCTGCCCCGGGGCGGTAATAGCATGCACACCTCACCCGTCAGCACAACCCGCCGCTTCATCCATGAGTTATTGCATCAATTCAGCCGCCTGTCGGTCGATTTCCGCGCAGGCCTCCTCCGCCGTCATTGCCCCCAGAAGGACCTGCACTACATTTTCCCTGATGATTGTGCTGACCTTGCCAATGATTGGAGTATTCCATTCCTCCGCTGTGTAGGTCGGCGTTGCTTTTAACTCCTCTGAAAACACAGCAAAGCTTTCCGTATTGGCAGGATACTCTATCTTCACGTCCACGCGTGAGGAGAGATTATTTGTACCCAAACAATACTGTGCATTGTGTTCGGCGTCTGAGAACCAGCCCATGAGTTTCATGGCTTCTTCGGCGTTCTTTGAATCTTTGAAGGCAGCGATAAACTTGCCTCCCGGGACTGAGGAACGGATCTCTCCTGCGGGGCTTTGTACAGCTGTCCATTCAAAATCCGTGATCCCGACATAGGTATTAATGTTCCAGCTGCCGCCAATATGTCCTGCGACAATACCAGCCTGAAAGAGTTCCGCGGGCTTCTCAGAACT
The DNA here is from genome assembly GCA_964480995.1 of uncultured Christensenella sp. Classification (GTDB taxonomy): domain Bacteria; phylum Bacillota; class Clostridia; order Christensenellales; family Aristaeellaceae; genus UBA1038. Next base: position 12,729 of record CAYZRZ010000050.1, read on the forward strand.
CAGCCATACGGAGGCCGGGATCAAGCCATCATCATGCATCCTCTTGAACCACTCAATCGCCTTGACCGTTCCTTCATTCTGAAAACTGACTTTTGATAAATCTTCGGATAGCATCCTGCCGCCAAACTGATAGAGTATTGTAGACAGGCGATGCGGTGTGAAATCAACCGCCAGGCCGTACTTTACCGTATCGGAGGCCGCTATGACCTTTTTAGCTGCATCTTCCCACTCATCCCAGGTCCAGGTTTTTGAAAGTTCAGCTACGTCGATTCCAGCCTTTTCAAACGCCGTCTTATTGACGATCATGCCATTTGCTGTAGCCTCTGTCGGATAAGCGACCACCTTTCCTTCTCTGTTCTTTGCGTAGGCCAACAT
>CAYZRZ010000051.1:0-13055 GCA_964480995.1 uncultured Christensenella sp.
CTCGGCCCTCTGGCGCTCTGTCACGTCGATAAACCGCACGACGCAGCCGTTAAGTTTATCCTGATAGACAGGATGCAAGAGCACCTGGTACGTACGGCCCTTCAACTGCAGCGTGCATTCCGCCTTGTGCCCCTCAAGGCAGCGCTTTACCTCCGCCGTAAAGACCGGATCGCGGTGCAGCAGCAGCACGCTTTTGCCCGCGGCCTCCTTCTGCCCGAACAAGCGCAGCACGCTGTCATTGGCCAGGATAACGCGGCCTATTTCATCCAGCAGCAAGAGGCCCTCGCGCATATTTTCCATAATGGCGGCGATGGTGGCGTTTCTGCCTTCCGTCTCTCCCACCCGGCGGGACAGTTCCCGCCGCTGGGCCTCTATGCGCCTGTATAAGGGTAATAATTCATCATATCCCTTGGGCTGGGGGCCGAAAAGATCCAGGCCATTGATCGGATCTACGATGCTTCGGGTCAGCCGCCTGGCCAGGAGCCAGGAAAAGGCAAGCGCGGCCGCAATGCTCAGCACCAGTCCCGGCAGGAGACGCATCAGGCGGTCAGACATAGTGTCCGCGGCATAGGACACCCTCAGGATGAGGCCATCCTCCATCACCTTGGCGTAGTAATAATTCTGCCTGCCAAGCGTATCGGAATATCGCTCGCTCTCCCCCCAGCCCGCGGAGATCGCCTGCTGCACCTCGGGGCGGTCTATGTGATTTCCCAGCTCTCCCGGGTCTCTTTCGCTGTCAAACAGCACCTTGCCCGTTTCATCCAGTACCGTGACACGAAGATCCCTGAGGCCCTGCCTTGCTTCTCCCGGCAAACGGAGGGCTGCAGATACACCCCACAGGAGGGCAAAAAACAGCACGGTCAGCAGCACCAGGAGGCTCATCGAGCGGAAGATGCGCTTTTCCATGCTTAATCCCCTATCTTATATCCAACATTGCGCACAGTCTTGATATAATCACCGGCGGCTCCCAGCTTCTGCCGCAGGGACTTGATGTGCATATCCACCGTGCGGCTCTCGCCCGCGTAATCATAGCCCCATACCTCATCCATCAGCTTGTTGCGGCTGAGCACGATATCGCGGTTGATCAGCAAGTATCGCAGCAGCTCAAACTCCCTGAAGGTCAGCTGTACGCCTTCACCCGCAACGCGCACTTCATGACGCTGGCCGCTGAGTTCAAGATCATGAAAGCTGAGTTCTTCCGCTTCCATTGGCGTGTCGCCGGCCCTTCGCAGCACCGCGTGAATGCGCGCCGTCAGCTCCGTCACCCCAAAGGGCTTGCTGACGTAGTCATCCGCCCCCAGATTCAGCCCCTTGACTTTATCAGCCTCGCTGCCTTTGGCGGTCAGCATGATGACGGGGAGCTGCGCGTAACGCTTGTTCCCCCGCAGCCTCTTTAACAGGCTCAGCCCGTCTTCTCCGGGCAGCATAATGTCAAGCAGCGCAAGATCAGGCCGCTTGCGTTCTAAAGCTTCCAGAAAATCGGCGGCGCTTTCATAGCCTTCGCAGTCAAAACCGCCGCTTTGCAGCGCGTAAACGCTCAGCTCCCGGATATCCTCATCGTCCTCTACGATATAAACCAGCGGCATCTATTCTCCCACCTTGACCTTTCCCTTGACATGCTGGCCGGTGATCGAAAACACCACCCACTCCGCTACATTGACAGCATGGTCTCCTATGCGCTCCAGGTATTTGGTGATCATCATCAGGTCCAGCGCCTGTTCGGCCGCGTCCTTGTTGTCCCGGATCAGGTCGATCAGCTCTTTCTTGATCTGGGTGAACAGATTATCCACCACATCATCATAGGCGATCACAGCCAGCGCCAGATCAAGGTTCTTTTCAACGAAAGCATCGATCGCCTGCGTAACCATCAAAGCCGTCGCCTCCCCCATGCGGGGGATATCGATCAGCTCGGATATATACGGCCTGTCCGCTAAAAAGACCGAGATTTCCGCGATATCCGCCGCCTGGTCTCCTATGCGCTCCATATCAGTAATCATCTTGAGTGCAGCCGATATCAGGCGAAGATCGCGGGCTACGGGCTGCTGCTGCAAGAGCAAGCGAAGACACATCGCCTCAATGTCCCGTTCCTTCTGGTTGACGGTCTGGTCCTCCGCGACGACCTTTTTGGCCAGCTCTGTATCCTGTTCCTTCAAAGCCTTGATGGAGGAGGCGATCGCCGCCTCGATCAGGGCGCCCATTTCGATCAGGTCATTATTCAGTACCTGCATCTGGTGGTCAAACTTGTTGCGCATCATAATCCAAATCTCCCTGTGTTGTAATCTTCATTCTTTTGATCACGCGGCATAGAGAATACCCGCCCGGCGACACCAAACCCTGCCATCTCTCCCGGGAAGAAAACGCGGCGTTGTCCCATATACGAGTCGCCTGCTGCATGTTATGCGTGACGATGGCCATAGTATACTTCTTTTTCATCTCCATGACCAGTTCTTCTATCCAGACAGACAAGATCAGACGCGCCGGGGCCACCCGGATACCGAATAGCTCTCTCGTCTTTCCATCGTTCATGCGGCACATCCGCACAATACGGTATGAGCGTAAAGGCCAATGCATTCCCTTGTAAACTTCATGTAAAGATACTATTTGCGCAGCGAAAAGCCGCCCCCGAAGGAGCGGCCTTGCATCGTTTGCTTTGGTCTATTGCTGGCTGGGGGTTCCGGGATTCATCAGACTCTCCAGGATGGTCAGCATCATCGGCCCTTCCTCAGGCAGAACAGTCACTATCCGCTCAAAGAGCTGGGGCAGAGCTGTCTGCAGAGCGGACATGATATCATTCCCGGATTCTTCTGACATTTCCTCGAACAGCGCTATCTTTTTGAGCCCCTCGCGGGATGGAGCGGCAAACTCTTCCGTGCTCTCATAGCCTTTGCTGGTCACGGTCAACAGAGGGCCTGCGCCAAGCGCGCTGAGGATGAAGGAGCCCTCCGAGGCATAGTCACCGCTTATGTTCGCGTTGCTGTCAATGGCCATGCCGATCGTAATGCCCATCACATAGAGATCAATATTGCCCTTCATCTCTTCACGATTGGAGGCCTCGTCCGTAGTCTGGTTGAATGCCGCGTCAAACAGCGTGGCATAAGGCTGCGTGCCGCTCAGCACACCCTGCCGGGCCGCGGCCCAGTCAAGCGGACCTTCGGTCTGCGCGGTGGTATCAGGCATTAGCAGGGAGAAATGCATATCTTCGCCGCTAACGCCTGGAACAACGGCCACAGACAGCAAGGCTGCTGGGGATTCGTTCACCAGGATTTCGGCCTCCATGTGCATGGCTTCGGATTCATTGGCAGTGTAGAGTGTCAGGTTGGCGAGCTTTTCATCAGCAGCTTCTTTCATGCCGGCAATGCCCTTTTCAAGTTCCTTGATCATCTCCTCGGAACCGGGGACGGGCTGGCCCATCGCCTGCGCGTTTACCGCGCCGCTCTTCAGGACTGTGTCCAGCTGCTCCTGCATGGGCTTGTCTTCCTTAAACACCTTCATCATCCCGTCTAGCATATCAGCCACCTGATGGCTGTGCAGCTCAAGGGAGACTTTGCTGTCAAAGGTGCCGGAGCCTTCCAGCGCGAAGCTGCCCTCCTCAAGGGAGGCTTTCGCGAGCAACTCATCGTTGAGAAACGTTATCGCGGCCTCGGCATAGGCACCCAAACCGCCAAGCAGACCCTGCGCGTCCTCCAGCTGAGGGGTGACAGAGGGGATCATGCTTCCGGGCAGGCTGAGCTCTATCCCCGACAGCAGATTGGATACCGCGAAGCTGTCCTCAGCGCCCATCGAAGCATAGAAGTTGAACAGCTCGCCGGTTTCGCTGCCCACGCTGGCATAGGCGGCCTTCCCATCGGTCACAACGCTGGCCGTCAGTTTCCGCAGAGCGCCCAGCACAGTATTGACGATCGCCGTCTGCGCGTCCTGGTCTTCCCGGGAAGACATGCCGGTAAACATGGCCAAGATGCCGTTGAGCGTTTCTGAGTTAACGTCAATATTGGTTTCAGTCTTGATCCTGCCGCCGCGGGCGAATACTTCCGCCTCCATCGCGGCGGGTGCCTGGGCGAGAGCGCTCAGGCCGGTCAGCATCAACATAACGGCCATCAGGATGGCAGCGATACGTTTCAAATGATGATTCATGTTGGCTTCCTCCTCAATATTGCAGGCTTATTATGGTTTCGTTCAAACTTTCACAGCCTTGCGAAATTATACCCTATCCGAGGCTTGTGAATCAAGAAAGCGTCTATGCCGCTTATCATGGATTGGGCATCAGGAAGGCAATGCCCAGACGGGTAGCCGCCGCCAGAAGATCCGCCTGAAGCCCGGTCTTCTGCCGGGCCAGCTCGCTTTCATTCATGCGGTCAAGGCGGATGGCACCCGCGGCCTCCACAGAGGGGATCAGCCAAGGGGCAGCAGAGCCGCCCGAGACAGATGCTTCAACCTTCGTTTCATTGGACATATCCTGCCAGGAGAATGTTCCTTCAAAGCGGGTAGCCGATCGCGTATCCGCCCCGGAAGAAAGCGTCACCTTCAGGGTGAGTGATTGGTCGCCTTCCCCTTCTATATTCTGAGGCTTGATGAGCAGGCTGTACTCCTGCGCGCGGGAGTACTGGCGCGTCTGCGCGTCCTGCTGTTCAATCCCCTGATCATAAGAAAGGTTGAACTCATATTTTCTTTCATCATCCTGCTCGCCGGTCTGCACCGTGAAACCCTCGGTGCCTTCAGGCTCATTGCGCATCAGGAGCGTACCGGTGAAGCTATACATCGAACCGCCGGGATCATCCGCCACAGGTCCGCCCTCAAAGCTGAGGCCGTAGAAGCTGCCTTGCGTCCGTCCCGCCGCCTTAGGCTGCATGGCAATCTCAAGCAGCGTTTTATCGCTGTCGCTGCCTGCCGCCTCCATGCGGTAATGGATGCTTTCGATACCGCGCGTTCCGCCCATCGGAAGGGCCATATCATCAAGCAGGGTACGTCCGGCCGCGTTGTAGCGGCGGGAAATATTCACATTGCCCGATACAGGCAGCCTGTCAATGGCCGTGCTGAAACCCTGCAGCATCGAGGGCTCCAGATAAGCCGCGGATTCAGCAGCAGTCATGACCTCCCTCAGCAAGCCCGACAGGGTGCGGTTCGCGTACAGATCCGCAAGCAGCGTCTTCATCCGGGCCTTCAGGTCAGCCATCGGTATGATGATAGTGTTCACGGTGATCAGCTGGTTTTGGGCGTCACGCTCAGTGGATACGCGCGTATAACCCTGCAGCCAGAGGCTGAGCTTATCGCTCACCGCCTTCAGCTGCGCGTCAGCCTGCTTGCGCCACTCCAGATCAGCCCCGTAGACAGCGTAGATCGCGCGCTCAAGACCCGGCCAGGCGGTCCCGCGGTCCATGAGCAGATCAAGCAGCAGCCCGTCTCCGCGGACGGAAGCATAGCTCTTTCCACCAAAAAGGCTGGATGTGAAGGACTCAAGCACCCCGTCGGAGGTATGCCGGAGCTCCGCCAAAGGCGCGCCGGCGCGGCTGAGCGTGAGTGTCATATCCGCCTTGCCGCGGTTACCGCTGCCGGCGCCCTGAACTCTTTTGATGTCCAGCCGGGAACCGGGCAAAAGGGCTTTCAGCAGGGTATTCATCTGCTCATCCAGAACAGACAGGTCCAAATCGCTCGAGGCGGAGAAATCCGCGGCCACTATCAGGCCTGAGCCGTTTTGCAGCTGCAGAGCCAGTTTTTCATCCAGGGTCATGGTCTCGCTCGCGAGGGCCGAAGAAGCGCTGAGCGCCAGCAAGGCCGACAGAAGCAGGGCAATGGTTCTTTTCATTAGGTAACCTCCTTAAAAAGCATCCTCAGTAACAAGAAATTCGGGTGTACGTTCCGCTGCCGGAACAGCCTCGCCCTCCGTACGCAAAGTCCGGCCCATATCATGGAGAAGCAGCAGCCGCGCGGGCTCAGGAAAGTCCATCAATACCTTTTTGACAAGGTGCAGCAGCGCCTGGGAGAACGCCTCCTGCGCCTGCGGAAGCTCTGCGCGCAGATCGTATATCCGGGCAGGAGCGGCAGGCAGGGTTGCATCGCCTTTTCCCATGACCGCGTTCAAAACAACATCCAGACGTGTTTTGCCCGCGCGTTCGGACAGCACGCGCACTTTCCCCCGCGCGCCTCCGTCCTCAAATACCAGATCCGGCTCCAGTGTCAAGCGCAGGGCGCTTTCGCTTCCGCGCTTTTCCTCCGCCCACAGGCGTCCGTAAAATCTTTCTCCGGAATCAGTATCCGCCAGTTGCAGCCTGGCCGCCCCCTTCAGGCTGTACCGCTCGTCACCTAGCCGGGAGACGAGCGAAAAATCCGTGTTCACATCCCGTTCGTTAAATGCGGCGGAAAGAGACAGGTTCAAATCGTCCTTCCCCCTCGCGGCGGGGGCCTTGATATTCAGATACAGCCCCTTATTGTCCGCGTAGCCGCCGGCAAAACTCAGCTTGCGGGATACGCCGGAAGGCAGCAGCACCGTGGAAGCCATCTGCCACCCCATCGGCTCGCCCTGCTGATCAAGCAAACGCTTCACCGTCACAGGTTTTTCAAAGCGCAGGATCTCCAGTGTTTCCCGGGCGTTTGGCGGCAGGATCGGGAGAGAAGCAGCAAGCGCTTTTTTCACCGCAGGCCATATGGCGTTCCATTCCTCCGGCTCAAGCTTGTATTCAAGCCTTCGGGGAGAGGCCCCGACATTTTTTACAGCCGCGCTGCGCTTGACTTCCTTGGCATAGGGGGCAAGCAATCCTATGGCTTCATCCGGCAGGTCGCGAAGCACGGAAGCATCAGGCAATTGAAGGAGCCAGCCAAAGTCCGGCCCATCCTCCCCCAAAAGGAGACTGACCATGTCATCTTCCCCCGGGCCTTCGAATCCCAGGCCCTCCAGCGTCAGCAGACGCTTGCCTTTACGCTCTTCCTCCGCAATCGATAGGAGCTCTTCCCCCTGCCTGTCTATACGCAGGACATAACCAGACTTTGAAAAATCCATCCGCAGGGAAGCGTCCCTCAGCCAATCCGCAAAGGCAGGCAAACTGCCGGCTGACAGTTCCTTCCACTCACTCAGTTCAGCGGTCAGGGTAAGGCCCAGGTTACCGCCCTGCTGATAAGCGGCGGAAAGCTCCCTATACCCGCGAGGCTCAAAGGCCGAAACCTCCGCCATGGGAAGGAGAAGCGCCATGATCAGCGCGGTCAGCCTCACGAATCGCGTCACTCTCTTCTCTCCTTCCGCTATATAACGGCCGCGAAGGTCCGTTTCATGCCTGGTACTTTATATTTTATTCCGGATCGTTTTCAGTATCGGCGTGAAGGGCAAGGTACAGGCTCCGGGCAGCGGGGGCCGATATCCCCTTCACCCGCGTCAGCTCTTCTTCCGTTGCCTCTCCGATCGCCTTCATCGTGCGAAAATGCGCCAGCAAGGCGCGCCGCCTGCCCGGGCCGATCCCCGGCACATCCTCAAGGCGGGAGTGCACACCGGACTTGGCGCGCAGATTGCGGTGATGGGTGATGGCAAAGCGATGGCTTTCATCGCGAACGCGCTGGATCAGGTGCAGGGCGGGGCTTCGTTGGTCCAGACGGATTGGATCCGGCCGCTCAGGCAGATAGATCTCCTCAAGCCGCTTAGCCAGTCCGAACATCGGCACCTCAATGCCGGTGGCCAGCATCGCGGCGCGCGCGAATCGCAGCTGCTCCGGTCCGCCGTCCACCAGCACCAGGTCGGGCAGTGGCCAGCGCTCCTCCTCCTTTTCCCGCTGGGTACGAAGAAACCTGCGGTTCAGCACCTCGTTCATCGAGGCGAAATCGTTGGCCCCTTCCACCGTCTTGATGCGGAAGTACCGGTATTCCTTCTTGGCCGGCTCGCCGTCAATGAACACGACCATCGAAGCCACAGACAGCGTGCCCTGGGTATTGGAAATATCAAAGCCCTCAATGCGGTGGGGCATAAAATCAAGCTCCAGCGCCTCAGCCAGTTCCCGGACCGCGCCCACGGTACGCTCCTCTTTGACTTTGACATTGGCGTTGCGCTTGAGCAGCGCGTCTTCGGCATTTTTCTTAGCTGTCAATACCAGAGCGCGCTTATCCCCCCGCTGGGGCACGGACAGCGTCACCGGGCCTTCCCTGCGCTCACGCAACCAGGCTTCCAGATCTAAAAGATCCCCGGCCGCCTCGACGATCACCTCGCGGGCAGGCATTCTATCACGGTAAAACTGAAGCAGGAAGGCACTGAGCACCTCGTCCGGCTCCTCCTTGCCCTCGCGGGGCAGCGAGAAGGCATCCGCTCCCAGCATCTTGCCACCGCGGATATACATCACCTGGGCCATCGCGTCCAGCCCATCCTGCGCCAGGGCGATGATGTCCTGCTGCACGGCGTCCGCCCGCTGAACGTTCTGCTGTTCCATCAGCCCCCGGATATCGCGGATGCAGTCGCGCAATTCGCCCGCCCGTTCATACTGCATATAGCGGGCAGCCTTCATCATATCCTCCCGCAACTGATCGATCACGGGCTGGTATTTACCGCGCAGGAAGCCCAGCGCCTTATCCACTACCTCGCGGTACTCATCCACAGTGCATTTATTGGCGCACGGCCCCAAGCACTGCCAGATGTCGTAGTTGATGCAGGGCCGGATCGGCCTTGCCAGCGGCAACTTCAATTTACAGGTGCGCAGCGGAAAGGCGCGGCGCAGCAGGTCCATCACTTGCCGGATCGCGTTCGCGCCGATATAGGGGCCGAAATACTTAGCGCCGTCATCCTGCGGCTGTCTTGCGATGCTCAGGCGCGGATAGGGCTCGTTCAGATCGATCCGGATGTAGGGATAGCGCTTGTCATCCTTTAGGAGGATATTGTAATAAGGCTTATGCAGCTTGATCAGGTTGCTTTCAAGCAGCAAAGCCTCAAGATTGGTATTGCAGATCATGATGTCAAAATCATCAATGTGACTGATCATCGCCGCCACCTTGGGCGTATGCGCCGTCTGGCGGAAATAGCTGCTCACCCGGTTTTTCAGGCTGATCGCTTTGCCGACATAGATGATTTTGTCCTCTTGCTTCATCAGGTAACAGCCGGGGCTGTCCGGCAGAAGACTCAGTTTGAGGCGGATATTTTCATTCATTCCTTGGTGTCAATGCCCTCGTCTATCGAGTCATCAATGAATACGGTGCGGGCGGCTTTGATCAGCGCCTCCATCAGGTCATCCTCTACGGGCACGAAGTCTTCCACTTCCTCCCCATCCTCGTCCTTGGAGACCTGCACCAGCATCACATACAGACGGTCGTCGCTGTCAGAACCCTCATCGTCCTCGCTGTCGATCTGGCGCAGCAGCACATATTCCTCCCCATTGTAGTAGAAATAGCGCTCCACCTTGAGCAGCATGGGGTTGCCTTCTTCATCTTCCCCCTCAATGATATCCAGGCGTTCTTCATCCGTCATGTCCATATCCTCCTTTACAGGCTCTGTCTATACAATATACCCTGATCAGAAACGGATGCCCAGTACATCCATCAGGAGCTTGCCCATCAACAAGGTCAGCACCAGGATCAGAATGCCGCGGATCACCCGGCTGCCCTTGGTAATCGCAAGGGTCGATCCCAGATAGTTGCCCGCCATGCCGAAAGCGGCGGCGGGAATGGCCAGCGCGTAGAGCACATGCCCGCTGAGTGCAAGGTTTAGAAGCGCCGCCACATTGCTGCCCAGATTGACCAGCCGGGCAGCGCCGGACCCCATCAGGGCTTCCATGCCGATCACCGATACAAAAAGCAGCTGCAAAAAGGTGCCGGTGCCGGGTCCTACCAGCCCGTCATAAAGCCCGATCAGCGCGCCGATCGCGAAGCAGGCAGGAAGCCTGCGCTTTTCACCCACCAGGTCACGGGGCTTGAGCGCATCCTTGTTGAGCAGCACAAAGGCCGCCACGATCGGCAAAGCGATCAGTACGCTCAGTTTGATCACGCGCGCGTCCATGCGCTTCATCAGCTCCGCCCCCAGAAAACTGAAGGGAACCGAGCCCATCAGCGCCCACAGCCCCTCCTTCCAGGGGATGCTGCGGTTTGCGGCATAGCGGCCTGTGGCCACCGCCGTTCCAAAGAAGGCACTCATCTTGTTGGTCCCCGCCGCCATATCAGGCGGCAGGCCGATCAGATAGTAGGCCGGCAGGGAGATCAATCCCCCGCCTCCGGCGATGCTGTCTATAAAACCCGCGAGGAATACCAAAGGAAGGATGATCAGATAGCTTTCGAGGTTCAGCGCCATGCGGATGGCCTCCGTCGGTGAATTATAGGGTTTCCTGCAGGTATTGATAGATGATTTCGTGCAATTGGCCGCTCCAGAAGCTCCCCTCGTGCGGCGCGTTCTTCACACGGATCAGATGCGCCCGATGCCCGGCCTGTTTCAGCGCGCGGTACATCTTTTCGCTCTGATCAAAGGGCACCAGCTCATCCGCGTCGCCATGCGTCAGCATGATCGGCGGACATCTCTTGTCTTTCATAATCTCAAGGATGGGGCTCATCGCGCGCGCCACATCCCGAGGATCCATTTTACCGATCAGCCCTTCAAAAGCCGGATGCTGGGCCATCATTTGGTACTGCTCCATCACCATGGCGGGGATATCGCAGGGCGCGAAGCAGGCGATCACCGTCTTCACAGCGTCGGAGAATCCGGCATGCTCCTCTGTCCGGTAGCGCGCATCATCCCCCGTCAGGCCGACCAGCAGGGCTGTATTGCCGCCGGAGGAAGTGCCGAACATCGCCACCCGCTCAGGGTCTATCCCGAAGCGCTGCGCGTTAGCCCGCAGGAAGCGGATCGCCGCCTTGGTATCCTGAAGGTAAGCAGGAAATGCATGCCCCTGGCTTGAGCTCCTGTGGGTCAGGGTCGCGACAACATAGCCCTTCTGCGCGTAGCGCGACAGCTGCGGGATCTCATAGTTGAGGTCCGGGCTTGTCCACGCGCTGCCCTGCAAAAAGACGATCAGCGGCCTTCTGGCCGGCGCTTCGCCCTCTTCCTGCCAGGGCCTGATCAGCGTGAGCGTCTGCCCGGTCAGCTCGGAGTAGACAATGTTCTGTTCCAGCCCTGCCATTCCGGCGAGCGAGGGATTATTATCAAGGGTGATCATTTCCGCGATGGCCATAACGAATCCTCCGTTTGGTGCTTTTGTGAACGCAAATCCATTATATCACAGCTATAGGCTTTGCGTTACGGCTTTATTGGGGTATATTAGCATGATTCCCATGAGGGACAAGGAGGAAAGCATGGAGCATACACCCCATGAGCACGAAGCCGGCTGCGCCTGCGGCCACGACCATCACGACCATCACGACCATCAAGGCCATCACCACCACGAACACAGCGAAGCCTGCGGCTGCGGGCATGACCATCATGGCCACGAGCACGGTGAAAACTGCGGCTGTCATGCCTACGAAGGCGGCATTGAAGGCCTCAGCGACGCGGAAACGGACATGCTGCGCGTGATCGGCCGCTACAGCTGCCTGCCCGTCGCGCGCTTTGCGCTTCGCAGCAGCAAGGATGATTCGCTGGATATGACAGCCATGGAGCCTGTCACCATCGAGCAGGAAGACGACAGCGCCCAGGCCGTCCGGGAGCGCGGAAACATTCTTCTCTCGCTGGAAGACAAGGGGCTGATCACGCTGGATTACGACATCCCGATCACCGGCTATGATTACGCCGGCTACCGCGAAAGCGCTCTATTCGCTCAACTGGAAAAAGCCGCCGGGGAAGGCAGGGACAAACCGGGCTTCCTGTTTGACCTGCCGGTCATGGAAGGCGGCAGCATGGCGCTGACCGAAGCGGGAATTAAGCTGCTGGGCTGACAGCGTCGCCAATACAGCAAAGGGCTGCCGAATGTATCGGTCAGCCCTTTGCTGTATGCTGATTTATAGAATCCGGGGGCTGCGCTCCAGCTCTTCAAGCGCCTTGTGCGCCTTCGTATAATCCCCGTCAAACACAATACCCTGCATCCCGATGGATGCCGCTCCCAGTATATTGTCCTCTATGTCATCGATAAAGAAACACTCTTCGGGCTTCAAATCAAACCGCTCGCACAGCCTGCGGTAGATGCGAGGATCGGGTTTGGCCAGCTTTTCATGGGCAGATACCATAAATCCATCAAACAGAGGGTAAAAAGGCCTGTTTTCCAGCACCGCCGGAAACTGATCGCCCGCGTTTGACAATAGATACAGCTTCATCCCCGCGGCCTTGCAGCGCCGGACAAAGCCCTCAGCCCCCTCAATGGGACTCATCCACAAAGGCCAATCCGCTTCCAGCTTGCGCATGGTTTCACGCAGGCGGCTGGGCGTACGCTCAAGGGTCAGCCGCAGCAGTTCCTCCCGCGAAAGAAGGCCGGCATCCGCCATCCCCCATTCCCGGGTTTCAAAAAGCGCCGCGCTTAATATCTTTGCGTCTTCTTCATTGCCCGCGGCCCGCAGGGCGAACGCCATCGGCGTCCACTCCACCAGCACATTGCCCATATCAAGTACGATGTTTTTGATCATCAATTTCCAACCCCTTGCCTCATTTGCCGCCGCGAGCGGCAGACGGCCTTTATGTTATCGCGCTTTGACCGCTTTAGCAAGCAGCGCGGATATTGACAGATCCCCTCTATCCGGATACCCTTTGTGAAAATAGGGAGGTACATGTCATGTTTGAGATGCCCGGCTATACCGCGCCCGATTTCAGCGCACAGCACCTTGCCCAAGCGCCGGACGCCGTGTTCATCCCCTCGCCGGCAGACGGCATTGCGCCTGACAACTATCATGCTGCCTCCATCTATCCCGAGTATTTCAAAGTCGGGGGCCGGTGGCTGTTGCCGGAGGACAGCCGCATGGATTGCCTGGCTGTGCTGGAAGAGAACAGCATCGCCATCCGCGAGTTCCGCAGCATAAAAAAGGGAGATTTGATCGCCGTCGGCCGAAGCGAGCGCGGCGAGGATGGGATATACGTTCACATGGACGGTTTCACCAAGACCTCCTCCGCCCGGGAGCAATTCTCCTTCCGCACAGGCCGTTCCCGCGAGACAGCCTATTCCCGTGATTATGACAGCCTCTACAGC
>CAYZRZ010000052.1:0-13014 GCA_964480995.1 uncultured Christensenella sp.
GCCTTGAGGGCATTATCCGCCCTGGAGAGGAAACAATATGATTTTGATGTGTGTGGATACCTCGGGACCTTCCGCCGGCCTGGCCCTTGTGCGCGACGGGGAGCTGATCTATGAGGCCACGCTGGTCAATTCGCTTACCCACTCGGTCAACCTGATGCCCATGGCGGAAGAGGCGCTCCGCTCAAGCGGCCTTGAAATGAAGGATATCGGCTTGTTCGCGGCAGTCGTCGGCCCCGGCTCCTTTACAGGGGTGCGTATCGGTGTGGCGGCGGTTCAGGGCATGGCGCAGGGCTTGAATAAACCCTGCCTGCCTGTCAACGCGCTGGAAGCGCTGGACTTTGGATTGCTCTGTGATGAACATGTTGTCTGCTCCATCCGCGACGCGCGGGCAGGGCAGGTTTACGGCGCGGCTTTCCGCAAGGGGCGGCGGCTGATGGAAGACGCGGTGCTCAAGCTGCCCGAGTATTTGGAAGAGATCAGGCCTATGGGTGAGCGCTTTGTGTTCACTGGCGATGGGGTTCCCGTCAGCCGCGAAAAGGTTATGAAAGCGCTGGGGGAAAGGGCGGTCTTCGCCCCGCCGCACCTCAGCCTTTTGAAAGCGGGATCGGCCGCCATGATCGCCTGGGACACGCGAGATCAGGCTGTACAGCCGCACGAACTGTTGCCCCTTTATCTGCGCCGCCCGCAGGCAGAGCGCGAGCGGGAGGCGCGCAATGGCTGAACCAGTCTTGCGCCGGATGACGCTTTCAGATGTGCCCGCCGTTCGCAGGCTTGAGGAGGCCATCTTCTCCATGCCCTGGAGTGAGAAGGACTTCGTCTATGAGATGACGGAAAACAAAGTCGCCCGCTACCTCGTCATCGAGGAAGCGGGCGAAATCACGGCCTTCGCGGGCGCGCACATCATCCTGGATCAGGCGCATGTGACCAACATCGCCGTCCGGCAGGACTGCCGGGGAAGGGGGCTGGGTAGGATGATCACCCGCGCGCTGATGCAGTACGCTTCCAACCTCGGCGCGGAGTACCTGACCCTGGAGGTGCGCCAGAGCAATATCACTGCACAAAACCTTTACAAATCCCTTGGTTTTGTGAAGGTCAATGTACGCAAGCGCTACTACGAGGATACAGGTGAAGATGCCTGGCTGATGGTCTGCAACCGGCTGCCGGCGGCTGAACCTGACTTTGAGGAAGACGAAACCTGCGAATCATAGCATTTAGAATATCAGATATTCACACTCCAGCCGGCCGTTATACAGCCGGCGTTTTCTTTGCGCCCTTTTGCCGTACAGGCGTTCAAAGGAGGGGCTTGCGGTCAATACGCAGACGTTTTGGGCCATGGCTTTGGTCTCCAGCTTGCGCATCTGACGGTAGAGCGTGTCCGCCTCTTTCTTGCTGCCCAGCCGCTCGCCGTAGGGCGGGTTGGTGATCACGCAGGTGTTCTCGCTCAAAGGCTCCAGGTCGCGCAGGTCCTTTTCAAATACGGGGATACGGTCCTTCAGGCCTGCCTGCGCCAGGTGCTTTTTGCACAGCTCAAGGGCTTCGGGGTCCACATCGCTGCCCGATATCCCCTCGATCAGGTCCGGGTTGAAGCGGAATTTCGCCTCGCGCCTGATCTCGTCGCACTGTTTCTTATCCGCAAAGTGCCAGTTCTCCATGGAGAAGGGGCGCACCAGGCCGGGGGCGCGCTTTGCCATCTTGAATGCCGCCTCCACCAGAATGGTACCCGTGCCGCAGCAGGGGTCATGCAGGGGCCTTCCGGGCCGCCAGGGGGACAGATCCACCAGCGCCGCGGCCAGGGTCTCCCGCAGGGGCGCTTCGCCGTTCCAGGTGCGGTAGCCGCGCCTGTTGAGCGCGTCGCCGCTGGCATCCAGCGTCACGCGCACCTTGTCCTGGTGGATAGCAATATGAATGTCATAACTCTCTTTGGTTTCATCCAGCCATGCGCTCTTGTAGTGCTGCTTCAGCCGCTCGGCCACCGCCTTTTTGCTGATGGCCTGCACATCGCGCACGCTCATCAGCTGGCTGCGCCCGCACTGGCCCGTCACCGGGAAGCTGCCGCCCTTGGGGATATATTCCTCCCAGGCGATCGCGCTGATCAGCTGGAACAGCTCCTCAAAGCTGCGGGCTTCGCCCTCACCCACGATCAGCTGCACCCGGTCGGCTGTGCGCAGCTCCAGGTTGGCGCGGAAAGCGGCATCCGTCCCGCCAAAAAAGCGCACGCCGCCCTGATCCATCGTGACATCAAAGCCTAATGCCTGCAGTTCCCTTTTTACCAGGCCTTCCAGCCCAAAGGCTGCTGAGGCGATCCATTCCATCATCCGTTCATCCTCCGATAGTTTCATTATATAGGGAGTTGGGACGGGAGCACAAGCGGAGGAAATGGTGGGATAAGGCACTGCATGCTGATGCTTGATCAAAACGTGTGAGTTAACACGCGAAGGAGCAAAAGGCGTCCAAACGCGCTCTCTTCCCAATGAACCATTGTTGGCGCGGCAGGCCTTGGGGTATACTGATGGTGCAGGAGGATGAGACGATGAAAAAAGTATTATTGATCATTTTAGACAGCGTGGGGGCAGGCGCTCTGCCGGACGCGCATTTATACGGTGATGAGGGGGCCAACACCCTGGGCAATATCGCCAGGGCGGTGCCGCTGCGCCTGCCCAACATGAACGCGATGGGCTTTTCGCATATCCCCGGCATCAACCTGGAGCCTGCCTTAAACGCGGCGGGGGCCTTCGGCAAGATGGCGGAGCAGAGCCCGGGCAAGGACACCACCACCGGCCACTGGGAGATCGCCGGCCTTCGGCTTGCGCAGGCCTTCCCTACCTTTCCGGACGGGTTCCCCAAAGAGCTGATGGATGCCTTTGAAGAGGCCATCGGCACCAAGACCCTGGGCAACTACGCCTCCAGCGGCACCGCGATACTCGACGAGCTGGGGCAGGAGCACGCGCGCACAGGCTACCCCATCGTGTATACCTCCGCCGACAGCGTTTTTCAGATCGCCGCCAATGAGGAGGTCATCCCCCTCCCGCGGCTGTATGAAATGTGCGAGACCGCCCGGAAGCTTCTGGTTGGTCCCTATGCCGTGGGCCGCGTGATCGCCCGCCCCTTCGTTGGGGAAAAGGCAGGCGCTTTCACCCGCACCAAGGGCAGGAAGGATTTTTCGCTGGAGCCAGCCGGGGAGACCATCCTGGACCTCCTGAAGAAAAACGGGCAGGAAGTGTACGGCGTGGGCAAGATCGAGGATATATTCAATCACAGGGGCTTGACGGGCTCCAACCACGCGTCCGGCAATCCGGCCTGCATCGACGCGACCCTCGAGTATATGAAAAGGGATTTTGACGGCCTGTGCTTTGTGAACCTGGTGGATACCGACATGATCTACGGCCACAGGCGGGATGTTGAAGGCTACAGGGACGCGCTGGAGTATGTTGACAGGCGCATGCCGGAACTGACAGCCTTGATGGGGCTTGAGGATCTGTTGATCATCACGGCGGATCACGGCTGTGATCCAACCTTCCGCGGCACCGATCATACACGCGAATATGTGCCGCTGGTCGCCTGGCAAAAGGGGATGCGGGGGCTGTATAACCTGGGCGTGCGGGAGACATTCAGCGATGTGGCGGCTACCATCAGCGATTTCTTCGGGCATGAGGAGCGCTTTGGGGCGGTATCATTCCTGGGCGAGATGGAGGAGAAGTAAATGACCGCAGCGATGAAGAGGCTGCAGGCGGCGGCGGACGCGGTGCGCCGCGCCTGCGGGCCGGCCGATGTGGCGGTGGTGCTGGGCAGCGGTCTGGGCGGCTATGAGGAAGTGCTGCTCGATCCGCGCGAGATCGCCTTTGATGATATCCCCGGCTTTCCCAAATCCACCGTGTCCGGCCATGCCGGCAAGTTTGTTGTGGGCACCATCCGTGATAAAAGGGTGCTGGTCATGTCGGGCCGCTTCCATCATTATGAGGGCCACTCGCTGGACAAAGTAACGATGCCTATCCGGGTGATGGCTCTGCTGGGGGTGCGTACCCTGATCCTGACCAACGCGGCGGGTGGGGTGAATACATCCTTCCACCCCGGCGAACTGATGCTGATCACCGATTTTATTAACCTGTCGGGCAGGAACCCCCTACGCGGGGCCAACCTTGACGCTTTCGGCCCCCGTTTTCCGGATATGAGCAAGGCCTTTGACCCGAGGCTTCGGGAAGTGGCGCTGAGCCGCGCGCAGGAGCACGGCATTACCCTCAACCAGGGCGTATATACCTGGTGGAACGGCCCCAGCTACGAGACCCCGGCGGAGATTCGCATGATACGCGTGCTGGGCGGGGATGCCGTTGGCATGTCTACCGTCCCCGAGACCATTGTAGCCCGCCACTGCGGCATGCGGGTGCTGGGCATCAGCGCCATCACCAACATGGCGGCCGGCGTGATGGATACACCGATCAACCACGAGGAAGTGCTGGCAATGGGGCTCAAGGTGCGGGATGATTTCCGCCGCTTGCTGGACAGCGTCATCAATCACTTGTCCGAGGAAGTATCAGAACAGATATAGCTGCTAACAGGCTGCACGTCAAAACCCGCTCGGTTGAGCGGGTTTTGACGTTAAGCGCGCTATGCGTCAGCTTCTGACGTCAGCGCCAAACTGCGCCTTCACGGAGCGCTGCACCTTGTCCATGAGCGCCGTGATCTCTTTTTCTTCCAGGCTGCGGTCGGGGGCGCGAAAGCTGAGGGAGAAAGCGCAGGACTTTTTGCCCTCGGGCAGCTGGCTTCCCCGGTATACGTCAAACAGGCTCGCGTCCTCCATCAAGGCGCCGCCCGCGCGGCGGATGGCTTCCATCACCGGCAGCAGTTCCTGCCTGCTGTCCAGCACCAGCGCGATATCGCGGCTGACGGCGGGCATGCGCGGCAGCTCCTTGATGGGGGGCATGGGGGTGGCGGCGGCCCAGAAGGCCGTGAGGTCGATCTCCGCCAGGTACACCCTGCCGTCCATGCCGTATTCCTGGCATACCGCGGGGTGAACCTCGCCCAGCCTGGCGATCAGCGCGCCGTCTGCCGTGATCACGGCGCTGCGGCCGGGATGCAGGTAGGGTTGGGTTTGGGCTGTGATGGTGTGCTTGATGCCCTGGCGGGTAAGCAGCAGCAGCACGGTATCGCGCAGGGTGTAGAAGTCGCTGCCCTCATCGAACAGGCCCAGGCACAGCCAGGGCTGCTCGTCATAGGGGATATCTTCCCTCTGCCTGGATGAGAACACCGTGCCGAATTCGTAGAGCATCGCCTGCTCGTTGCCGCGCGCCATGTTGAGCGCCAGGGTCTTGAGCATATCGGGTACCAGGCTGGTGCGCATCAGGGCGGTATCCTCACCCAAAGGGTTGCGGATACGCAGCGGGTTCAGCCGCTCGTCGCCCGGGGAGAGATGCAGGCTGTCCAGTTGTTTTGCGCCGAAGAAGGAGTAGTTGTAAATCTCGTCGTAGCCCCGGCCATTAAGCAAGGAGGCCAGCGCCTTCTGGCGCAGGCGGTTTTGGCTGTCAAACCCTTGCATGGCTTCCCCTTTCATCAGGGTGGAGGGGATGCGGTCATAGCCGGCCATGCGCAGCACTTCCTCGCAGATATCAGCCTCCTGCTCAATATCCTGGCGGAAATCGGGCGTGGTGACAGTGAGCGTGTCGCCTGCCGCTTCCACCAAAAAGTGCAGGCGGCGAAGGATGGTGACCATTTCATTGGCGCTGATGTCCACCCCGCAGCGCGCGGCGATGCCCTTGACGCTGGCTTTGACGACGACAGGCTTCAGCGGACTGGGATAGAGGTCGATCAGGCCCCCGACCACTTCGCCCGCGTCCAGTTCCTCCACCAGATGGCAGGCGCGGTCCAGCGCCTGGAGAACTGTGCGTGGGTTGACGCCGCGCTCAAAGCGGCCGCTGGCTTCCGTTCGGATGCCCAGGCCCCTTGCCGTGACGCGGGTGCTGCTGCGGTCGAAGGCGGCGCACTCAAACAGCAGGGATTTTGTCCCTTCCTTGATCTCGCTTTCGAGTCCGCCCATGATGCCGGCCAGACCGGTCGGCCCTTCCCGGTCGCAGATCAGCAGCTCGCCGCCTGACAGGTGATGTTCCTTTTCATCCAGCGTGGTCAGCTTTTCGCCTGGCAGGGAGCGCCGCACGATGATTTCGTTCCCGCGCACCCGGTCCAGGTCAAAAGCGTGCATGGGGTGGCCGGTCTCCAGCATCACAAAGTTGGTGATATCCACGATGTTGTTGATGCTCCGCATGCCGGCGGCATACAGATAAGCGCGCAGCCACAGCGGCGAGGGGGCAACGCGCACATTCTTGATGACGCGCCCGGCATAACGCGGGCAAAGGTCTTCATCCCGTACGCAGATCCTGATGTGATTTGTGATATCCTCCGCGGTATCCTCTTTGTAATCGAGGGCGGGCAGCGCGAAAGGCTGATTGAAAACGGCTGCCGCCTCACGGGCGAGGCCCCAGACGCTCAGGCAGTCGGGCCGGTTGGCCAGCACCTCCACGTCGATGGCTTGATCGTCGATGCCCAGGATGGCGCGGACATCGGTTCCCGGGGCGTAATCTTCGTTGAATATCAACAGACCCTCTGCACCCACGGAAGGGTAAAGCTCTTGCGGTATATTAAGTTCCGTTGCTGAGCATAGCATGCCGAAGGATTCCACGCCGCGCAGCTTGCCGGCTTTGATCTCCATACCCCCGGGCAGTTTGGCGCCGACCAGCGCGGCGGGGACCAGGAGGCCTTCTTTCACGTTAGGCGCGCCGCAGACGATCTGAAGCGGTTCGCCCTGGCCCGCGTCCACCAGGCATACGTGCAGGTGATCTGAGTTTTCGTGGTCGCGGCAACTGAGCACACGGCCAACGACAACATGTTCCATGCCGCCGTCCAGGGGTTCAATGCTTTCCACGGCGGTACCGGTCCTGATCAGTTCGCGCTCAACCGCGGCGCTGTCATCGGGCAGATTGGTATACTGTTTAAGCCAGTTAATGGATGCTTTCATTGTCTTTCTCCTCCTCAGCGGAACTGGCGCAGGAAGCGCTCATCGCCCTCGTACATCAGGCGCATATCCGGGATGCCATAGCGCAGCATGGTGATACGCTCAAGGCCGATGCCAAAGGCAAATCCCGAGTACTTGGTTGAGTCGATACCGCACATCTCCAGCACCTTGGGATTGACCATGCCGCTGCCCAGCACTTCGATCCAGCCGGTACCCTTGCACATACGGCAGCCTTTCCCGCGGCAGTTGAAGCAGGTCAGGTCCACCTCGGCGCTGGGCTCGGTGAAGGGGAAGAAACTGGGCCGGAAGCGCGTGGCGATGTCCTCGCCGTACAGGCGTTTGGCGAACGCGTCCAGCGTGCCGCGCAGGTCGGCCATGGTGATATGCTCATCGATCACCAGGCCTTCGATCTGATGAAAAACAGGGCTGTGGGTCGCGTCCACCTCATCAGCGCGGAACACGCGGCCGGGGCATACCACCCGGATGGGGGGCTTGCGCGTGGTCATCACGCGGGCCTGCACGGGGGAGGTATGCGTGCGCAGCACGGTGTTGTCGTCGATGTAAAAGGTATCCTGCGCGTCGCGCGCGGGGTGGTTTTTAGGGATATTGAGCAGCTCGAAGTTGTAGTGATCCAGCTCGATCTGGGGGCCTTCCACCACCTCGAAGCCCAGGCCCACAAAGCAGTCGATCACCTGGTCGAGCACCATGGAGCCGGGGTGCCGGACACCCGCGCGGGGGAGAAGGCTCGGCTGGGTCACATCGATGGCTTCATCAAGCAGACGCCTGCGCAGCGAGTCTGAACGCAGCGCCGCCTCGCGCGCGCTCAGGCTGCCTTCCAGGTCTTCGCGCGCCTGGTTGATCCATTGGCCCACCATGGGGCGCAGGGCGGGGTCGACCTGGCCCATGCCGCGCAGCAGGCCGGTCAGGCTGCCCTTCTTGCCCAGCACCGACACGCGCAGCTGTTCAAGCTCACCCAGGCTTGATACCTTTTGAAGCGCCTGCAGGCACTCCGTCCGGATGCCCGCGATCTGTTCCTGCATGTCCATGTTTATCCCTCCAAATGAAAAACGCCCTTGCACTGCAAGGGACGCCGTAATGCGTGGTACCACCCAAGTTCCAAAGGCTCTGTACGGAAACCTTTGCTCCTGACGCCGTAACGCGGCACGCGGCCAGGCCTACTCTGCTTCAGCCCGGCGGCTCAAAAGGGAATGCTTCATCACGCCATAGGCGGCTTTCAGCGGGTGCCGCCCTCTCTTGATGGCGCTTTGCGTGAAGGTTGTCCTTCGTCAAAGCCGATACCGAATATTAGCATATGGCCGGACAGGTGTCAACGAGCGGAAAAACATGATGTCATCAATGCGTAAAATGATGGAAAACGGAGAGAGTATTGCATTATTCAAGGATGAGTTCTCCGCCGCGGGCGGTCTTCTATGATCAAACTCAACGGGTGGAAATCATCCTTGACAGAAGGGGGCCTATGAGCGCCATTTTCAATTATCCCTTGCGCTATCTGGACTTTTTTCGCTATAATAAGGCTAACAAATTGAAAAGAGGGCTTGTTTATGATTATTGGTATCCCTAAAGAAATAATGCGCGGGGAGAACCGCGTATCGGCTACGCCGGAATCATGCGCGAAGCTGATCGCGGACGGGCACAAGGTGCTGGTACAGCAGGGGGCCGGTATGGGGGCCTATTTTCATGACGAAAGCTACGCGCAGGCGGGCGCGGAACTGGTGAGCGATGTGCGGGCGCTGTATGAACGCTCAGGGCTGATCTTAAAGGTGAAGGAGCCCCAGTTCAACACTGACCTGAACACCCATGAGATCGACTTAATGCGCGAGGGCCAGTATCTGATCACCTTCATCCACCCCGCTTCCCCCGCCAACCATGACATGGTCAGGAAACTGGCTGAAAAAGGCGTCATCTCGCTGACGCTGGACGGCGTGCCGCGCATCTCCCGCGCGCAGAGCATGGACGCGCTGACCTCCATGAGCACCTGCGCGGGCTACAAGGGCATGCTGATCGCGGCCAACCTGCTGCCCTCCTTTATCCCGCAGATATTCAGCGCCGTGGGCATGGTGAAGCCTTTGAACGCGCTGGTGATCGGCATGGGTGTGGGCGGCCTGCAGGCACTGGCGACAGCCAAGCGCCTGGGCGCGGTGACCCATGCGGTCGATACGCGTGCGGCGGCCCGTGAGCAGGCGGCCTCCCTGGGGGCGAAGATCATCGACATAGACATCCCCGATGAGATGGCGCAGGGCGAGGGCGGCTATGCCAAGGCGCTCAGCCATGAGATGCTAAAAAAGGAGCGCGAAATGATCGCGCCCCATCTGGAGAAGATGGACATTGTGTTTTTAAGCGCGCTTGTGCCCGGTAAGATGGCCCCGGTCATCATCACCCGTGACATGATGAAAAAGATGAAGCCCGGCAGCGTGATCGTGGATATTTCCATCGACCAGGGCGGCAACTGTGAGGCCACGGTGCCCGGTGAGGTTGCCGATGAGGGCATGGTGCATGTCGTGGGTATCAAGAACATCCCCGGTATGCTGCCGGCCTCCTCCACCTGGATGTTCTCTCAGAATATGTACAACCTGGTGAGGTATCTGGTGAAGGACAATGCCATCAGCCTGGATATGAGCGACGAGATCGTTCGCGGCATCCTGACCACCAGGGGCGGCGAGATCGTTCACGAAGGAGCCAGGGAGGCCATGGGGCTATGAGCAGAGAGCTGATCCTGATCCTGGCTTTTGCGGCGGCGACGCTGCTTGGCTATAAGCTGATCAACTCGGTTCCCAGCTTGCTTCATACGCCCCTGATGTCGGGGATGAACGCCTTGAGCGGCGTGACGGTGCTTGGCTGCATGACGGCGATGGGCCTTGGCCTTGCCTTTGGCAGCAGAATACTGAGCATCATCAGCGTCATCTGCGCGACTGTCAACGTCGTGGCGGGCTTTATGGTGACCGACAAGATGCTTAACATGTTCCGCGGCAGCAAGCACGGGGAGGCTGGCGAATGAGCGATACGGTGTTCTATGTCCTCTCAGCCGTGCTGAGCGTTGCGGTACTGATGGGCATCCACTGGATGAGCAAGGTGGAAACGGCCGTGCGGGGAAATCGCCTGAGCGCGCTGGCCATGCTTTGCGCCATCATCCTGACCTTTATCAAGCATGACCTGCTGGGCATCTGGGATATCTGGATCGGCCTGGCCGTCGGCAGCCTGATCAGCGTGGTGATCGCCAAACGCACCAGGATGATCGCGATGCCGCAATTGGTCGGCCTGCTCAACGGGCTTGGCGGTTTCGCGTCAGCGGGCGCGGCCATCCTGACGCTTGGCTATGGCCGGAATATCGGCGCTTTTGAGCTTGTGACCGCCTTGCTGGGCATGGCCGTCGGCGCATTTACCTTCAGCGGCAGCATGGTGGCGGCGGGCAAGCTGCACCGCCTGTTTCCGCAAAAACCCGTGATATTCCCGGCTCACCGCCTCCTGCTGGCCGCCTCGATCATCCTGATGGCGCTGCTGGCGGCGCTTGCCATGATGGTTCCCTCTGCCCAAATGGCAATGGCCTGGCTTCTGATGGCCGCAAGCCTGATCTTCGGCCTGCTGTTCGCCCTGCCTGTGGGCGGCGCGGATATGCCCATCACCATCTCCCTTTTGAACTCCACCTCCGGGGTGGCGGCGGCCATCACGGGCATGGCCATCGGTGATGTGCTGCTGGTGTCTGTCGGCGGTATTGTCGGCGCTTCAGGCCTTTTGCTGACCCGGATCATGTGCAGGGCCATGAACCGCAAGCTGTCGTCCATCCTGCTGTCCCGCTCATCCGCCCCTGTGACCCATGAACAGAAGGCTGCCCCGGCTGCCGCGCAGGAAGTACCCGATGAGGAAGAGCTGGCCAGAGCTGTTCCGGCTGCCGCGTCGCGGGATCAGCTGCCGGCCTGGCTTGCCGCTGCTAAGAGCGTGATCATCATCCCGGGCTACGGCATGGCGGTTTCACAGGCGCAGGAGCAGGTGAAGGCTTTGCATGACGCGCTTGAAAAGGGCGGGCGAAGCGTGCGCTTTGCCATCCATCCGGTGGCGGGCCGCATGCCCGGCCACATGAATGTGCTTTTGGCCGAGGTGGACATCCCCTACGACAAGCTGTATGAGATGGATGAGATCAACCCCGATATGGAGTCGACAGACCTGGTCTTTGTGATCGGCGCCAACGATGTGGTCAATCCTGCCGCCAACACGGCAGAGGGCACTCCCATCTACGGCCTGCCGGTTCTCAATGCCCAGCAGGCAAAAAAACTGGTGATCTGCAACTTTGACGGCAAGCCCGGTTACGCCGGCGTTGATAATCCGCTGTACGCGCCGCATCCGGATGTCCTCCTGATGTTCGGGGACGCGAAGGAAAGCCTGAGCGAAATCCTGAAAATGATCTGATGGCCCCATCGTACATACGATTGAGGGAGAGGATATGTGCCTCTCCTTTTTTGCGCTCTTCAGACTGCTGTGCTATACTGCGCTCGAGCGATTCTGCCGGAAATGTCCGGCATTGCACGCGAAGCGCAAAGGAAGTTTGGCCATGATCAAGAAACGATTTATTCCCTTTTTTCTGATTCTTATGCTGCTGGTGCCGCAGGCGCTGGCTGCCAAGTCCACGCCCGCGCCGCAGTATCCTGAGGCCATCGTAAGCCATGCCGGGCGCAGCTTTGCCTTTGTTCCTGCCTCAAAGGGGGCGTGGGAAAGCTCTGACGAGGCTGTCGCCCGTGTGGATCAACGGGGGAATATCAGCTTTTTGCAGGCGGGGGAGGCTGTGGTCACCTTCACCGCGAAGAAGGATGAAAAGCAATCCGTGCTGCGCGTGACGGTGATGCCCGGCGGCAGCATACCCGCTGAGGTGGAAGCCGGCATTGCCGTGGCCCTTTCGGAGTGGCAGGAGTATGTTGAGGCCGGCCGATCCATTCCCAAGTCCAACAAATATACAAAGTGGCGCTGCGGCCGCGCCTGCGAGTTCGGCTGGTGCGGCGCCTTTGTCAACTACAGCCTGGACATGGGCAAGGTGCCAATGGAAGCCAGGGAGAACTCCCAGCTTCAGACAGACGGGCGTGCCTATGCCGTCCGCGAGGCGGCCGTGCCCAAGATCATGGAAGGCTTCAAAAAGATGGATCGCTGGGGCTATATCCCGCAGCCGGGCTACGAAGTGGTATACGGCAGGCGCGGCGGTTACGCCACCATGCACGTGGGCCTGGTGACGGATGTAACCCCGCTTGGCGACGGGCGCTATGAGATCAAAACGGTCGAGGGCAACATGGGTCCGCGCATCCGCCGCTATCACTACATCTACGATGCCTTTGCCGATAACTTTGAAAAGAACATGAGCGAGCT
Organism: uncultured Christensenella sp.; assembly: GCA_964480995.1. Lineage (GTDB taxonomy): Bacteria > Bacillota > Clostridia > Christensenellales > Aristaeellaceae > UBA1038. The sequence continues at coordinate 12,368 of CAYZRZ010000052.1, forward strand.
GCCCCAGGAGCTGCAGACGGATATGGAGACCTATACCTATGTGCCCCATTTGGATGGAGCGTGGTACGTGACAGGCTTCGGCCAGACCTGGTACTGATGATTAAGCAATCATATCTCCCGGTTCCACTTCGCGAGCTTGAGCGCGTCATCGTTTTCCAGGTCCCTGTTCCCGGCCTGTGATTCGAGGTGATGGGTCAGTTCATGGCGCAGTACGCGGTCGATCTCGGGACGCAGCAGTTCCTCGTCATCCATCAGCCCCGGACGCGCCTGCTGAAAAGAACCGTAATAGAGCACGACGCCGCGGCCCATCACATGGTGGACGTGGTATTCGCCTAATATATAGAGCGCAAGCCCCGGCCTGGCTCTCCGGTCACGCTTTGCTTTTTCAGACACGCCGATGCCCAGGTTGAGGTTTTTTAATACCTCTTTGGGAAGGAGAGCGGCCTGTTCCTCCAATATCGCGGCAAACCTGTCGATATCCACCATTCGTTTCTCACCTCACTCATTTATACTGCAGTATACCCGCCCCCGCGGGAGCACAGCAGAGCGGAGCCGTTCTTTTCGCCTTGCCCGCCTGGAGTGCCTGTGCTAAAATCCCGACTTTGACACTTGCGGGATAGAAAAAGCCGCCAGAGCTGTTGATATAC
>CAYZRZ010000053.1:0-12897 GCA_964480995.1 uncultured Christensenella sp.
CCATCTTCCCCACGCACGTGGGGGTGAACCGGTATTGTCGCTGTGGTTATGAGCAGATGGCGCATCTTCCCCACGCACGTGGGGGTGAACCGCGCTAAAGACCGTTATTCTCTACGCTGCAGCTGATCTTCCCCACGCACGTGGGGGTGAACCGTTGATTTCTGAGAACCCCGGCCATGAAGTCACAATCTTCCCCACGCACGTGGGGGTGAACCGGAGCGGTTCCCGGTAAGGATATCGGTACCCAACATCTTCCCCACGCACGTGGGGGTGAACCGATCATCGGTGTGGTTCAGAGCGTTGCGGATAAATCTTCCCCACGCACGTGGGGGTGAACCGGATCTAAAGCTCAAAAATATGGTCCTGGAGACATCTTCCCCACGCACGTGGGGGTGAACCGCTGTAATAGGCGTCCAGTGTCGGGTTTGCTTTATCTTCCCCACGCACGTGGGGGTGAACCGTAGTTCCGGCCTTCGACCAGCTGGCCGTTGATGCATCTTCCCCACGCACGTGGGGGTGAACCGGTCGGAGATCGACTCCCCGGCTTAATTTTTAGGAATCTTCCCCACGCACGTGGGGGTGAACCGGTATGAAATACTGCCCGATGTGCCAAAGGGAGCATCTTCCCCACGCACGTGGGGGTGAACCGAGCAGACTGCATGGTAGAGGCGGAGGCAGACAATCTTCCCCACGCACGTGGGGGTGAACCGGCAGCCTTCATCTTGACCCGCTGGTCATACCATATCTTCCCCACGCACGTGGGGGTGAACCGGCACAGGCACAGATAGCACAGGCCACAGCAGAGATCTTCCCCACGCACGTGGGGGTGAACCGGCTGGTGATGGTGGGCCGTGAGTGGCACGAATCATCTTCCCCACGCACGTGGGGGTGAACCGCGCAGCACGGCCGCGGAGGCCGAGGATCTGACCATCTTCCGCACGCACGTGGGGGTGAACCATGCGGATAACGCGGTGGCAAAAAGAGATAAACATCTTCCCCACGCACGTGGGGGTGAACCGCCCGAACCGGTTAGCAGGTGGCCGAAAGCCAGGATCTTCCCCACGCACGTGGGGGTGAACCGCAGCTCGCAGAATTAAATGATCGCAGAGAACAAATCTTCCCCACGCACGTGGGGGTGAACCGGGATAGGAAGCTGGAAGAAAAGGCCGCGAAGGAAATCTTCCCCACGCACGTGGGGGTGAACCGGAATACTACACGGACAAGATTGGGCGTGCCCAATCTTCCCCACGCACGTGAGGGTGAACCGCAAGCCCTATACAGAGAGCAGGCGCTACACATATCTTCCCCACGCACGTGGGGGTGAACCGCGTATACCTCCGGGCTGTCAGAGGTTTGGTAACATCTTCCCCATGCACGCGGGGGTGAACCGAGATGATAGTACAAATATATTAATTAATGAAACTGTTTTGCAATCAAACACGAAATCAGCCTTATACCAGCGAAAATCCTTAACGCGTCCAAAGCGGCGAGGGATTTTGGTCTGGGGCAAGGAGCGCAAGCGAAGGCGCAGCAGCGCTGCGTTGAGCTTGCGGCGACACAGCACCGGGCTAAAATAACCGGCGCGACGGCGCGTTAAGGGTTTGAGCTGGTATAAAAAGTAGAATTTCGTTCCCGTATGTGATACTATCTCTGGACAACACATGCGAAAGAGAACCTTGCAAGATGATGACGCGTACACGGGACCAGGATTTCCGGCAGGGGCCGCTGCTGAAAAAATTTGTGATGTTCTCCCTGCCGATCCTGGCGATGAACATGCTGCAGCTGCTGTTCAATGCTGTGGACATGGTGATCGCCGGGCGCTTTGCCGGGCACACGGCCCTGGGGGCGGTGGGGGCGACGGGGGCCCTGATCAACCTGCTGATCAACCTGTTCATGGGGCTTTCCGTCGGCACCAGCGTGGTGGTGGCGCAGGATTACGGCGCGGGCAAATACGGGGATGTCAGCCGATCCGTGCATACCTCCATCCGCCTGAGCATGTTCTCCAGCCTGCCGGTCATGGCAATCGGCATCTTTTTTTGTGAGCCGCTGCTGAAGATGATGGGCACGCCGGAGGATATCCTGGGGCTTTCCGCCCTGTATATGAAGATCTACTTCCTGGGCCTGCCCGCCGCGATGGTGTACAACTTCGGCTCCGCCGTGCTGCGCGCGGTGGGCGACAGCCGCCACCCGATGTATTACCTGATCGCGGCCGGCCTGCTCAACGTGGGGCTGAACATCTTCTTCGTGACCTCGCTGGGCATGAGCGTGGACGGCCTGGCGCTGGCGACCGTAATATCCCAATACCTGTCGGTGGCCCTGCTGCTGATTCACCTCGCGCGGGCGGATGGGCCCATCCGCCTGAACATCCGAGCGCTGAAATCTGACCGGCAGAAGCTGAAGCAGATCATCAGGATCGGCCTGCCGGCGGGGCTGCAGGGCATGCTGTTTTCCATATCCAACGTGCTGATCCAATCGGCGGTCAACGGCTTTGGCACCATCATGGTGGCCGCCAACTCCGCCGCTTCCAACATAGAGGGCTTTGTGGGCACCTCGATGAACGCGTTTTACAACGCGGCCATCACCTTTACCGGGCAGAACATGGGCGCGAAGAAATTTGACCGCATCGATACCATCGCCAAGATATCCACGGGGCTGATCGTGTTTACCTGGATCACCATGGGCGGCCTGGCCATGCTGTTTGCCCGGCCGCTGCTGTACATCTATACGGATAACCCGCAGGTGGTGGAGCTGGGCATCGTGCGCATCAATATCCTGATGGCTGCCTACTTTACCTGCGGCATGATGAACGTGTACCCCGGCATCACGCGCGGCATGGGCTATTCCGTGCTGCCCATGCTGGCCACCCTGATCGGGGCCTGCCTGCTGCGGATCGTGTGGGTGTGGACGGTGTTTGCCGCCTGGCCTACGCCCGCCGTGCTGTTCCTGTGCTACCCCGTCACCTGGCTGATATCCGGCGCGGGGCAGGTGGGGATCTTTTTGTACGCGAGGAAGAAAGTAAGAAAGAATAATGCTGAATGCGGAATGCTGAAGGCTGAATGAAGTGCCGCTAAGGCGGCAAATGCGGAATGCTGAATGCGGAATGCTGAATGCGGAATGCTGAAGGCGGAATGAAGTGCCGCTAAGGCGGCAAATGCGGAATGCGGAATGCGGAATGCGGAATGAAAATGGCGAAGCGGTAGCAAAGCAATGGCAAAGAGGCTGCCGCGCAGCCGCGAAGCGGTTCCCCGTTTCCGTTTATTCCGCGCATTCCGTAGTTGGTTGTTCTCTTGCGTGGTTGGCGAGGAAGAGACAAACCACGGAACACACGGACAGCACGGAAAAATAAACGAACATAAAAAGACACGATAAGGATCATGACGATCTGTATCGTGCCTTTTTGATGGATTTCGTTAGAGGGCATCTCTCGGATGCTCCTACCGCTTCGCTATTGCTTTGCGGCTGCGAAGCAGCCTCTTCCCGTGGCCGCAGGCCACGCTTCGCCATTACTTCGCCATTACTTCGCTATTACTTCGCTATTACTTCGCTATTGCTTCCCGGCTGCGAAGCAGCCATTTCGCGCCGGCGACAGCCGGCTCTTCGCCTTCCCCAGTCATTCAGCATTTAGAATTCCGCATTCAGCATTAATTCTCCGCGATGGCTCTGAGCACTTCTTCCATATCGGGCAGCTCGCTGTTGGGGTACTGCTTGGCCCAGATGACCCTGCCTTCTTCATCCAGCAGGATGTTGGCGCGGGCGGAGAAGCCTGCTTCCTCATTGAAGATATCCAGATCCGCGGCGAGCTTGCCGTGGGGCCAGAAATCGCTCAGCAAGGGGGTTTCGCGGATGCTCAGCACATGGGCCCAGGCGGTCTTGGAGGCGGCGGGGTCCACGCTGAGGCCCAAGGCCACGGTGTTCAGCGCGGTCAGCTTCTCGCGGTTTGCTTCCAGCGAGCGCATTTGGTCGGTGCATACGCTGGTCCAGGCCAGGGGGTGCCAGCTGAGCAGCACTTTGCGGCCCTTGTATTCCTTCAGGCTGACCATGTTGCCCTTGTTATCCTCCAGCGTAAAATTGGGGACGATCGTTCCTACCTTGATCATAATATTTGTCCTTTCTCTGATGACGCATCAGATGGGTTTTTAGTTTTTGCGCGCGGCGAAGTCAGTATCGCGTTGAGCGCGCTTACGCGCGCGAAGCGGTTGCAACATGCCGGCTGCGCCGGCGCAAAGTGGCTGCTTTGCAGCCGCGAAGGGGTAACGAGGGCCGGCAATCATCTGACGTACCACAACTGCTTCCCGGCTGCGCAGCAGCCTCTTCCCGTGGCCGAAGGCCACGCTTTGCCATTGCTTTGCCACTTCTTCGCCATTGTTTTGCTACTGCTTCGCCTCTTCCCTCGGATCAATGGGCCGGCTGAAATCCACACTCTCGATGGACCAGGCGGCCAGCTCGCTCAGCGTGGGGTGGATGACCATCGAGCGCATCAGGGGCAGCAGGGTGCCGGCCTTGGCATCCTTGAGGGGATCGCCCGCGTTCATCAGGTAGACGAAGGGCTGCACCAGCGCCGCGGCCTGGAAGCCCGCGATGTGCACGCCCAGGATGCGCAGCCGCTCATCCAGCAGCAGCTTGACCATGCCGTTATCGCCGTCACCATCCTCATAGCCCATGGCCATGCCTGTGGTGATGTAGCTGTAGCGGTAGCGGCCTGCATGGTAGCGGATGCCGGCTTTGCGCACCTGCTCCTCCGTCATACCCACGTGGCCAATCTGCGGCATGGTGAAGATGGCCCAGGGGATGGCCCGGTAATCGGCGGCCCGCTTGGGCGAATCGGGGCTGAGCCAGTTGTTGATGAGGATATCGGCCTCGTAGTTGGCCTTGTGGCGGAATAGATACCCGCCCAGGATGTCGCCCAGAGCGTAGATATGGGGCACGGAGGTTTTCAGGTACTGATCGGCCTTGATCCAGCCGGCCTCGTCCGTTTCCACGCCGGCCAGATCCACCGCCAGCGACTTTGTGGCGGGCTCTACGCCCGCGGCCACCAGGAGCTCTTCGCCCACGGCGGTGATGATCTCGCCCGTCCCCTTGCTGCGCGCGGTGACCAGCTTGCCCTCCGGCGTTTTTTCCACGCTGATCACATCATAGCCCGTGTGCAGCTTGACGCCGAATTCGTTCATCTGCCAGCGCAGCAGGTCCGATATTTCGGGCTCCTCATGGGGCAGCAGGCGCGGGTTGCGGCCGAATACGGTGACATCGGTGCCGAAGGCGGCAAAGATGTGGGCAAACTCCATCGCGACGGTGCCGGTGCCCCAGATGATCAGGCTTTTCCAGGGCTTTTTGGGGTAGCTGTCGCCAAAGAAGCTCTCGCTGGTGATATAGCCCGCTTCCTCCAGGCCAGGGATTGTCGGCACGCGGGTATGCGCGCCGGCGGCTATCAGGAACTTTTTGCCCGACAGCTCAGCCTCGCCGCCCCCGTTGAGGCGCACGCGCATAGTATTAGGGCCTGTAAACCGGCCCTCGCCCTTGAAGCAGGTCACGTTGGGGATGGTTGAAAAGGTCTGTTCAATCTCCTTGGATACGTCGATCTTTTCCCATACGCGGCGCGAGATCAGATCCCAATCGATCTTGGGTTTGTCAAAGGTGAGGCCCACCTTATGGGCCCGCTCGGCCTCGCGCAGCATATCCGCCGGGTATACCAGCATTTTTGACGGGATGCATCCCCGCGTCAGGCAGGTGCCGCCAAACTTTCCCTTTTCAATGATGGCCACCTCCAGCCCCCGTTTGGCCGCCGCCTCCGCCACCGTCAATCCGGCCCCCGTGCCGATCACTACCAGGTCAAACATCCGGAAAATCCGCCTTTCATCAGTTCGTATCCTTATGAGTATACCCAGACGATTGCGAAGCAATAGCGAAGAGCTGGCTTACGCCAGCGCAAAGAGGCTGCTGCGCAGCCGCGGAGCAATAGTAAAGCGAATGACCAACAGCGGAAAATACAGAAATCGCGGAAGCGGAGAAAAAATGCAAATTTATCCGATTCTCCGTGTTATCCGTGTGTTCCGTGGTTGGTCCTTTCCTCTGCAATGGGTTACGAACCACGGAATACACGGAACACACGGAATAAAGAAACCCCTTTGCGGCTGCGCAGCAGCCTCTTTGCCATTGCTTTGCCATCGCTTCGCCAAGGCTCCCTATTGCTTCGCCATGCGAGTAATGATACACTTCCAACCAATCAAACTATGCCAAGGGAGGCCGGCATGAAGCGGGATCTGTGCGTGTTATGGGAGCTGGACGCGGTGAGCCGCGCCCGGCTGGAGGAGTTATCGCGCGCCGCCGCCGGCAGCCCTTTTTTATGCGCCGGCTTTCACCCGCACATTACCCTGGGCTGTTATGAGGGCATCGACGACCGGCGGCTGACCGGTTATGTCCGCAGGTTTGCCGGGCGGCTGAAGCCTTTTTCCGTATGCTTTGAATCGCTGGGGCTGTTAAATCCCGAGCTGCCTGTCTGCTTCCCCGCCTTTCGGGACGGGCTGAAGGAGCACTACTTCGCCTTTCACCGCCGCTTTGACAACTACGCCGACCGCTGGACAGCCGTCGCCCAGGGCTTGTATACGCCCCATGTATCGCTCTACTGCCGGGATGGCATGCTGGATACCGCCTCCAAGATCCGCTTGACGGAGGCCTTCACACCCTTTGAAGGCACGGTGGAGGGCATCAGCCTGTCCTGGATACGCGGGGAGGATGATTACGAGGTCATCGCGACTTACGCGATCGGCCCATCAAAATGCCGAAAATCCGGAGGAGATCATGTCATTTGAACGGGTAAAAGCCTGGCTGGACGCGCGGGGCATGGCCGGCAGAGCGCTTGAATTTGACGTATCCAGCGCCACGGTGCCGCTGGCGGCCCTGGCCGTGGGGGTGGAGGAGGCGCGCATCGCCAAGACCCTCTCTTTCCGCGCGCCTAACGGAGGCGCCCTGCTGATCGTGGCCGCCGGCGATGCCCGCGTGAACAACGCCGCCTTCAAGGCCCGCTTCGGCTGCAAGGCGCGCATGCTCACCCCGCAGGAGGCGGTGGAAGAGACCGGCCACGCGGTCGGCGGCGTCTGCCCCTTCGCCCTGAAGCCGGGCGTGCAGGTCTGCCTGGATGAATCGCTCAGGCGCTTTGACAGCGTATACCCCGCCTGCGGCAGCGCCAGCAGCGCCGTGCGCCTGAGCCCCGATGAGCTGCAGGCGCTCAGCGGCGGCGAATGGGTGGAAGTGTGCGCGGTACGGAATGCGGAATGACAGGGAAGATAGGAAACGGGGGCTACGTTTCGCACAGAGACACAGAGGGTCACGGAGGGGCACAGAGTAATAACAATTAGCCTCTTGTGATAGATCTGTTTGATGGTTATATTCGTTGCATTCGCTGTTGCGGGAACAGTATATACAGAGCCGGCTGCTTCACAGCCGTTTCCACAGAGTTTAGTAAGTCCGTGCACTCCCGGTGCTTCCTCTGTGTAGGGAACTGTGAAGCAGTTCCCCTCTTGCCCCTCTATTCCGGCCACAGCCGAACGATGGGATGGTACAAGAATGTATATCAACACCAGCTTCTTCTTACTAAAAAATCCTCTGTGAAAAGGCAGGCTTGTCCTGCCGCCTCTGTTTCCTCTGTGTCTCTGTGCGAAACGTGGCCCCCGTCCCTCTGCGCGAGACGCGCATCCATTCCAACTGAAAAGACCGCCCTTCCGGGCGGCCATGAATGCAATATAAGCTAGATCAATCCAACGCGCTGCGCAGGACTCTCTCAACAATATCTTTGCTGGCGGCGCCTTCGTGCGCTTTGACGCCGCCCACGTAGAAGGTGGGTACATAGTAGTAGGAGTTGCCGGCCATGATAAAGGCATCCACCTTGTCGGGCTCCAGGCGCTCATCGATCATCTCGACGTTAACTTTGGCCAGCTCGGGGTATTCCTCCTTCAGCTCGCGCATCCACTTCTTGGCGTCGCGGCAGTAGGGGCAGGCTTCAAAGTGAAAAAGCTTGACGGGTTTCATGATATTAGCCTCCGTGGGATATAAAACTAAACTGCGTGCTTCACGCGGTCGCGCTCTTCGGCGCGCTTGCCGTCGTTAAAACGATCCAGCGTACCGACCAGGTAGCCGGTGATGCGGCGGATGCGCTCAAAGGGCTGGGGGGCGAACTGGTAATCCAGGTCAACAAAATCGCCGTCCACCTTGATTGTGATGCGCTGCGGCTCGCGGCCATAGCGCTCTTTGGCGCGCAAGAGATAATTGTTCAATTCTTCCTGCGGCAGCTGGCCGCCGGTGACGTTAAATTCACAGGCCATGTTGATCCCTCCATTACAAAAACGATGCATGCTTAATATACCACATCCTGTACGCTTGTAAACCACCTTCCACCATCTTTGGTGGAAACGGGATCATCAGTCAACGTACTCCATGACCGCCTGGCCGTTTGACAGCGGCCTGTCCGCCCGATCGGCAATCTCCCGGTGGGCGATATCTTCCTCGATGGCCGCCATCCTGGCCGACTTGTCGATCAGGGTCACCTTCATCTCTTCCACCGTCATGGTGCTGCCGCTGAGCAGGCCGCCGTAGTTCTGGCTGATGAGGTAGACGAAGTAATCGTTTTCACCCTGGCCCTCGTTGAGCGCGCTGAGGGGGATGAGCGTCGTGGTGCGCTGCGCTTTGTAGATGATCTGCGCGTTCAGCGGCTTTTGCACGAGTTTGGCCAGGCCGCCCAGCTGGGCGACCGCGCTTTCATCCAGATCGATCAGGGCGTACTTCTTGCCATCCGCCATGATCTGCACATCGCTGACGACAAACTCCCGCTCGCTGCCTTCCACGCTGACCTTCATGCCCTTGCCGATGGCCTTCACCTTGGGCACATCGGTGATATCGCAGCGCATCACGGGCTGCTCGCCCGGCGCGCTGAGCGAATAGGCGGGCTTGCTGCCGTCGTAGGTATCGCCCTGCTTCAGGTCAAACTCCGTCAGCCAGCCCTCGCGCGGGGCACGGACCGTTTCAAGCGCCGCCTTCTGCCGCTCAAGCGCGGTCATCTCATCGATGAGGCGGTACAACTCCTCGCTTTTCCCGTCAATATCCTTGATATACTCAAACACCGGCTCATAGACGGTCTTGCGGTCAACATACAGGCGCTTGAGCCGCTGGGTCGCCTCGTCCCTGGCCTGAGCGGCAGCGTTTGCCTCCCGCATGGCCTCGTGCATGGCCTCTGCCAGCTTATCTTCTTCTGTCTTTTCGGTTTTCTCCGTCAGCGGAACGGAGACCCCGGCATCCGGGATATCCCACCGGGCCATATCCTCAGGCAGTTCCTGCCCGGCCGCCAGCGCCGCCGCCTTCGCCTTGAACAGCTTGTCCCAGTACTCATCCGTCGCCTTGAGCATGGCGTTGTGCAGATCGTTTTGCTCGCTGGTCTGCATCATGCGGATATTGTCGGCTACCTTCTGCGAGCGGGCACGGACTTTCGCCTTGTAATCGGCCCGTAGCTGCTCCATCTTGCTTTCATAGTCCGGCAGGGTGGCGGTCAACAGCGGCTCGCCCGCCTTGATCAGCCCCCCGCGCTGGGCCAGCACCTGATCCACCGTGAGTTTCAGCCCTCTCGCGTCATCCAGGGTAAAGGGTTCGCTGTTTGAAAAGCGCACCTCGCCCTTTACATCGATGCGGTCCTCCAGCTTGCCGCGCGTGGCGGTTACCTTCTGCACCTTGGCCGTGGTGATGGTTTGCACCGTCTGCGCGAAATACATGGACGCCAGCAGAACACAGCCCAGTATCAGCAGGCCTTTGAGCGCCTTTCTCTTTGTGTTCATACCGCGTCCCTCATTTCCTGCGTTTGACCTGTAGCGCGAAAACACGCCGCCCGCCAAAGCAAATCAATAACGGTTCCATTGTACTTCATTCGCCCGGCAATATGAACACAAATACGCCCATCAAATGTAACAAATCCGGCATACTCAGGCAGCACGGCCTGCCGCGCACTTATTTACAATTGCCCTGTTCCCCGGTTTATATTCTGTGTTATCATAAGGTATCGAGATAAACGCGCGACCGACAGTCAAAACTGAAAAGGGGATGATGATATGAAGTCTGTGACCCGCTTTTTGATCCTTGCGTTGATCCTCACGCTGCTGATGCCGGCTTCCCTCGCCTTGCAGGCGGATCCCGCGGTGGAGAGCGCCGCCCAAAACCAGGCGCCCGAAGGCTTTGAATACCTCAAGGCCGCCCAAAAGAATATCAGCAAATACCATACCGCCATCCGCGTCCCCGGGTTTGACCACACGGTGTATGCCTACCTGGACCGCTCAGGCGGGGTGACCTACCTGGTGTACGGAAGGCTCGACAAGAAAAAGGGGATGTATGAGGCCGAGCTGGATACGAGGCAGGAGGGGGAGGACACCGTCTTCATCCTGAACGTGATCGGCACCTTGCCCCACAAGACAGAGGACAAAAGCCTCGGCCGGCCCAAAGGGGTCACGCTCAACGCGGCCACCCTGCCCGAAGGCTACAGAAAGACCAGCAAGGCGGGGGTGTGTTACTTTACCAACCTGTTCGGCGAAAAGGAGTACCGCGTGCTCGGCCGCATTGAGGGCAGGGCCGATGCCTATTACCCCGCGCAATACGGCAAGCCCAAACCCGGCGGCCTGCCCATCGATATATCAAAGGACCGCGAGCGCTTTTTGAACCCGGGCGAGAAAAAGCAGAAGCTGCCGCGCGAATACAAGGACGGCTTCGCCACCGCCGTGCTGGTGCTGACCAAGCAGGCCGAGTGGGTGAGCGTGCTGACGGATAAGCCGGTGCTGACTTTACCGAACAACGTTACATAATAGCAAAGAGCGGCCTGCGGCCGCGCGAAACGATGGCAAAGAGTCTGCTTCGCAGACGCAAAGGGGCTGCGCGGAAATCTCCGGCAACCCCTTCGCCATTGCTTCGCGGCGGCGCAGCCGCCTTTTCGCGCGGCCGCGGGCCGCTCTTTGCTTTTTATCACGCCGATTCCATCCTGAACAGGATCGCCAGCGTATACAGCGGTACACACGTGTAGGCCCTGGGATCTCTCCCGGTGATCCGGGTGAGCTTATTGAGCTTGTACTGCAGTGTATTTTTATGGATGAAGTGCGCGTCAGCCGCGCGGGTGATCGAGCCGTCCATCTCATAGAGTGTTTTGACCAGCCCGGCGTATTCCCCGATCTCTTCCTGCGGTATATTGCGAAACACCCTCTGCACAAACAGAGCCTTGGCCGCGCTGTCTATATCATCCAAAAACAGCTCGTAGGTGATATCATCATAGAATAGGATTTGCCGCTCCTTCTGGGCGGCGCAGGCCTGCAGGGCCTTCATGGCCTTTTTCCAGGACTGGTGGACGCCGGCATTGCCCGTATCCGCCCCGCTGTCGATCCCCGCGAGCAGCCGCACCCTGAACTGGTCCATCACTCCTTGCATCAGGCGGCTGATAAAGCGCAGCAGCCTTTCATCGTCCTGCGCGGGCAAGAGGAGGATCATCACCGAGGCGGTCTTTGCAAAGATGGCGCCGGGCACCTGCCCCAGGGCCTGGCGCACCCAGCGGTTGATGCTGTCGATGGTCTCCTGCCCGGTCGGGCTGTCGGCGTAGCGCGTGATATCGGCAATGCGCAGCGCCGCCACGCGGCGGGACAGCGTGATGTCGATCTCCTGCGCCCGGGCGCGCTGCAAAAAGGCGGGGTCACCCGGATGCTGATCGGTCATGATCCAGTCATCCAGAAAGCGCGTGCGGATGCGGCTTTCTACCTTTTTGCGCTGCTGCTCATCGCTTTCACGCAGCAGGATCTCGGTCATCTTCTTGATGATCTGGCCGTACTTGCGCACCTGCTCATACTCCCCCGTGATGCCGATGGCGCCGACGACAGCCGTATCCATCACCAGCGGCAGGTTGCAGCCCTTGCGCGCCCCCTCATACTCATCATCGCGATAGACGGTCAGCTCATCCAGCCCTTCGCGGATCAGCCTGGCCGCGCCGGCGTGATAGCTGCCCACCCGCTCCGGGTGGGCGCTTGCCAGAATATATCCCCTGGCGTCAAAAAAGTTCAGCTGCTGATTAAGGATGCCGCCCAGCTCATCGATGATTTCCTGCGCCATGCTCCTTGAGATGTCCATCTTGTCCCTCCATACCACCCCGGTATATTATCAAGAACAGATTAATGGCCCGTCGGACACATTTTCTTGTTACGGGAGACAAATCCTTTTGTCTTATGGATGATAGCCATCATAGAACGATTTTTCCTATAATGCAACAAATAGGTGAACGGAAGCCGTTTCAGGCAGATCCGTTCAATAATTAGGAGGGAAGAAAATGACCGGAGTGCCATTGCTGATCGCTTTTGTAATCGCCATCATCCTCATGATCGTCCTGATTTCCAAGTTCAAGGTACATGCCTTCCTCAGCCTGATGCTGGTCTCCCTGCTGCTGGCCATCGTCGCCGGGATCGAACTGGTGCAGATCCCCGCCATCATCGGCCAAGGCTTCTCAGGCACCTTCACCAGCATCGGCATCGTCATCATCCTGGGCGCCCTGGTGGGCAGCCTGCTGGAAAAGACGGGCGCCGCGCTGAAGATGGCCGACACGGTCGTCAAGCTGGTCGGAAAGTCGCGGCCGGAGCTGGCCATGCTGTTCATGGGCTGGATCGTCTCCATCCCCGTGTTCTGCGACAGCGGCTTTGTTATCTTAAACCCCATCCGCAAGGCGCTGGTCAAGCGTACAGGCAGTTCCTCCGTCGCCGCCACCGTGGCGCTGTCGATGGGCCTGTACATCTCCCACTGCTTTATCCCGCCGACACCCGGCCCCATCGCCGCGGCCAACACCCTGTTTGAAGGCCTGGGCCAGCCGGTCAACCTGCTGCTGATCATGGCGATCGGCGCGGC
>CAYZRZ010000054.1:0-12877 GCA_964480995.1 uncultured Christensenella sp.
GTATGAAGGCTCAAAAAATCACAAGATTTCTCCCGCGCTCTTTAGCCAGGTACATCTTATGATCTGCTGCCTTTATCAGATCCTCAGGCGTATTTCCTTCGCTGCCGCGGGTAACGGCGTGTACCCCAATGCTGCAGGAGATGCGTACATCTATGCCCTCGCAGTCAAGCGGCTCGCCGGCAAGCACAAGCCGCAGCCGTTCCGCTATTCTATGCGCCGTATCAGCGTCTATCGCGGGAAGGCAGACGACAAATTCATCCCCGCCGTAGCGGGCGATCCAGCCGTCCTGGCTTCGGATGTTTGCGCGCAGCAGCCTGGCGACGGAGTGAAGCACCCGATCACCAGTCGGATGTCCATAAAGGTCGTTGATTCCCTTGAAGCAGTCAAGGTCCAGAAAGATCAGAGAGAGCGGCTTGTTATCCTCAAAACATGTGTCCAGATCAGTCTGAAGGCGCTTGTCCAGATAGAGGCGGTTATACAAGTTGGTCAGCGGATCGAGGTTAACCAGATCCTGTATCTTCTTCTGTTCTGTACCATCAATTTTAAAAGCGGCGTAATGCAGTTTTCCTATTTTATCCTTAATCGGAAAGATAGAAGCAATTTCAATGTATATATCGCCGTTTTTTTTCAAATTAATGAACTCACCCTTCCAGCTCCCGCCTTGCAGCAGCTGTGACCAAAGCTCGCCGTATACTTCCGGCGAGGTCTGGCCTGATTGCAGTATGCGGGGGTTGTTTCCAAGGGCTTCATCAAATGAATATCCGGTCAACTGCGTAAAGTATGAATTTACGTATTCAATTCTTGCCTTTGAATCGGTGATAACGATGCTCATTGGCGCGCTATCAATCATCTCCATGAATATATCATGGAATTTGGCTTTGATATCATCACGGGTTGCTTTAAGATTCATCGTCTCTCACCTTTGTTTTAGAACATGCGCTTCGGCACGAATGCCTGTGCGCCGCCTGGGTTTCAAATGCAAACACTGAAACAATATCATAAATTGTATAGAATGGCAATCATATGCACAGATCGAACGTCGCGGCGCTTTATCAGCCTTGCATGAAAACCGCCCCTGCATCCTCACGGGACACAGGGGCGGTTAAGCGAATTTTAGCCGAAGGGCTTATTCTTCAACCAGGCTGAAGCTATCCTTGTCGGCACCGCAGACGGGGCACTCGAAATCATCGGGCAGGTCTTCCCATTTGGTGCCGGCGGCGATGTTGTTGTCCGGATCGCCCTCCGCCTCGTCGTAGATCCAGCCGCAGATATCGCATACGTACTTCTTCATGTCTGTTCTCCTTTAAGTTTTCTAATTTTTAAGCCTTCCACAGGCCGTGGAGGTTACACCATTCGTAGGCGGCGACGACCTCTTCACCCTCCATGAGAGCAAATTTGGCTTCCGGCGCCTGCGCGGGGCTCAGTTCCTTCCGCTGGGCGCCCAGGTTGGTTTCAAGGACGATCCAGCCGATGTAGTGCTCGGGCAGCATGGGATGCGGTACGCTGCCGACCTTGACGGTCACGGTGCTGCCTTCACGCAGGATGACGGGAATGTGCTTTTCGCGGGAGGCATCAACGGTACCGGGGACCAGCTCCTGCATTTCATCTCCGCAGCATACAACCTTGACACCCATATCGACAGCGTACGTGATGATGTTTCCGCAGTGGGCACATTTGAAGAACTTCATGATGATATACCCCCTTATTTGATAAGTATATCATAGAATGACGTTCGCGGTTAGTCAAGGCAAACCGGTTGATCCTCCCCGGATGCCCGCAAGACGTCCGGCTTCATCCGCTGAGCCGTCACAGCTGAGCGCGTGACAGTCCTCTTTATTCTACCCCTTGTTTTGGCGCTTCAACAGCCCTGCCGTCAATGTATACACGAATAACCCGTGTGCTCACCTCAAAGGGGCATCCGTCTGTGATGACGATATCCGCATCCTTGCCTGCCGCCAGCGAGCCGACGCGGTCTTCGATGCCGATGTGCCGGGCGGGGTTGATGGTGATGGCCTGCAGGGCCTTGAACTTATCCATCCCGGCCTTGACGGCCATGCCCGCGCACAGGGGCAGGTACTGCTGGGGGATGACGGGCGCGTCTGTGATGATGCTGACCCGGCAGCCTGCCCGGTCCAGCGCGCCGGGCGTGATCCAGGATTTGTTGCGCAGTTCAAACTTGGTGGCGTGTGTCAGCGTGGGGCCGACTGCCAGGGGTACATCTTCCTTCGCCAGGTCCTCCGCTATCAGGTGGCCCTCGGTCACGTGCTCAAGGGTCAGCCTGACATCAAACTCTTTGGCGACACGGATGGCGGTAAAAATGTCATCCGTCGCGTGGGCGTGGGCCTTGAGCGGGATCTCGCGGCGCAGCACGGGCAGCAAAGCCTCAAGCTTGATGTCATAAGCAGGCATCTTGGACGCGTCGCTTCCCGCCGCCTCCTTCTTTTGCATATACTCCCTCGCCTTCATCAGCGCTTCGCGCAGCCTGGCGGCGGTGGTCATGCGGGAGGAGATGCCCTTCTCACGGTAAACGCGTTTGGGGTTTTCGCCGAAGGCGCACTTCATGGCCGCGTCCTGCTTGATGACCATATCATCCGCGCGATGACCTACCGTCTTGACAGCCATAAAGGTGCCGCCCAGCACATTGGCGCTGCCGGGGCCGGTGGATACACAGGTGACGCCTGCCTGCGCCGCTTCCAGCAGCGTGGGCTGCATGGGCTTGAAACCATCAATGGCGCGCAGGTGGGGGGTGCATATGTCGTTCAATTCGTTGTAGTCCGTGCCTTCATAGCCGATGCCCCAGCCGTCCATGCCCAGGTGGCTGTGCGCGTCTATAAAGCCGGGGAAGCAATAAAGCCCCCGGGCGTCAAACACCTCGTCAGCCTTTGATTTGATGGCCTTGGCAATCTTTTTGATCTTGCCGTTCTCCACCAGGATGTCGCTTTGGTAAGGGTCCGGATGGATCGCGTCAAACACAGACGCGTTCTTGATCAAGAGTGTCATGTCTCTATCTCCTATAGAATTATTTCGCGCTTTAAGTCGCTTGAGTCATAGATGGCCTGCATCATGCGGGCGGTGGGCAGCACCGTGTCGATGTGGCTGGGCAGCTTTTCACCTGTTTTGACGCAGCGGACGAACGCGTCGATCTCATTTTGGAACATGTCGCTCATCTCAAACTCGGGCTTGGCGGTGACCAGGGCGCCATCCTCCGCCGTGTAAAGGGTAAATCCCTTGCCGTACTGCAGGCGGATGCCGGCTTTGTCGCCCATGAAGTCGATATAGCGCTCTTCCTCACCGATGTTTTGTGCCCAGGCGCCATGAACGCTGATCACCGGGCCAACGGTTCGGATCAGGGCGGTGACGGAATCATCCACATCGTAGACGCCGTTTTCCACGCGGGGACCGGCCCACATACCGGTGCAGGTATAGCCTTTGATGTCGCGGCCCAGGCGCGAGAAGGCCTCGCCCGATACGGTCAGGGGCGCGGGATCGCCGCAGCAGTACATGACGATATCCAGGTAGTGAACGCCCCAGTCGATCAGCGCGCCGCCGCCGGCGATGGCCTTGGTGGTAAACGCTCCGCCCAGGCCGGGTATGCTGCGGTGCGCGCGGAAGGAGACATAGACGTGGTAAATATCGCCCAGGCGGCCTTCGTCGATCATCTTCTTCACCCGGCGCACGCTGTCATTGAAGCGGTTGACTACGCCGATGTTGAGGGTTTTGCCCGTTTCGTGCTGAGCCTTCTGCATGTCCAGCGCTTCCGAATATGTGCGGGCGCTGGGCTTCTCGCACAGCACGTGCTTGCCGGCCCGCAGACAATCGATGCTGATGGGGGCGTGCATGTTGTTGGGGACGCAGACGGAGACAGCTTCGACCTCCGGGTCCTTCAGGATATCATGATAATCGGTAATGGCCGCGCCGCAGCCATACTCCAGCGCCGCCTGCTGCGCGCGCTCAGGGATGATGTCGCAGAAATATTTGATCTGGGCTTCCTCATTTTTCATATAAGCCGGGATATGCGCGGCATTGGCGATCGTGCCGCAGCCGATAATGGCGACCTTCATGTGGCGATTTATCCTCCATGCTTTATTTTGCTCATTATAGCACGGGACGGGAGACGGGGGAAGCGATGGAGGGGAGGGGAGAACGGGTAGAACGGGTTCGCACAGAGACGCAGCCCTGTTCTTCTCTCTACTCTTCCCTTTTATCCCCGAAGAAGAACATGGCGACGGTGCCGGGGCCGGTATGCGCGCCGATCGTTGTGCCGATGTTATAGATCTCAGGCTTGCCGCTGAGTTTCTTGAACTTTTCTTCCACCAGGTCCGCGACCCGGCGGGCATCCCCGCAGCAGGCGGAATGGCATGCGCCCGCCCTTGACATAGAAGGTGAGGTCGGTGGAGAAGAACCAGTGGTGCAGGTAGAGACGGCGATCAAGCGCCCAGCCTCGCAGGGCGTCAATGCCCATGCCGCCGTCGCGCAAAATACTCGATAAATTCCTCAACATTTACCTGCGAGGTTTTGGTGTCCGCCCCTCTGTCCATCGCGGCGTAAAAGTCCGGGTAGGATATGCTTTCACCCAGGTCGTCCGTATACTGCCTGCCGTCCAGTGAAAAGTGGAAGCAGACATAGTGAATATCGCGGCGCGTAAAATGTTCCTTCGTCAGGTCGGCGGTGGAACAGCAGCTTAACACGTAATTATCCATAAAGCACCTCGCGTGATTAGATTTCACATCTATCATACACTACTTTGAGGTGTTTGTACTGACTGAACGCTTTCCAGCTTGCTTTTTGCCAGCCTGGTCTTCATGTGCTCCGGCCCGTAGTTTTTGTCAAATACGGGGATGGCGGTTTCAAAAAACGGCTTTGCTCTGAAGGGGTCGCCTCCCTGCAGGTACAAAATCCCCAGGTTCATGCTGATTTCGGCGATGCAGATATGATCCCTGTCAGCCAGCGGGCTCGCGATCTCCATGGCTTCCTCAAACAGATCCAGCGCCTCCTCTGCCTTGCCGCTGTCGCGTAAGACGCATGCCAGGTTATTCATCAGCGCGGCCAGCTGGAGGTTTGGGACTTTGTGAAGCCTGCGATGCATGTCAAACGCGTCGCTGTTATAGCGGATCGCCTCGGGGTAGCGCTTCATCCGGTAGTAGGTGTTGCCGATGTTGTTGAGTGTATGCTCGATGATCACGGCGTCGCCCGGAAATGTTTTGCGAAACGCGTTGAGGGAATCAAACGAATAATGCAGCGATTTTTCATACTCCCCGGTCTGGTAGAAGGCGATGCCCAGATACTGGTTGATTTGGGCCAGTTCAATGAAATCGACCCCGACATACCAATCCCGGATGATGCGCTTATAGTGCTCTATACTGTCCTCTGCATCTTCTGTCCTCCCGCACAGCGCGCAGAACAGGGCCTTTGCCTTGTAAAGCGTCGCCGCGTCCAGGCAGTTTGGGTTACCTTGCTCTGATACATAGCGCAGCCCCTTATCCGCCCAGGTGATGCCCTCGGGATAATCTGTTGTAAACTCCTGGATCATCGACATATGCGCGCACTGCGTGACATAATCATCGCCTTCCCAGGGGCCTTCGGATAAAATGGAGTACAGCGCGTCTTTTTGCTCGCTCATAGCCAGGGACCAGGCGAAATAGAGGGCCAGACCTGCGGCCGCTGCCCGGTTGGGGCAGTCCAGGGCATCCGGGAAGAGCCGGAGCACCTCGTTTACATGGCGCTGGGCGTTTTCAAAGGTCCCCGCGTTTCGCAGGAGGTTTAAATGAAGCGCGTGGCAATCGAGCAGGAAGGCCCGGGAACCGGAGCTTTCCGCCACCCGCATGCCGATATCCGCCAGCTGCCGGGCCGCGTCGGTGATTGAGCGCTCAACCAGCATGTAGGCGGTATCCATGAGGACGCGCAGGGATCGCGGGCTGTGATCCGCGCTGTTTTTTAAAACAAAGTACGCGATGTGCACATAGTCCCACTCCCTGAACTTGTTCATGTCGATTTTTGCGGACAGCAGGGCCAGAAGGCCCGGGAATTCTTCGACGGACGGCTTGTTTTTCAGTATCGCTTCCGCGATGACGGGGTGCATCGAGTAAGAGGAGACGGAAGACTGAAGCCAGCCTGAATAGCAAAGGGATTCCAGCTCACCTGATAAGGTGTCCGGGTCCCGGGAGATGTCTGTCAGCAGCTCTTGGCAGGTTTGAAATGAGTACAGGCGCAATGGCAGAAGGGAAAACAGGCGGAGCAGGCGCTGCTTTTGAGTGTCCAGCCGGCTCAGGCCGAACAGGGATTTCAAGATGTCTTCGACCCGGACAAGCTCCGCCTCCCGCGTATAGCTGCCCTGCAGGCCATTCAGTTCCAGGGCCTTATGCAGGTCCGGAATGGCGATGTGGTTTGCCCGGGCCATTTTAGCGATGATGGCGCACATCAAAGGATGCCGGTTGAGCTTCATGTTGATGATGGCATCCAGCTCAAGGGCTGCGGATCCTTCCGCTTCCTGCCCGTAATGGGCTGTAAAGATGCTTAAAGCTGCCGGATAGTCCGGCGC
Source organism: uncultured Christensenella sp. (assembly GCA_964480995.1). GTDB lineage: Bacteria > Bacillota > Clostridia > Christensenellales > Aristaeellaceae > UBA1038. The sequence goes on from CAYZRZ010000054.1 coordinate 6,539, forward strand.
TGTCAGGGGAATGACCCTGAAATCCATCAAGCTCGTCAGGCGGGAGGTCAATACAATATCACAGCTCAACCCGGTCAGATCCGCGAGCGTCTCATCCTCAGATCCGGGCGTGTTCATGTTGTCAATCATCAGCAGCGTGCGCCCGTTGGCCTGGCTGTTCAGCAGATCGGCGCACTCCTGGTATTTCATCAGCTTGGATTGGCCATGCGGATCCGTAAAGGAGCGGATAAAACTTTCGTGAAGATTATCCTGATACTGCACATAAGCGACCCGGGAAAAGACACCCTCAGACAGTATGTCCTTCAGGACTTGGCGCAGCAGCTCGGTTTTCCCGATCCCGCCTATGCCGGAGATGATCATTTTGCCGCCGCGGATGATCTGGGCCTTCAGCTTGTTTTTTTCTTCCTGCCGGCCAAAGAAAAGCCCGTCCTCCAGCGGTTCCCGGCACAGCTCGCACATCCTGCCGGTCAGGCAGATCGGCTGGGGGAAGCCGGTGCCGCGGTTTCTTTTCTGGTACACTGAAAAAAGCGCGGGGAGCTGAAAGGCGGAGTCCGTCCTCAGGCTTGTCAAACCTTCGTTGTTCATCTGCGATCCGAAGAAGGCGTGCAGGGACAGGACGGACAGGCAGTAGGCGTCAAAGAATACCAGCTTATCGGGTTCTCCTTCAAACTCAGGCTTTTGCCACAGCAGGTTGGTCAGGAAGCTCTGAATGGCCGGGGTGACATCGCCGTCATGATGACGGATGAGCTTGCTGAAAACGAGGAGCCTGGTGTGCAGCAGGGCGGAGCTGTACTCTGACGACAGCAGAAAGCGCGCCATGCGGTCGGTGATGTTCAGGAGCATGGCCGGATTGACGGCAGCGGCGGCTGCCTTGAAATAGTCCGGATAAAAGGCATAGGGCCGCGTGCGGTTGAAGATGTCGCTTAAATAGCGGGGGCGCTCGTCATCCTCAGCCCAGAGGCGTTTTCCCACCGGGGTGATCGCCAGATCACCCGATAAGATGCCCCGCCAGAAGCCCAGCAGGGTGACGCCTTTTCTCATCGATCTCCTGATCACCGCACTGGAGGGACAGGGATAATCATCCTTTGTCAGCAGCTGATAAAGGTTTTTCAGGGATAAAATATACGCGTCGCTTTCACCTGTCACAAGAACCCCCTCGAGAAAGTTTTTTATTATGCTTAATATTATGACTGCAAGCGGAGATTTGTCAACTGCAATACTATGTGTGGATTGTCATAATTTAGCAAAATTCAGCTCTTTATTTGCAACCTTCCGGGCTGTTTCTATCTATAATGACTTTGGCTACCAGAGGAATAGATGGCACTCTTCCTTTGCGGCATACCCCTTTAAAGCCTCCGGGGTCCCTGCCCGGGGGCTTTATTTGTTCAAAACGCAAGATTTGATGAGGAAATCCTGAAGCCGCGGCGCGCTGCCCCGCGGCTTTTACATGTGCCCGCGAAGGGGTAGAATAAAGGGGTGCCGGATGCTACAATATGTTCAGATATTCACGGGATTTCATTTATAAACCGCGGGGACTGTATGGATCGGGGAGGAAAAGAGATGCCAAGGCTTGTGGAGTGCATTCCCAATTTCAGCGAGGGACGCGACAGGACGGTGATCGACGCGCTGGCGCAGGAGGCACAGAAAGTGCCTGGCGTTATCTTGCTTGACGTGCAGGCGGATGAGGGGCATAACCGCAGCGTGCTGACCCTGGTGGGCAGCCCGGAGGGAATGGAAGAAGCCGCGGTCGCCTTGGCCAAGGCTGCCGCCGCACGCATCGACCTGCGCCGCCACAGCGGCGAGCATCCGCGCATGGGTGCTGTGGATGTGATCCCCTTTGTTCCGGTCATGGATGTGACAATGGAAGACTGCGTTGAGCTGTCGCGCCGCGCGGCGCGTCGGGTATGGGAAGAGGCCCATATCCCTGTATTTATGTATGAAGAATCCGCGTCGGCGGCCCATCGGGTCAACCTGGCGGATGTGCGCAGAGGCCAGTTTGAGGGCATGCCCGCCAAGCTGAAGCTGGCCGAATGGGCGCCGGACTTTGGCGGGCGGGAGATCCACCCGACCGCGGGGGTGGTGGCCGTTGGCGCCAGAAAGCCCCTGGTCGCCTTCAATGTGAACCTGGATACGGATAATGTGGAGGTGGCCAAGGAGATCGCCAAGGTCGTCCGCGCCTCCTCCGGCGGTTTCCGGGGCATCAAAGCCCTGGGGCTGCTGCCTGTGCCCGGCGGGCGCGCGCAGGTGAGCATGAACGTGGTGGACTATGAAGCGGCGCCGCTGTACCGGGCGGTCGAGGTGATCCGCATGGAGGCCGCGCGCTGGGGCGCGCGCGTGATGGGCACGGAGCTGGTGGGGCTGACCCCGGCCAAGGCCCTGATCGATTCGGCGGCCTATTATCTGCAGCTTGAAGGCTTTGACGGACACAGGCAGGTGCTGGAATATCACCTGATCGGCAACGGAGGAGAGAAGCATGAGTAAACTGATCGATAAGAGCCTGAGGGAGTTTGTGGATATGCTGGCGTCCGGCGAGCCGACGCCGGGTGGCGGCTCGGCCGCCGCGATGGCGGGGGCGCAGGGAGCGGCGCTGGTCGCCATGGTTTGCGGCCTGACCGCCGGCCGCCAGAAGTACGCGGAGCATGACGGGCTGGCCCGTGAAACAGGCGCTGCGGCGATTGCTGTGAAGGATGGCCTGCTGGAAGCGCTCGACCGGGACAGCGAAGCGTATCAGGGCGTGGTGGCCGTCTTTTCCATGCCCAGGGACAGCGGGGAAGAGAAGCTGGCGCGCAAGGCTGCCATGCAGCAGGCCTTGAAAAAAAGCACGCTCAGCCCCTATGAGATGATGAAACTGAGCGTAGAGGGGCTTCGGCTGGCCCGGGCAGTGGCCGGCAAATGCAATGTGAATGCCGCCAGCGATCTGGGGGTGGCCGCGCTCAGCCTGCGCGCCGCGCTGGAAGGCGGCTGGAGCAATGTGCTGATCAACCTGGGCGGCATCGAGGACGAGGCCTTTGTCAAGGAGTACAGAGACAAGGGAGAGACCTTGCTTTCCGAAGGGCTGCCCATGGCTGCCGAGGTGGCGGATTGGGTGAATGACGTGACGCGTGGTTGACAGGCCGCACTGGCCGGGAGGGTCCGCATGAGCGAAGAATTAATGAAGTCTGATCTGGACAACGTACTGCATCAGGAGATCACGAACAGCCTGCCCGTTGAAGAAGAGGAAAAGGTCGAACAGTATTTTGAGCAGCTGGCCGAAGAAGAAGGCGTCTCGCTGCAAAACGTGCTGCCTGAGCCCGAACCCGGCCGGGACCCGGATAACCGCATCATGATGCAGGGCTTTGAATGGTACCTGCCGGACGACGGGGAGCACTGGAACAGGCTGCGGGATTTGGCGGGGGAGCTTGCGGGCATCGGTGTGGGCGGCCTGTGGACACCGCCCTGCTGCAAGGCAACCGGAACGGACGATGTGGGTTACGGCATTTACGATCTGTGGGATATCGGTGAGTTTGATCAGAAGGGGGCCGTGCGCACCAAGTACGGCACGCGGGAGCAGTTTTGCGCCATGATCGACGCGCTGCACGAAGCCGGCATCCGGGTGTACATCGACGCGGTGCTCAACCACAAGGCCGGGGCAGATGAAGCGGAGCTGTTTGCTGCCGTGCGGGTCAACCCCGATAACCGCAACGAGCAGATTTCTGAGCCTCATGATATCAAAGGCTGGACGCGCTTTGTATTTCCCGGGAGGAAGGGCAAATATTCCGGCTTCGAATGGGGATTCCGCCACTTTACGGCCGTGGATTATGACGATATGCGCGGGGAGGGCGGCCTCTTCCGCATCCTGGGCGACAACAAGGGTTTCGCGCCCAATGTGGACGGCGAAAAGGGAAACTTCGACTACCTGATGTTTGCCGATATCGACTACCGCAACCGAGAGGTGATGGAGGAAACCCTGCGCTGGGGCGAATGGTTTGTGAATACCTTCCCCGTCGACGGGATGCGCCTGGACGCGGTCAAGCACATCAACTCAAGCTTTGTCAGCGTGTTCCTGCGCCAGACGCGGCTGAGCGCCGGGCGTCCTCTTTACTTTGTGGGCGAGTACTGGCACGCCGACGATAACCGCCTGATGGAATACATCGATGATACCGATGACCGGATGGCGCTGTTTGACGTGGCTCTGCACTTCAACTTCAAGCGGGCGGCGGATATGGGCTGCGAATATGACCTGCGCAGGATCTACGGGGGCACCTTGATCGAAAAGAGCGCCTGGGGCACCGTGACCTTTGTGGACAACCATGATTCCCAGCAGGGTCAGGCGCTGGAGAGCTGGGTCAGCCTTCCTTTCAAGCTGCTGGCCTACGCCCTCATCCTGCTGCGTCGGGAGGGCTATCCCTGCCTGTTCTGGGGCGATTACTACGGCATCGCGGGCGGCCCGGGCGCATGGGAAGGGCTGAAGGCCCAGCTGGACCCGATGCTTGAGGCCAGGCTGACATACGCTTACGGCGAGCAGAAGGATTATTTTGATCATCCGGACTGTGTCGGCTGGCTGCGGCTGGGGGACGCGGGCCACGTGGGTTCGGGCCTGGCGGTGCTGATCAGCAACCGGGGAGAGGGCAGAAAGCGCATGGCCTTCGGGCCTTTGAACGCGGGCACCACCTGGCGGGATGTCATGGGCGGCAGGCAGGAGCGGATCACCCTGGATGAACAGGGCGAGGGGGAGTTCGTCTGCAATGAGAATTTTCCGGCCGTTTATATCAGAGCATAATATGATGAAATGAGGTTGGACAAAGTATGGAACTGATCAGGGTAAACAGCCCGGAGGAGATGGGCCTGAGCAGCCTGGCGCTGGAAGATTTTATCAAGGATTACAAGAAGCTGGGCTTCGCCACGGTTTCCTTGATACGCGATGGCAAGCGCTTCACCCTAAACAGCAAGCCCTACAGGGAGGACACGCCCTTCGTACTGTTTTCGCTGTCCAAGTCCTTTACCTCTATGGCGGCGGGCTTCGCTGTGGCGGAGGGGAAGATTGGCTGGGACAGCCGGGTGACCGAAGTGCTTAGTGACTGCCTGCCGGAAGATTATGACCGGAAGCTGGATGAGGTGCCCCTTCATCACCTGCTCAGCATGTCCTCGGGCCTGGACCCCAAAAGCGACGGGCCGGATCTGCGCATGAACAGCAACATCGCCCGCGAGATCCTGTCTCATACCGTCATCCACGCGCCGGGCACCGTGTTTCATTACAACACCATGGGCACCTATCTGGCGGGCCGCATGGTACAGAAGGCGGTCGGGGAGACGCTGCGTGATTACCTGATGCCTCGCCTGTTTGACAGGATCGGCGTTCCCCGCCGCCGGTGGAACTGCTGTCCGATGGGCTACAACATGGCAGGCTTTGGCTTCCATCTGAGCAACCTGGATATTGCCAAGGTGGCGCAGCTGCTGCTCAATGAGGGGATGGAGGGGGGAGAGTGCGTGCTGCCGGAGGGCTACCTGAGCCGCGCGACCCAGACGCATATATCAAACGGCGACCCGGCCACGGGCAATGATTGGAACCAGGGCTACGGCTACCAGTTCTGGCGCAGCCGCTTCGGGCGCTACCGAGGCGACGGCATGTTCGGCCAGGTGATGATGATCGATACCAAACACAACCTGGCCGTCGCGGTCACCGCCTCCGCCCCCGATATGGATAAGGAGATGACTGCGCTGCACGCCCTGATGGACGCGGCCCTCACCCTGCCGCCGGCAAGCGAAGAGAGGCAGGCCGAAATCATTAAAAAAGCGGGCAACCTGTCCCGCAGGATGCCCCCGGACGATGGCGGGAGTGTGATGGCGCTGGAGGGCAGCTATCTGGATGAAAAGGGCACGGCGCTGCGCCTGGACGCGGCGGATGAAAACCACATCCGCCTGTTTTTCCGCGAACCGGGGGAGGAATTTGCCGCCTGTTTTGACCTGGGGCGCAGGAAGCCCTGCCTGGGTGAGGTATCAAGCCCCATGCCCGGCGAGGGCAATCTGCCCTATCTGGGCGGCTTCGGCATGAACGGCGATACCATCCGCATCCGCGTGATCTTCCCCACCGCGCCCTTCGCGCTGGATCTGAAGCTGAGCGCGGGCGCGGATGGTTTGAAGGGGAAGAGCGAAGCGCGGGGCTTTTATCAGGGCAAATTGAATCTGAAAGAGCAAAAGATGAGATAAGGGACACATTGCGCCGCGAGAGGAATGACCAACCACGGAATACACGGAATACACAGAACGAAGTGACACGATTATAGGTCCCTTCCTTTTCCGTGCTTTCCGTGTGTTCTGTGGTTCGTTTCCTCTCAGCATCATTCTATGCATGAGTTTAAT
>CAYZRZ010000055.1:0-12864 GCA_964480995.1 uncultured Christensenella sp.
GCTGACCCTGCTGGTGGAGGCGGATGGGCTGGAACCGCTGGAGAAGACCTATTCGATCAACTACGGCCGCAACCTGCTGCCGGTAGAGTTTAAAAGCCAGCTGCCCGAAACGCTGACGGGGGATAAGTACGTCATCAGCGGGGTGACCGATCCCGCCACCACGATACAGCTGGTGGTCAACGGCAAGAGCACCAGCAAAAAGAGCAACAACAGGGGCGAGTTCAGCTTCAACATCGATACAAAGGAGGAGGGCGAGTACATCGTACGGATGTCCTTCCAGAAGGGCAGCCTGGATATCCGCACCTTTGATATCACCGCTGTGCGCGGCGCTGCCATCCCCGAGGGTCAGGCGATAGAGACAGGCGAGGCCGCCATTGTCCCCGCGCAGGATCAGGGCGAGGCGGTCAGCCCCAGCTATACGGATCTGATCGCCAAGGCGGATATCTATGACGGCAAGCTGCTGACCTACGATGGCTTCATTACCGGGATAGAGCAGCAGGCCGGCGATTATGTGATCAGCCTGGCCCTGCGCATGGGCCCCACCGGCTATGCCGATACCGTGATCCTGGTGGCTGACAGCGATCCGGGCTATACGGTTGACAGCAAGGTCCGCGTCTATGGTATTCTGGAAGGCCTGGGCGCCGAGGGGGCTGAGAGCGCTGAGCACAGCTATCCCAAGCTGCGGGCGCAGAACATCACCCTGCTGGAGGAGGCGGTGCCCGCGGCGGCGGAAGAGGCCGGCGGCGCCTGATCACCCTGCCCGGCGGGGCCGGGCGACAGATGGATAAAGAATTATTTCTCAGGAGGGCAGACATGGCGGGTACGGTTGTTTCATGGGCGAAGGATTTGAATGAGGTTCCTTACGGGCCGCTTGGAATTATCGCGATGAACGGGTGCGAAAAGATCGGCGAAATGATCAATACCTGGCTGCTGAAGTGGCACAGCCTGGAGGAAGATACCGACACGCAGTTCTATACAGTGCCCGGCGGCAACCGGGACAGCTTTCTGATCAAGGCCTACTGCCCCCGCTTCGGCACGGGGGAAGGCAAGGGCCTGATCAAGGAGAGCGTGCGCGGCCTTGATATTTACATCATCACCGATGTGACCAACTACTCAATGACCTACACGATGTATGATCAGGTTGTGCCCATGTCACCCGACGATCATTACCAGGACCTCAAGCGCGTGATCGCCGCCATCGGCGGCAAGGCCAAACGCGTCAATGTCATCATGCCCTTCCTGTATGAAAGCCGCCAGCACCGCCGCACATCCCGCGAGAGCCTGGATTGCGCCATGGCCCTGCAAGAGCTGGAGAGCATGGGCGTGGAGAACATCATCACCTTTGACGCGCACGACCCCCGCGTGGTCAACGCCGTGCCCCAGCTGGGCTTTGAAAACGTGATGCCCACCTACCAGATGCTCAAGGCCCTGTGCCACGATGTGAAGGACCTGAATATCAGCAGGGAAAGCATGCTGGTGGTCAGCCCGGATGAAGGCGCCATGCAGCGCAACATATTCTATGCTTCCGTCCTGGCGCTGGATCTGGGCATGTTCTACAAGCGGCGCGACTACACCACCATCGTCAGCGGCAGAAACCCCATCATCGCCCATGAGTACATAGGTGCTGATGTGGAGGGCATGGACGTCATCGTATCCGATGATATCCTCTCTTCCGGTGAATCGCTGCTTGACCTGGCCAGGGAGTTGAAAAAGCGCAAGGCCAACCGCATCATCTGCATGGTAACCTTCGCCTTCTTCACCAGCGGCCTCGCGGAATTTGACGAGGCGTATGAGCAGGGGATCATCTACAAGGTGATTGCCACCAACCTGAACTATACCAACCCTGATCTGCTGAAGGCCAAATGGTTCTCGCAGGCGGATGTATCCAAGTTCGTGGCTTACCTGATCGCCACGCTCAACCATGACCGCAGCCTCAGCGCCCTGCTGAACCCCTACAACCGCGTGAAGGGCCTGCTGAACCGCTACGCGGAAGAGCAGGCGCGAAACGGTCTGCGCTTAGTGTGATGAACCCCGAAACAGACGATAAAAAAAGCGGCCTGATCAGGCGCTCAAAGGAGCTGCTGGATACGGCGATGGGCGGCCTGAAGGGCCGGGATATGAACGCCCTGATGGATGAGTTTACGCAGGAGATGACCGTGGTGGCCGAAGGGCTGAGCGAGGATCTGTCCATTGCTCAGCGCGATCTGGCCCAGCTGTCCGCCGCGCAGACCATCCTGGAAGAAACCAGGGCCAAGGATAGGCGTGAGCTGTCGGACAGGCTGGAAGCGATCGAAAAGCGCCTGACTGCCCTTGAAAAGCAGCGGGAGAAGGGGCAAAAGCGGGGCGGCCTGTCTCAAGTACTGCGGCAGGTGACGGTGATAGCCGCCATCATCGCGGGCGCGTGGGTCCTGGTGACGGTGCTCAATCTGTTGGGAGGGTCTTAGGTGACAAGCTTTAAGGAGTTAGCGGAAAAGTATCAAAAGAAGCAGAGCGCGACGCTGACAGACAGCGTTGCCGCCGGTCTCAGCCTGGCCGATGAGGTATCGGTGGATCTGGGCCTGATCAGCGATAACGGCCTGCTGGACGCGGCCAGCTTTGGTCTGCCCCTGTTTCTCATCGCCTTCACCGAGGGCGGCCGCGTATTGTTGGGCAAAAAGACCGCGACAGCCGGCATGCAGGATTCCGCTTTCCGCCTGGCCAAGACGGGCATCGCGATGGGCGCAGGCGCCGTGGTCGCGGGGCTGGGCGCGGGCGCTCTGCCGGCGGTGCCGGTGGCCATGGGCCTGCGCGCGCTGATGGATAAGTACCGCAGCCAGGCCATGACCGGCCTGCGCATCGAGCGGCGCATCAAGCGCCTGCGCGCCCTGCGGGAACAGCCGCTCGGGGAAGCCTCTGTATGGGAAGCGCTGCCGGAGGGGAAGCATTGAGCATCTCCTTGCGCGGCCGGGCACATCGGCGTTCGTTCACTGGTTGTTGGATGCGCGGATTGCGATCTGGGCCTTTACAACGCGCTTGGGTTTACCGCGCGTTTGGGCAGCATGCCGGCCTTTGATATGCAAGCACTGCGGAAACCGGAAGCCGTCCTGCATCATTAAGCGCAGAACCTAAATCTCCGCCGTCTCAAACAGGGTTTCCGCCTTCCCAGCAGCTTCATCTGCTTGTATCCGGCCTCCCGCATGCGCAGGAGGCCTTTATCGTACCCGCCGTCGATCTGGTCCGCGAAGTGGCAGTCGCTGGAGAGGATGACCTCGCCGCCCAGATCGTGCCAGTGCCTGAGGAGAGGCAGCTCGGGATAGGGGGAGGAAGCGCCGAAGCGGGGGATGGCCCCGGTATTCACTTCCAGCAGGCGGCAGCCTGTGATAGCCTGCTCCATGCATTCAAAGGCGGCCCGCGTCACGGCAGGGTCATCCGGGTCAAACAGTTCATGGGCACGGTTGTGGCGCATCACCAGATCAAAGTGGCCGGAGATGCCCAGGCTGACAAAGCCGCGGCTGATGGCGGCCAGCACCATCTCTTCAGCGGTATTGCGCCCGTCGCAGAACTGGGAATGAACGTGCGGGGATGAAAGGGGGATGGATGAGATCAAAGCGTAAGTTCCCCCTTGATGGCGCGGTTTAAGATATCAAGCCCCTTCTCAAAGCAGGGCTGGTTGGAGGCGACGAGGGCGCAGGGACGGCCGAAATCAATGTCAGAGCCGCCGGGACCGGGCACCGCGATCCGGCCGCCCGCCTCCGTGATCAGCAGCGCGCCGGCGGCGTAGTCCCAGGGGGAGAGAAGCATCTCAAAGAAAAAATCTGTCCGCCCGCAGGCTGTCCAGGCCAGGTCAAGCGCGGCGGAACCCGTGCGGCGCAGATCGCCCGCCGCGTGCAGCATGGCCAGCGCTGCCTGAAGGCTGACTTTGGACAGCTGCGGATGATAGGGCGCGGTGCCAAAGGTGATCAGTGCCCGGTCAAAGGGCTTGCCGCTCACGCGGATGGGTTCGCCGTTGAGCCGCGCGCCTTTACCGGCCTCTGCCGTGAACATTTCCCGGCTGTAGGGGTCATAGACCAGGGCGATTTGGGGCTTGCGAGCCACTGTCAAGCCGACCGATACAGCGGAAAATGACCTGCCGCGCGTAAAATTGACCGTTCCGTCGATGGGGTCAACGATCCAGGTGGGGGTATCGGTCAGGGATTGGTTTTCCTGCTCCTCAGAAAAAAACAGGGAACCCGGCAGGATTTGCAAAAGGCCCTCCCGCAGAAATTCCTGCACCTCGACATCGCGGTCGGTCACATAATTAAAATGGCCCTCTTTATCATGGATGGCGCTGTCGCTGCTGTCTGTGATCAGCGAGCCCGCCGCCCTGACCAGGGCCTCCAGTTTGTTCAGCATTCGTATCTCCTTCTGCCAAAAACGTGAATTTCTGACGGGTCAAATTATAGCATAAGGCGAATGGGTATGCTATAATCATGCCTGTTCTGCCGGGAGGATAGATTTGGAAAATTTAAAGGATCAGGTTGAGCGCGGCATCACAACTGCCTACCGCAAGACCATCTGGCGCTATTTTGTCTGCGCCGTCAAAGAGTATCAATTAATTCAGCCGGGCGACCGCGTGGCTGTCTGCGTATCGGGCGGCAAGGATTCGTTCCTGCTGGCCAAGTGCATGCAGCTGCTTCACAGGCACAGCATGGTCCCCTTCGAGCTTCACTTTTTATCGATGGATCCCGGCTTCTCGCCTGAGAAACGCCGCACCATGGAGGAAACCGCGGAGGCCCTGGGCGTACCGCTTCATTTTTTCGAGACAGATATCTATGAAAGCATTGAGGCCGCCAAGAACTCGCCCTGTCACGTCTGCGCGTCCATGCGCCGCGGGCACCTGTATAAGCAGGCGCAGCTGCTTGGCTGCAACAAGATCGCCCTGGGTCACCATTATGATGACGTGATCGAGACCACGATGCTGAGCCTGCTGTATGGCGGGGAATTCAAAACTATGATGCCCAAGCTGCACAGCCGCAACTTTGAAGGCATGGAACTGATCCGTCCCTTTTATCTGGTGCGGGAGGAGCAGGTGAAAAGCTTTGTCGCCCGCTATGGCATCCCGGTGATGACCTGCGCCTGCCGCGTCACGCAGCGGGAGGACGGCGGCAAGCGCAAGCAGGTCAAGCAGCTGATCAAGGATCTGAAGAAAACCATCCCTCTGGTTGAGAGCAGCATTTTTTCATCGGCGCAAAAAGTAAGCCTGGGCGCGGTGCTTGGCTGGCGCATGCGGGATGAAGGGCCTTTTACCTCCTTCCTGGATGTGTACGGGCAGGATGAGGGTTAGCGGGCATCGTTTATTGCCATGGACGCTTGACATACAACGAATGAAAAAGTAAACTGTATCCATAGTATTGAGGAGGACGGAATGAATCCGAACAGAATAGCCGTTTTAGCAGACTCCTGCACCGATGTATCACCCGAACAAATCAAAGAACTTGGCATCTACTCCGTGCCCGTCACCATCATCTACTCAGACGGCGAATACAGGGACAAGATTGATATCAGCATCGAAGAGGTATATGAAAGGCTTCCCTTGGAAACGCCGCGTACCTCACTGCCCGGCGGAGATTATATTTTAGATACGCTTGATCAGATCAAGCGGGATGGCTATGAGAAGCTGATCATCATCAGCATTTCCAGCGCTTTGTCGGGGACCTGCAACATGATGCGCGTGATGGCCGACAGCTATGAAGGGCTGGATATTCATGTGATGGATACCCTCAGCATCAGCTACGGAGCGGGGGGACAGGCGGTGCTTGCCGCGAACCTTGCCCGTGAGGGTTACACGATGGAAGAAATCATTGAAGCGGTTGATTACAGCATCCGTGAATCCAAAGTGTATTTCTGCCTCTCTACGCTGGATTATCTGGCCCGCGGCGGGCGCATCGGCAAGGTGTCGGCCGTGCTGGGGTCTCTGCTTAAAATCAAGCCCGTGATCACCTGCAACGTCGAAGGGGCTTACACCATCGCCGCAAAGGTGCGGGGCAGGGCGCACGCCATCAACGAAACCATCGCGCTGGCTGTGGCGGAAGCGAAGAAGTGCATTGCCTGCTCTGTCGCCGTGATCGACGGCAACGCCAAGGAAGAAGCCGCCCGCGTCGTGCAGCAGGTCAAACAGCTGATCCCCAATTGCAAGTCATTCATTGAAAGCACTGTCGGTCCGGCGCTGGCTGTTCATACCGGGCCCGGTCTGCTGGGCATCTATGTACAAGCCCTTCCTGTCATGAAATAAGCAAACGGCAAACCATAACATATAAATTTCCATAAACAAGACTGCCATTTCATCCTATTTGATCATTTCTTGGAGGGATATTCATGAACCCATCGGAATTAGCCAACGCGACGATTGTAGAGTTGCGTAAATTTGCCAAGGATCGCGGCATCGTGATCGGCGCTTTGCGTACCAAATCCGATATTTTAGATCATATTCAAAAGACAATTATCCAGCAGGTTAACGAAGCCGGCCTGGCTGTCAAGGAACCGCAGGTGCCGCAAGCGCCCAAAGAAGAGAAAGCTGCGGAGCAGCCTGCCCCTTCATCTGCCGCTTTGCAGCAGGCGACGGAACGCCGGGCAATGATCATCGCCGATGATTCGGATGATATTCCTGTCCTGACAGCGTCCCGTCCGGCGACCGGCCCTCAGCCCAAGCCGCAGGCGGCGCCTGCCGCGCCTGCTGTCCGCCAGCCCCAGCTGACATCCACCGGCAAGGCAAAGCCGGTCTTCAACCTGACAGGGGCAAGGGCCTGGCACAATCCCCAGTCCTATGCTGCCCAATCTGCGCCTCCCGCGGGGAAGACCAGCCCCTACCAGGCCTCCGGCGATAGTTTTACATCTACCATGCAGACACGCCCCGTGCCTTCCCGCGCCCCGCGGTTTGGTCCCGAGGCTGCCAGGGCGGCGGAAGCGGCAGCCGCAGCAACCGTGTCCGCGCCTGCCGTGCCGGCCATTCCGCAGGGATACCGGCCTTCCGCCTTTGCTCAGCCGGGTGCCGCGCGTTACCAGCAGCCCCTGGCGGAGGCCGCGGCGGATGTTGTATCTGCCTACCGCAGGCCGCCGGTTGACTACGCTGCGCCTGTCATGCCCGATGTTGCCGAAGTGAGGACCTATCCGGTTTCTGTGCTTCGCCGGGAGCCGATGCAGCCGCGCGATCCGGGCGGCATCAACCCCGCTGTGCCTGAAATGCTGGCGACGGGCGATTGCGGCGATGGCGCCGGCGTGCTGGAATCTCATCCGGATGGCTACGGCTTCCTGCGCGCGGGCAACTTCCTGCCCGGCAAGAGCGATGTGTACATCTCCAATGCCCAGATCCGCAGGTTTGCCCTGCGTGACGGAGATTTTGTGGAGGGCAAGACCCGCCCGCAGCGTGAAGGCGACCGCTATGCCGCGATGCTCTATATCACCAGCATCAACGGGCAGGAACCCGAGGAAGCTAAAAACCGCCGTGATTTCGATGATCTGACGCCTGTCTATCCGGACCGTCGCCTGCAGCTTTCTTCTCCCGAGCAGAATGATCCTGTCCTGCGCTTTATCGACCTGTTTGTCCCCATCGGCTTTGGCCAGCGCGCGCTGATCGTTGCCCCGCCCAAGGCCGGCAAGACGACGATCCTCAAAAAAATCGCCCTGTCAATGAGAGCTCTGCATCCCGATGTTCACCTGATGACCCTGCTGGTCGATGAGCGGCCGGAGGAAGTGACCGACCTGAAGGAGACTGTTGGCGGTGACGTATTCTACTCCACCTTTGACGAGCCCGCTGAAAATCACGCCCGCGTGAGCGAGCTGGTGATCGACCGAGCCAAGCGTCTTGTGGAGCAGGGGAAGGATGTCGTTATCCTGATGGACAGCCTGACCCGCCTTTCCCGTGCCTATAACACCATCGCGCCCAATACCGCCCGCATCATGTCCGGCGGCCTGGCCGCGGGCGCGCTCAATAAGCCCAAGCGGTTCTTTGGCGCGGCGCGCAATATGAAAGAGGGCGGTTCCCTTACCATCATTGCCACAGCCATCGTGGAGACCGGCAGCCGCATGGATGATATGATCTATGAGGAGTTTAAAGGCACCGGCAATATGGAGCTGACGCTTGACCGCGCCCTGCAGGAGCAGCGTATTTTTCCGGCGGTCAGCATCGTGCGCTCCGGCACCCGGCATGACGAGCTGCTGCTCAGCCGCGATGAGGAGACTGTGGCCTTGCGCGTGCGGCGCATGATCGCCGGTTCCAGCGAGCAGGAGGGTATCTCCATGGTGCTGTCAATGATGGACCGTACCAAGGACAATGAAGATTTTGTCGCCCGCTTCGATCAGTGGGCGAAGATGATGGGCAGCGGAGGAGCAAGGCAATGAGTGTTACAATTCGTCCCTTTGGGCTTGATCCGCAGGGCAAGCAGGCGGATCTCATCACCATCTCAAACGCGAGGGGGGAGAGCGTCAGCCTCACCAGCTTCGGCGCGCACATCGTGTCAATCAAGGCGCTTGACAAAGACGGGAAACCTGGCGAGGTATGCCTTGGGCAGGACAGCGCGGAGGGGTATGCCCGCCGGGATATCGGCTACATGGGCGGCACCATCGGCCGCTACGCCAACCGGATCGGCGGCGCAGCCTTTGACATGGATGGCAAACGCATCCAGATCACCGCCAACGAGGGAAGGAATACGCTGCACGGCGGTAAAAATGGCTTTGACCAGAAGCTGTGGGCCTATGAAACGGGCGAACAGAGCGTCACCATGCGCTATACTTCCCCGCATTTGGAGGAGGGGTTTCCCGGCGAACTGAACACCCGGGTCCGGTTCAGCTTTGATGACCAGGCCAATCTGAAAATTGAGTACTCAGCGGTTTGCGACCGTGATACGCAGATCAGCCTGACCAATCATGCCTATTTTAATCTGGGCTATGGTAAGGATATCCTGTCGCATACGCTGCAGATCATGGGGAATCAATTCCTTGAAGCGGATAGCGAACTGATCCCCACGGGGAAGATCCTGCCTGTGGAAGGAACGCCTTTTGACGCTGTACGGCCGGTCATGGTAGGAGAGGCGTGGAAGAAGCCCTCGCATCCCATGTTTGAAGGCGCCAAGGGCTTTGATGTCGCTTATGTGCTTTCCGGAGCAGCGGGCCTGCGTGTAGCCGCCATTCTGCGCGCGCCTGACAGCGGCAGGCAAATGAGCGTGCTGACCGATCTGCCGGGCATCCAGTGCTACTCCGGCCAGGGGCTAAACTGCTCCGGTCATGATGGGCAGCGGTATGACGCGTACGCTGGCATGGCGCTGGAGACACAGCAGCACCCGGATACGCCCAACCATCCCGGCTTTGGCAGCGCCAGGCTGAAGGCGGGGGATGAGTACAAGACGACGACTGTCTACGCGTTTTCTGTCAAATAAAGCTGATCAAAATATTAGAAGCCCTTGCCCGCGATCATGCGGACAAGGGCTTTTTGCAAGAGTGGATTCAGAGCAATATGATCCCCGCGTCCCGGCACCGGGCCAGTGTATCTTCATCCCAATAACTGGATTGCACCTCGCCGATGTGGGCCTTCTCAAGCAGCAGCATGCACAGGCGGCTTTGGCCGATGCCGCCGCCGATGGTGTAGGGCAGTTCGCCTTTGAGCAGTGACTGGTGGAAGGGGAAAGCGCTTCGCCGCGCGCAGCCTGATATCTCAAGCTGCCGGGCCAGGCTTTCGGGACTTACGCGGATACCCATGGAGCTCAGTTCCAGAGCTTCTCCCAGGGTGTCGTTCCACATCAGGATGTCTCCGTTTAAGGACCAGTCGTCATAGTCGGGCGCGCGGCCGTCATGCGGCTTGCCAGACCTGAGCGCGCCGCCGATCTGCAAGAGGCCGACACTGCCATAAAGCTCGGCGGCCTTGTTTTCCCGTTGCTTGGGTGTCAGGCTGGGGTAGAGATCCTCCAGCTCCTGGGCGGTGAAGAAGGTGACTTCGCGCGTGAGTGGCACGCTCAGTTCAGGGAAACGCCACTGCAAAAGATCCGCGGTGGTACAGATGGCGGTCACGATGCGCTGCATGGCGTCTTTCAGCGTGGCCATGGTGCGCTGTTCCTTCGTGATCACCTTTTCCCAGTCCCATTGGTCTACATAGATGGAATGCAGGTTATCAAGCGCCTCATCGCGGCGGATGGCGTTCATATCCGTGTAAAGCCCTTCTCCCACAGGGAAGCCGTAGCGCTGGAGCGCCTGGCGTTTCCACTTGGCCAGGGAGTGCACCACCTCCACATCTGCCCCCGTCTGCTTCACGTCAAAGCGCACGGGCCGCTCGATGCCGTTGAGATCGTCGTTGAGACCTGTCGTCCCTTCAACAAACAAGGGAGCCGATACCCTCTTGAGGTTCAGCGCCTTGCATAAAAAATCGACAAAGGTATGCTTGATCAGCGCGATACCCTCCTGTGTCTCGTACAGGTCAAGCAGGGACTGGTAGCCGGAGGGAATGTTGGTCATAGGGTTTGCTCCTCCATTTTATCCTGAAAATCCTCGCGTGTCGCGCCATAGAGGCAAAGGTCGGCCCAGGTGCCGTCCCTGCGCCTGGAGGCCTCTCTCATGCAGCCCTCATAGCGGAAACCGGCTTTTTGCATCACCCGGCCGGAGGCGGGGTTTTCCCGGTCATGGCGGAGCATCACGCGGTGAAAGCCTATGCTAAAAAAGAGATAGAGCGTGACGGCGCGCAGCGCCTCGGTCATGATGCCCTGCCCCCACAGCCTGCGGCTGAGACAGTAGCCTATTTCCGCTTCTTCATTCTGCTCATTCCAGCGGACGATCGCGATATCACCGACCAGCTCACCATCCCGCGTGATGGCCCAATGATAAAAGCACTCGCTGCCATAGCAGGCTGCCCAGTCATTGACGATCCGCCGGCTGTCGGCCACGCTCTCATGCGGGGCCCAGGTAAGATAGCGGCATACCTCTTCGTCATTTGCCCAGTTCAGGTACATGGCATCCCCGTCTCCTTCGAGGTAAGGGCGCAGCACCAGGCGCTGTGTTTTTAGTGTATCAGTACCCCTGTGATTGAGCATGCCGCACCTCCCTGCAAGCCTAAAGAAATTACACTCAAGCATAGTGAATTTTGCGTCATTCGTCAATAAGACACATGAGAAAACAAAAACAAAAACAAAATATGCACAACAATGTGAACTGGCTGATCGATGTCGGCAGGGGAATGATCCCGGCGCTGAAGGCGCTTTTCCAGCGCCATATTGAGGACAAGGTTCCTGTCATCATTGAAGGGGACTTTATCTCTCCCGATCTCGTGGCACTTCTTGATCGTTCCTTTGTAAGGGCTGTCTTCCTGCGGGAGGATATCCCTCAGATTGTTGAAAACTACATGGCAAGGGAAGGCGGCGAACCGCAGCGTTTCAGGGCTGAAGTCAGCGCCGCTTACGGGCGGTGGATCGGAGACACATGCGGCCGCATAGGCTGTCCGGTGATTAGGGCAAAGCCCTGGGGTACTGCATTGTTACGTGTTCTGGATGCTCTGTCAGTATGAAATGCAATGGGGCTTTGGAGTTCGGTATTCCATTCCGCGAAGATGTATGGAGATCAGCAGGTCAGCGGCGGCCTGTTCAGGAAAAATAGGAAAAATATTCAGTTTTACCGGATTGTCTCTTGCTTTGAACGGCAGATTGTGGTAAAGTCAATTTTGCTGTTAAGCACAAGCTATTCGGGGAGGTGAAACAAGTTGCCGAACATTAAGTCAGCCATCAAGCGCGTCAAGGTGAATGAGAAGAAAAACCTGCGTAACCGCATGGTGAAATCCAGAGTGAAGACCGCAGTGAAGAAATACAATGCCGTTCTCGCGTCCGATCCCACCGCAGCAGTCAAAGAGCTGAGCGTTGTCGCCTCCACGTTGGATAAGGCCGCGGCCAAGGGTATCGTTCACAAGAACGCCGTCAACCGCAAGAAGGCCCGTCTGGCCAAGGCGCTGAACAAGGCTTCTGCCTGATCAGTCCAGACCTTGACTGAAAGCCGCTGATGATGTAAAAAGCATTCATGGCGGCTTTTTTGTATATAGAATATGCAATTTGTAGGAGAGATATGGAAGTGAGAAAACTGTTGGACATCCTTCGGGTCGCCGAGAGACTGAAGGAAACGACCCGGCACTGCTATACCTCAAAGGGCCGGCACGAAAGCGTGGCGGAGCATCTGTGGATGACGACCCTGATGGCCTTTTTTATGCGGGATGAGTTTCCCGAGGCGGATATGGATAAGGTGATCATGATCAAAACCCCGCGGATGAACACCGCGGGGTTTAGCTGAGCTTCCGGTTAAATTTACAGCGCTTTTGCGATCTTGGCGGCCAACGCCACATTATTGTAGACCAGCCTGATGTTGCTGCTCAGGCTGTCGCCGCCGGTCAGCTCGGCCACCTTGGCCAACAGGAAGGGCGTGGTATCCTTGCCCTTGATGCCCTGCTCATGTGCCTCGCGCAGGGCCTGGTCGATGGCTAATTTAATGGTATCAGGATCCATGGCGAACTCCCTGGGGATGGGGTTGGTGATCAGCATGCCGCCGGGGAAGCCCAGCTGACGCTGAGCGCGCAGGGCATCCGCGATCTCCTCAGGGGTATCCATGCGGTAGTCCACCTTAAAGCCGCTGCGGTCGGTGTAGAAGGCGGGCAGTTCGTCCGTGCCGAAGCCGATCACCGGGACGCCGCGGGTTTCGAGGTATTCAAGGGTGAGGCCGAGGTCAAGTATGCTTTTGGCGCCCGCGCAGACGACGGCGACGGGGGTGTGAGCCAGTTCTTCCAGGTCGGCGGAGATATCCATGGTGGTCTCAGCGCCGCGGTGAACCCCGCCAACACCGCCGGTGGCGAACACCTTGATGCCCGCCATGGCCGCAATGATCATGGTG
>CAYZRZ010000056.1:0-12862 GCA_964480995.1 uncultured Christensenella sp.
TCGCGATCGAGCAGGGCCTGCGCTTTGCTATCCGCGAGGGCGGCCACACCGTCGGTTCCGGCGCTGTCGCCAGGGTCATCGAAGACTGATTGAAACAATGATAAGAGGCCGGGCAGCTTGTCCGGCCTCTTTTATTAGAAGTTTACAGGAGTTTATCGCTGTGGGAAGCACACGAACCGGTAAGTCGGGGAAAAAGCTGCTGGTTGCCATATTCTGGCTCGTGATATGGGAGATGTCTTCCCGCCTGGCCGGCTTCCCCTTTCTTTTGCCAGATCCACTCAGCACGCTTAAAAAAATGATGGAGCTTTGGAGATACAGTTCTTTCTGGCTCAGCCTGTCGGGAAGTCTTTTCAGGGTAATGATGGGCTTTTTGCTGGCTGCAGTTACAGGCACGTCGCTTGCTGTTCTTTGTGCCCGTTTTCGCGCCGCCGATGAGCTGCTGTCACCCATCAAAACCGTGGTACGTTCAACTCCCATCTCATCTTTCATCATTCTGGTGCTGCTTTGGCTTTCCGCCAGCGCGGCGCCTGTTTTTATAGGTTTTCTTGCCGTCATGCCCATGATATGGCAGGATGTTCAGCAGGGGATAGAACAAACACCCGCCGAACTTCTGGAAATGGGAAGAGCATACAAGTTCTCAAGACAGAAGACAATCCTTAATATATATGTTCCCAGCGTTCTTCCTTATTTGTATACCGCATGCGCAAACGGGATAGGCTTTGCCTGGAAAGCATGCATTGCGGCGGAGGTCATCGCAAGACCACTGAATTCCGTCGGTAAGAATCTGCAGGACGCTAAAGTGTACTTATTGACGGAGGATCTGTTTGCCTGGACCGTAACGGTGATCATGCTCAGCATGGCCTTGGAAGCTGGTATAAAGAGACTGATCAGGTTACGCGGAGCTTCTTCCGGAGGGGAAAGGATATGATAGAATGCAGCAATCTGTGCCTTTCGTTTGAGGGGCGTGTCATTCTGAACAAGGTATCCTTCAGCCTTCCTGATTCCGGTGTCTTTGCCTTGATGGGCTCTTCCGGCATTGGCAAGTCGAGCCTGCTGAAGATCCTCTCCGGTTTACTGGCACCTGATAGCGGCAGTATTAGCGGACTGAATAATCTGCGCGTCGGAATCATGTTTCAGGAAGACAGGCTGCTGCCCTGGCACACTGCCCTTAAAAACGTTATGCTGGCTATGGAGCATCCTTCTCAAGAAGAGGCAAGGAACTTGCTGGATGCGCTTGATATAGGGGATTCTGCTGATGCATACCCGGCTGTTTTGAGCGGCGGAATGAAACGCCGTGTAGCCTTGGCGCGTGCCATTGCCTTTTCATCGGATGTACTGCTGCTGGATGAGCCTTTTTCCGGAATAGATGAGCAGATAAAGGGGAGAATTAGCCCCTTCATACAAAAATCAACCTCTTTGATCATTTTTTCCACCCATAATTTTAGAGAGGCCGCAATGATGGGCGCTATGAACATCTTGACACTCCGGGATGAAATCCTGATAAAAACATGAAGGGTGATTCATAAAAATTTTATTTGGCATTCCTTTTCACACTGATATGTTGTATAATTGAAATAAGAAAATTGTGGAGGCAATAAGATGAAGATTCTAATCGTAAACGCGGGCTCATCATCGCTGAAATACCAGCTGATCAACATGGATAACGAGGCAACAATCGCGCAGGGAATGATTGAGCGCATCGGTATCGAAGGCGGTAAATTGACGCAGAAGGCGAATGGAGAAAAGCGCGTTATCATGTCCGATATGAAGGATCACCTGGACGCAGTGGCCATGATGATTCAGGTTCTGACAGATAAAGATTATGGCGTCATCTCATCCATGGACGAAGTGGGAGCTGTCGGCCATCGTGTGGTGCAGGGCGGAGAACTCTTTACCGCCTCCGCAGTCATCAACGATGAGGTCATTGCCGCTATCGAGAAAAACGTTCAGCTGGCACCGCTGCATAACCCCGCAAATTTGATGGGCATTTACGCCTGCCAGAAGATCATGCCCAACACGCCTATGGTCGCTGTGTTTGATACGGCCTTCCACCAGACTATGCCGCCAAAGTCTTATCTGTATGGCGTGCCGATGGAGTACTATGAGCGCCTTCGCGTACGCCGCTATGGCTTCCACGGTACCAGCCATCGTTATGTAAGCCAGCGCGCCGCCGAGATTTTAGGCCGCCCGATAGAGGAGCTTCGCCTGGTAACCTGTCACCTGGGCAATGGCTCATCGATGGCGGCTGTTCAGTTCGGCAAGTCAGTCGATACCTCCATGGGCATGACACCGCTTGAGGGCGTGATCATGGGTACCCGCAGCGGCAATGTGGACCCCGCCGTGCTTCAATTTATTATGAATCATGAGAATCTTGATATTAACCAAATGCTTGATATCCTGAACAAACAAAGCGGCTTCCTGGGCATCAGCGGCATCAGCAGCGACATGCGCGATGTAGAAGAAGCAGCGGCAAAAGGGGACAGGAACGCACAGATATCAATCGATATGCTCTATCAAGGCATTAAGAAGTATATCGCAGCTTATGCCGCTGTGATGGGCGGCGTTGACGCGGTCATCTTCACTGCCGGTATCGGCGAAAACGGCTGGGAGCTGCGTGAAGGCGTCCTTGAGAATATGGAATTCCTGGGCATTAAGTTCGATAAGGAAAAGAACAAGGTCCGCGGCAAGGAGATCGAGATTTCTACGCCTGACAGCAAGGTGAAAGTACTCGTCGTTCCCACGAACGAGGAGATCGTCATCGCGCGCGACACCTTGGCGTTGGTAGGTAAGTAATACACTTGACAGAAGAAGATAAGAAGCTTGTTCGCCTGTATACTGACGGCGCATGTTCCGGAAATCCCGGACCGGGCGGATGGGCCGCGATTTTGAAATTTGGTCCGCACCAGAAGGAAATCAGCGGCAATATGAGCCATACGACCAATAATCGTATGGAGCTCTTCGCTGTCATCAGCGGATTAGGCGCATTAAAGCAAAGCTGCAAGGTTGAAGTATATTCGGATTCCACCTATGTAGTCAATGCTTTCAACCAGAACTGGATAGAAAGCTGGCAAAAGAGGGGATGGATGACCTCAGATAACAAGCCGGTAGAAAACCAGGATCTCTGGAGGCTTCTGCTGATCACGATGCGCAAGCATGATGTCAGTTTCCACAAGGTGCCAGGCCATCAGGATCATGCGGAGAATAACCGCTGTGATGAACTGGCCAGGGCAGAAGTACAGAAGATCATTGCGCAAAATGCTGTGATAGCTCCCAAAGCGGCACAATAACCCAAAGGGATTCCCGCCAATACTATTCGCGAAAGGCATCTTTAACGAATAGTATTGCCTTTTTTTGAGATGGCGTTTATACTTCCCATAGAGCACGGGGCTCAAGGTTATAATGTGACAGCTTTCTACGGTCATAAACGCTCAGAGATCGTAAGTGTGTTCTGACGCATACCTCATAACCATTATCGATCTGAACTCAGAAAGGAATGTGTTACCAATGGCCAAGCGGATATCCTATCTTACAGAGTACTCACAGCGCATCAACGATCGGCTGAAGGATCTTCAAAGAGAACTGCCCACGTCCTGTACGGACTATTTCCGGTCCATGTCACAGACAACAAGCCCCCTGACCAGACTTGCCTACGCCTATGACCTCCGTCTGTTTTTCCAGTACCTGAATCTGGAAAATATGTATTTTGCGAATAGTTCTATCCTCATGCTGACAGGCGAGGACTTGTCACAGATCACAGCACGCGATATTGTCGGGTTTCAGGATTACCTGCAGCAGTATGTCAGGGTCTCTGACAATGATGATTATGACGAAGGCAGCGATCTTTCCCCCACGCTGGTCCAGAATTATGAGCTCGGCATTATGAGAAAGCTGAGCTGCATCCGATCCTACTTTGATTACCTGTTCCGCAATGAGCTCATACCTGCCAATGTCGCCAGCATTGTCACCCTGCCCAAGCGGCATGAAAAGCCCATCCTGTATTTAGAGCCTGACGAGGTTCAGCGGCTCATGGACGCCGTCGTTTCAGGCGAAGGGCTTAGCGACAGGCAGCAGAAATACCTTTCCCTTACACAGAAACGTGACATCGCCATCCTGATGGTTTTTTTGGGCACAGGCATCCGCGTCAGCGAGCTGGTTGGCCTTGATATTGATCACCTTGATTTTTCACAGAACGCTTTCATGGTCACAAGAAAGGGCGGAAATCAGGTCATCCTCTACTATCCCGATACAGTGAAGGAGACGCTTGAGAACTATCTGATCGAGCGTGAGACAGTTTCAGCGCTTCCGGGGCATGAATACGCGCTGTTTCTTTCCCTGCAAAGGCGCAGAATCACCTCGCGCGCAGTCGAAAACCTTGTCAAAAAGTATGCACAGATCGCGGCTCCGCTTAAGAAACGAATCAGCCCGCACAAGCTGAGAAGCACCTTTGCTACCACGCTATATCAGCAGACTGGCGATATCTATCTGGTCTCCGATGCCTTGGGCCATGCCGATGTCAATACCACAAAGCGCCATTATGCTGATATTAAAGAAACAAAACGCAAAGAAGCCGCGCAGAAAATCACTTTGCCTGATATTTAGCGCTATGCAAACAGACGTTTGCATGCTATAATTGTCGCAACGAAAGTCACAGGAGGTTGGTCATGAGCAATGCTCCCGAGAAAAAAAGACGCGTCCGCGGTGATACGCAAGGAAAGATCCTTGATTTTATCAGGCAGGAAGTAGCTGTCAAAGGATATCCCCCCTCTGTCCGGGAAATTGGGGAGGCTGTCGGACTCAAGTCCACTTCCACTGTGCATGGTCACCTCAGGCGGCTTGAAAACAAAGGGCTGCTGGTGCGGGACGCGATGAAACCCCGTGCCATGGGCCTTGTTGATGATGATAAAACTATTGACAGCCTGGTCCGCATGATTCCTATGCTGGGTCCGGTTGCTGCCGGTATTCCCATTTTAGCCGAGGAAAATAGCTCGGAGATGCTCCCTATCCCCGCCTCATTGATCGGTGAAGGCCAGTATTTTGCTCTCACCATCCGCGGTGACAGCATGATCCAAGCCGGCATTCTTCATGGCGATTACATTGTTGTCAAGCAGCAGTCAGAGGCAAACAATGGCGATATCGTCGTCGCCCTGGTCTCTGATGACGCGACTGTCAAGCGTTTCTTCCGTGAGAAAGGCCGCATCCGCCTCCAGCCTGAAAATCCGGCGATGAAACCTATGTACTTCCAGGATGTTCGCATCTTGGGCAAGGTCGTTTCGGTTTACAGGCAGATCTGATCGTTTGCTTTCATAGATTTGCGCCCTGCCCGGCTTTTGTCCGGTCAGGACGCTTACTCTTTATATCAGAGCCAGTCTATTCTCAGAGCAGCGACTTCACTGCCTCGGCCAGTTCTTCGGACGTCAGGCCAAATTCCTTGTAAAGTATTTCCTGCGGGGCGGACGCGCCATAATCATCCAGACCAATGACTTTGCCGTCCAGGCCGGTGAAGCGGTACCAGGGCATGGTAGCGCCTGCCTCGATCGCCACGCGGGCGCGGCACGCGCCAGGAAGCACATATTCCTGATATGCCTTATCCTGCTGCAGAAAGAGTTCCATGCAGGGCATCGACACCACCTGGGTTTCTATCCCCTCTGCCCTCAGCGCATTTTGTGCCTCCATCGCCAGACTGACTTCGCTTCCTGATGCCATCAGGATAGCCTTGGGCTGTGAATCAGCCGGGCTCAGCACATAACCGCCGCGCGCCATATCTTCAGCCTTCCCGTTATACTGCGGCAGGTTCTGGCGAGTCAGCACCAGAGATGTCGGCGCGTTGGATGTCAGAGCGGTGATCCAGCCGGTCACTGTCTCACGATAATCGCAGGGACGGATCACCTGCATGCCCGGTGTGGCGCGAAGAGCCGTCAGATGCTCTATGGGCTGATGGGTCGCTCCGTCTTCGCCGACACCGATAGAGTCATGCGTCAATACATAAATGACCGGCAGCTTCATGATGGCAGACAGCCTCATTGCGGCCTTCATATAATCCGTAAACACAAAGAATGTGGCGCAGAAGACTTTCAGGCCCCCATGCAGCGCGATACCGTTGGTGATAGCGGCCATCGCATGCTCACGTACACCGAAATGCAGGTTGCGTCCGGCGCGGTTATCAGCACAGTAATCACCGCCGCCGGAAATATTCGTCTTGTTGGAGGGGGCCAGATCGGCCGATCCGCCGACGAGGTTGGGGATCAATTTAGCCAGGCGGTTGATCATCGTGCCGGAACTGGCGCGCGTCGCTTCGCTCTTGCCGCTTGATTCCCACAGGGAGGAATCATTAAGCAGCGCATGGGTGTCAAGTTCTCCGTGCCATGTCTCCCATTCCCCCGCAAGCTCAGGATAGGCTGCCTGATAGCGGGCAAACAGGTCATTCCACAGAGCGTGTTTCTCAGCCTGAACAGCTGCCCGCTGCGCCGCATGGGCATATACATCCTCTGCGACAGCAAAACTCTCTTCGCTCATGCCCAGAGCCTTCTTGGCAGCCAGCAGGTTATCGGCCCCCAAAGGCTCTCCATGCGCGCCGGCGGTTCCCTGTTTGGCTTCACTGCCGAAGCCGATCACGGTCGGACAGACCAGCAGAACAGGTTTATCTGAACCGCGCGCCTGCTTGAGCGCGGTCAGCACCTGCTCATAATCATTTCCGTTCTCAACGCGGATCACGCGCCACCCATAGCTTTCAAAGCGCTGGCCGACATTCTCCCGGAAGGCTATATCGGTATTGCCTTCAATGGAAATCTCATTATCATCATACAGTACAATGAGTTTACTTAGCTTCAGCGTACCGGCCAGAGAGGCAGCCTCGCTGCTGATGCCTTCCATCATGCAGCCGTCTCCGGCGAAGGCGTAGGTGTGATGATCGACAAGCTCGAAGCCAGGCCTGTTAAAATGGGCGGCCAGCATGGTTTCCGCGATCGCGAAACCAACGGCATTTGAAAAGCCCTGTCCCAGTGGGCCTGTGGTGGTCTCAACACCCGGCGTATGGCGGTATTCGGGATGACCGGGCGTCAGTGATCCCCACTGACGGAACTGCTTGAGTTCATCCATCGGCAGATCGTAACCTGTCAGATGCAGCATGCTGTAAAGCAAAGCGCTGGCATGTCCGTTGGACAGAACAAAGCGGTCTCTGTCAGCCCAAAGCGGCGCTTTAGGGTCAAACTTGAGGGCGTGCATCCACAGCGCATAGGCCATGGGCGCCATGCCCATGGGCGCGCCGGGGTGGCCGCTGTTGGCTTTCTGTACCATGTCGGCCGACAGTACGCGGATAGTATTGATTGT
This sequence comes from uncultured Christensenella sp., assembly GCA_964480995.1. Lineage (GTDB taxonomy): Bacteria > Bacillota > Clostridia > Christensenellales > Aristaeellaceae > UBA1038. The sequence continues at coordinate 7,327 of CAYZRZ010000056.1, forward strand.
CTTTTCTTCGATTCTCATGATTCTTCCTTTCTATTCAAAGCACCCGGTGTACCTGTTGTCACTTCAGGATTTCGCTGATCGGCGAGACATCCACCAGGTCACCCAGGTGACAGATGGCCCCGTACAGCGCGCTTAACACCTCACGCAGACCGCCTTTGACATCACTCTCAACATTCAATGCCAGCACAGGGTCGTGCACAGACATACGCAGCAGGAACCAGGCGTTATTCGGATGCTGATGCAGATCAAAGCTGATGCGCACGCCTTCCCTGTTATCAGGCGCGACATTCCAGCCTTCGGTCTCAGAAGCATAGTCCATTACAGCTTCGATAACGCGCTTGCCGGCTGACCTGAAATCCTCCTGCTTGATATTCAGCCGCAGCTCAACGCTCTCAACCGGCTCCTTCAGTCCCTCAAGCAGGCTTGATAATGTCTTTGCCTCTCGCTTGAGGCGCATGCATTCGCATACCAGCAAAGTGCTTAGGTACATGCCATCATCCAGAAACTGGTTGTCACGGAAGGCAGCGTGTCCGCTTGTCTCAATGGCCAGAGGGCAATTGACGCCCATTTTGTTCAGACGCTTGGCCTCGTCTATCACGTTTCTGTAACCGCGCTTATAGCGGTAGTGCTCACCGCCCCACTCGCCGATGAACTGAGACAGACCGGAGGATGTGACGGAATCGGTTACAATTGTCAGGCCGCTTTCCTCATTGAGCAGCATAGCGGATACCAGCGCGATCAACCGGTTGCGGTTGATCGCCAGGCCGCTTTGATCCACAATGGCGGCACGGTCACAATCAGCGTCGAAGATCACTCCAAGGTCGGCGGAATACTTTACCACCGCATCGCTCAGCGACTGTATGGCCGTCTCATCTTCCGGATTTGGCGCATGGTTCGCAAAATGACCATCCGGCTCAAGAAACTGGCTTCCCTCCGTCCACGCGCCGAGATCTTCGAGCATCCCGGCATAGAAGCCGCCGGCGCCGTTGCCGGCATCAACCAGGACATGGAGCCCCAGAAGCGGTTTGCTGACCGGATCATCCAGGCGTTCGCGCACCATATCCATCATCTGCTGTTTATAAACATCAAGATAGTTATAGCGTTCTATCGTGCCGTAGCGCAGAGAAGGCGTTATTTTTTCATCCATCAAAGCTACGATTTCTGCCAGCTCATTCGCGTTGATGCCTCCGCGGGGCATAAAAAACTTAAACCCGTTTCGGTCGGATGGATGATGACTCGCGGTGATCATCACGGAGGCTTGGGCAATCGGCTCATCCCCGGTCAGACACTTGAACATGGCTGGTGTTGTGCAAAGGCCGCAGTCAATAATATTCATTCCTTGTATGGCAACGCCTTGCGCGACGGCAGAAAGCAAAGATTCCCCGCTCAGGCGGGAATCGCGTCCGACCGCAATGCTGATCCGGTCATTTTCAGGCATCCGCACACGGCGCCCGGCCCAAACGGCAAAAGCCCTTCCGATCATCTCAGCTACCTCAAGAGTCAGACGGGCATTTTCACCCAGGGCTACGCCGCGCAGGTCCGTTCCGCTGATTAAAGCACCATAGGTACTCATGATACCCCCTCAAATAATGATAATTCGTAGCAGCCACGCAGCAGCCGGTAGAATGGAGCCAGTGTTTCATAATCAGTGATAATCATATCGGCCAGCTTTGGAGTAAATATCACGTCATAAGGCGCGCTGTTTCTGGATATATACAGGCTTTTCATCGGATAGTGGCTGTCAAGCGGCGGCGGAAGGGTGACTGGCGGTACCAACCTCTTGTACTTTTCCCCCTCTACAGACAGCCCAGTGCCCTCCAGCGTCTTGAGCAACCCTGTCCAATCGCCCGGGTGGCTGATCAGCCGGCGCCTGAAGATATCCATCGCCGGGCGGTTTTCCCCCCAATATCCCAATCCCCAGCTGATATACTCCATGCGAACCTCAAACCACAGCATAACTGCCATGTCCTTCGACTCCCCGGCGTGCCGGAAAGCCAGCCAGTGATGATCACGGTAAGGTGATTTGTCATTTGAAAAACGCGTATCACGGAATATTCTGGACAGTACCTTGTTTGGCCTTACCTCCATGCCCGGGTCAATTCGAAGAGCAACGGGCGTCAGAGATTCAATTAATCCATAATAAGGCTGCTTCATGACCCTTTCGTATTCTTCACGGCGGGCTGACATAAACTCCTTATTATTGTTCAATCGGATTTGCAGCATGAACTCAATCATCTCCCTGGGGAAACCTTCAAACATGCAAATCACACTCCTTCTGAAGTATATTATACCTGCTGCTTAATCTCTGTTCAAGCCGGGCGGATGAGACTATTTTCCGCTATTTCCGCTCAGATATTTAAACAGCTGCCCGGCTATGGGGGCGGCGACCGATCCCCCGCTGCCGGCATCCTCTATGGCCACGCACACGGCATAGGGATACCGCGCGTCGTCAATGAAGCCGATGTACCAGGAATTGGTTTGATCCTGCGCGTCTATCTGCGCTGAACCTGTCTTCCCCGCTATTTTCAAACCGGAAACCGCAGACGATGTGGCGGTACCGCTGCGGGCCGCTTCCTGCATATAATCGGCAATAATGTCTGCATCCTGCTTTTGCATAACACGCTTGTATTCCTTGCCATAGAACTGATAACGGCTGATACCGGCATTATTGGTAACGTCCAGCAGCAGCCTTGGCTCCATCATCACGCCATCGTTGGCGATGGCGGAGGCAATCATGGCCATATGCATAGGCGTTAACTGGAGCTTGCTCTGCCCCGGTCCCGTCCAGGCCAGCTCCTTCAGGCTGCGGTTAACGTTTGGATAGGCGGAGTTCTGAACCACCAGATCGCTGAAGAGAAAATAATCGCCTACCCCGAAGTCGGACGATGTTTTTTTCAGCGTTGCGTCACCCAGTTCCATCGCTACCCGCGCGAAGGTGATATTGCAGCTTACGGCCAGAGCTTTACTCAGGTTCAGCATGCCGTGCACGGCATTGTTCGCGTCTGTGATCGTTGTATCTTCAACAACGAGGGCACCTAAGCACTCGTACATCTTGCTCTGCGCATCGGGAATATTCTTCAGGGCGGAAGCCAGCGTCACCACCTTAAAGACCGATCCGGGCGCGCTGCTCCACATGGTCGCGCGGTTCCAAAAAGGTTTAAGCGGGTTATCTTTATCCGCCTGGCTTAGGTTCATTGGGTCATAGCTTGGGTAGCTTTGCAGCGCAAGTACTTCACCTGTACGGTAGTTCATCACGATCAAAGCGCCGCTTTTCCCTTTAGGAAACAGGGAATACGCTTTCTTGGACAACGCGCTGTCTATCAGCAGCTTAATGTCATTGCCCCGCCTTTTCTCGCCTTTCAACGCCTGGACAAGCAGTTCCGGATAAGATTCATTGAACGCGTACAGGTAATTTGCCATAAAGCTTTCCGCGCCGTAGGCAATGTTGTTGACATCATCACCCACCGCGTGCACAACAGCTTTCCTGATATCCGGATCCGAGCTGTAAACACGCCTGCCCTGCGCGTTGGTCGTTGCCAGCAATATATTGTTACGGTCGACAATATTGCCCGGCTGCACATTGCTCTTGGCGCGGCGCAGGTAGGTATTGGCGCTGGAAGAAAACCAACGCTGCCCCTGGGTGCTTATACTGAAGGCGCCATAGCCTATCAGCGCGATAAACAGCGCGCACACGATCATGGCGATCAAGCGAATATTCTGCTTTAAGAGCTTCATTGATATCCTCCATGAGCCAAGGCGAGTTCCCTGTCTTCCTCAACCTCACGGTCATTCAAGCTGGCGACACCCTGCAATATGCCCATGATGGACAGGCTTGACAGCAGGCTTGTTCCGCCGTAACTGATGAAAGGGAGTGTAACGCCCGTCAGCGGAATCATATTGATGTTGCCCCCGATGATTATGAAAGCCTGCAAAGCGATCAGCACCGATGAGCCCATTGCCAGCAACGAGTTAAAGCGGGACCCGGATCTCAGCGCGATACTGATCCCGCGAAGGAACAGCAGGATATACATCGCCAGAATACAGATGCCGAAGATCATGCCAAACTCATTGAGAATGATCGCGTATACAAAGTCAGTCGTATTGGCCGGTATAACATAGGCATTGCCCAATCCAAGGCCCGTTCCCCACAGGCCTCCGTTCACGATAGCTATCAAAGACTGAACGATCTGATAGCCTGACCCCTCATAATCGGTCCAGGGGTTGATCCAGATGGCGACGCGGCGCTTCACATGGCTGAACATATTATAGCCAATGATACCGCCCGCCGCAGCGCCCGCAAAACCCAACCCGAGGTAAAGGTAGCTGCGTGTCGCTGCCCACACCATCACCAGGATCACCCCATAGTAGATCAACGCGGTGCCCAGATCTTTTTGAAGCATCAGGATCAGCAGGCAAAAGCCCGCGTAAGCTGCAGCGGCGATGATCTTGCGTCGGGACAGCAGATACGCCTCAATGATCAGCATCAGGACCTTGACCAGTTCGCTGGGCTGAAAACCAAATCCCATCACAGTCACCCAGGCGCGCGCGCCGTTTCGCTCTGTGCCGAATATAAGAGGCATAACCATCAGCGCGGCAGAGGCGGAAATCAACAGGACCACCAGCGGCTTTCTTCTCTGCGCCAGGCGAACAAAATAGATAAAGAACAGCATAGCCCCCATGCCGGCTGCGTAATTGAGGGCTTGTCCCAATGCCTGATGCGGGTTCATGCGATAGAGCACCAAAATACCTATCGCGCAAAGAAAATTGACAACTGCAAGCATCAGCCGGTCAGCCGGGAAAAGCCGAGGGATCAAAACGGTGGTCAAATAGAACACCATTGGCACCCCGGCCGCCATGATAAATGTAAGCGGCTTCAAATCTTTCAGCCCGAGCAGTATAAACGCGGAGCTGAGAAATAATACGATTGCGGCGACCAATAGCCGCGCCGGGGATCTGCGACGTTTATTTTTCATGCCGCTTGCTCCTCCTTTTGCGTGGCTGTGCCGGCTCCTGATGGTACTCCTGTTCCCACAGCGGCAGGGAAGGCTGGTACTGGCTTTCGGCTGCTGCTGAAGCAAAGGCCTCAGGCGGCGGAACAGCGTACTGCCAGGTCATATCCGGATTCAATGCCTGCTGGGCTGGCTGCAGCGCTTGAGGTGCCGGGGCAGTTTGGCCATACACAGGCTGTTGAAGGTTGTAAGCATCATATTGATATGGCTGAGCAATCGGATTTTCATAAGGCTGATCAATCGGTGCCAGTTGAGGTTCCGCAGAAGGCATCCGGTGATCATGAAGGCCCGGAAGCTGGTCCGGCAGCGGCATCCCCGCATTCATCAGGCTGCCTAATTCACCTTCAGGAGTATACCACCCCTCTTCTGCCGGCTGATAAGCGGCTTCCTGCGCAATTTCAGGCACATTCAGACCGGAGAAAAGACGGAACCGCAGCGCATACCCCGGCAGATTCAACCTTGATCCATGCGACGCGAAGGCTTTAGCGCCAACTTCTTCACCGTTGAGCGATATTTCATGCTGGCGG
>CAYZRZ010000057.1:0-12330 GCA_964480995.1 uncultured Christensenella sp.
ATATGGCAGTAGCCGCGCGGGTTCTTCACCAGATAATCCTGGTGATACTCCTCCGCCGGCCAGAAGGAACGTAAAGGCTCCAGCTCCACATAAAAGGCAGGGTGCTTTGCCCGCTCAAGCGAAGCCAATCCCCTGACCGTTTCCCCGTCCGCGTCATCCTCCCAATAGACGCCCGTCTGGTACTGCGTGCCGATGTCATGCGCCTGGCGGTTTTTCACCGTCGGGTCGATGGCGCTGAAGAACAGGCCGGTCAATTCCTCAAGCCCGATGACCGCTTCATCGTAGGTCACCTTCACTGTTTCCCGATGGCCGGTATTGCCCGCGCAGACCTGCTCATAAGTAGGGTGTTCGGTATGGCCGTTGGCGTAGCCGCTTTGGGCGTCCATTACACCCTGCACCAGAGACATCAGCCGCTCTATCCCCCAGAAGCAGCCGCCCGCGAAATAAATCGTCTGCATCACAAAACCTCCTGTCAGTTCATGTACCTATTATACCACGCGGCACCCCCCTGTGATATAATCAAACGGAAATGGAGGTCACCATGCCTTTAACCTTAACCGCCCTGATTTCAGCAGGCATTGTCATGCTGGACAGGCTGAGCAAGTTTTTCTTGATGGACGCGGACAGCGTTCTGATCCCCGGCCTCATCCGCCTGACCGGCACCCGCAACACCGGGGCGGCTTTCAGCCTGTTTTCGGACAGTGCCTGGGTCCTGCCGCTGGTCACGGCGCTGCTGACCCTGGCCGTCCTGATCTATATCATCAAGACCAGGCCAAAGGGTCTGATGGGGGCAGCGCTGGCCGTTCTGCTGGGCGGCGCCGCCGGCAACCTGATCGACCGGCTGAGCCTCGGCTATGTGATCGATTTTATCGAGCTGAGTTTCATCCGCTTCCCCATCTTCAACCTCGCGGACATCGCCATCGTATCGGGCTGCCTGTTAGCCGGCCTTGCCATCATGCTTGTCAAGGAGGAACCCAATGCCTGAGATACGATATGAAGGCCGCGAAGAAAGGCTTGATAAGCTGTTGGTATCAGGCACCCTCACCCGTTCGCGCGCGGCGTCGCTGATCCATGAGGGAAGGGTCACTGTCAACGGGATAGTGGTGGATCACCCCTCTTTTAAACCAAATTATGGAGACATTGTGGCAGTTAACATCCCGGAGACAGAGGATACAGCCAACATAGCGGAGGACATTCCCATCACGCTGCTGTACGAGGATGAGTCCCTGGCGGTGGTCATCAAGCCCTGCGGCATGGTCGTGCACCCGGCCGCGGGCAACGAGTCGGGCACCCTGGTCAATGCTTTGCTCTACCATCTGGACAGTTTGTCCGGCATCGGGGGCGAGAAGCGGCCGGGGATCGTCCACCGCCTGGACAAGGATACCAGCGGCCTCTTGATCGTGGCCAAGGATGACCAGGCCCACGCCGCCCTCTCCCGCCAGCTGTCGGAGCGCCAAATGGAAAAGCACTACCTTGCCCTGGCAGCGGGGCAAATGAAGGGTACGGAGGGCAGCATCGATCTGGCGATCGGCCGCAGCCTGAAGGACCGCAAGAAGATGGCCCCCAGGCCGGACGGACGCAGCGCCCTCACCCATTGGACGCTGCTTGAGCAGCGGAGCGACCGCGCCCTGCTGGATGTACATCTGGTCACGGGGCGCACGCACCAGATACGCGTGCACATGGCCGCCATCGGCCACCCGGTGCTGGGCGACCCGCTCTACGCCGCGCGCGGCATCCCCAAGGCCGGCCGCTTGATGCTGCACGCCTGGCGGCTGAAATTCACCCACCCGAGAACCGGGGAGGAGATGCGCTTTGAAGCCCCGCCGGAGGAGAGCTTCGGCTACAGAGAGGCGGGCGAGCCATGGCGCTGAGCATACGCGATATGACGGAGCGGGACATCGAGGGCAAAGCCCGGGCGCATTGGGCTTCGTGGCATGAGACCTATACGGGTCTGGTCGATCAGGGTTTTCTGGATGCCCTGACCTATGAAAAATGTCTGGTTATCGCCAGGCGGTATCCGGAGGGGCTGGTGGCGGAGCTTGATGGGCAGATCATAGGATTCGCCCTGTGCGGTCCCTGCAGGGATGATGACCTCGCCGGATACGGGGAGGTTTATGCCATCTATGTGCTCAAAGACTATCATAGGAAGGGCATCGGCTATGCCCTGATGAATGCCTGCCTCGACAAACTGAAGGATTATAGGCAAATCGCTGTCTGGGCGCTGTCAGGAAACCAGACCGGCATCGCGTTTTACAAGCGATACGGCTTTGAGTTTGATGGCAGGCAAAAAGAAATCACCCTGGGTAAACCCGTCATGGAATCCAGGATGATCTTCAAGCATAGGGATCAGGCCTGACATCCGGCGGCTTATATGGCTTTCACCACAAAAAGAGCGGCGTCGTCTGATGCCGCTTTTCACAACCGGTAATAATTTAATATAACCTCTACGCTATTCATTTGCCTTCTCCGCAGGCGCTATGTGAAGAAGCTCGGACACCGTCACCATCTCATAGCCCTGCTCCTGAAAATACGAGAGGATGGTTTTCAGCGCCCGCAGATCCCTCTTGCGGCCGTGCAGCAGAATGATACTGCCGTTCTTTGTCGTCTTCATGATCTTTTTAGCGTCGGTCGAATCGATATCCCACAGCACCGCGTGCTCGTAGCCCGCCTCGTTGACCGCCTTGGCAAAGGCGCTCCTGGTGCCGGTGTAGCGGCCCGCGCCGAAGGGGTAGCGCACGGTGTTCATCTCGTGGCGGAAGCCCAGTGTTTTTTCCAGCCTGTCCTCCATGTTGTTGAGCTGGGCTATGATGCTGTCGCGGCCGGCTTCCTCCAGGTTCCTGTGCGTATTGCTGTGGTTGCCCAGCTCGTGCCCCTCATCCAGGGCGCGCCGCCAGCTGTCCCTGTCCTTTTCAAGCAGGTTGATGCCGATGGGGTAAAGCGTCAGCTTGCAGCCATACTGCGCCGCGACATCCAAAAACTCGGGCAGCAGTTCGGGCTCATACCAGTCGTCGATAGTGATGGCGATCCGCTTTTCCTCCCGGCTCCCGTTGGTATACTGGGTGATATACTTTTCCCTCTCCTCTGCCAATACGCTCGATACCACAAAACAAAGCAGCAGGATGACCGCAAGCAATCTACGCAAGAACCCTTCCCCCTTTGAAACTTTTTTCAGTATAAGAAGAAGCGCCTTGCCTGTCAAGGCAGAAAGTCTGTCTGATAATACGCGGCCTCCTGTAAGCAGCCAGATCCCTGATTCATGAATAAAAAAGAGCCGATGTCTCGGCTCCGCGGTTTGTCGCTATCCCAGTATCATCCTGTCCGGTATCTCCTCATCCCCGCCCCTGGCCTTTTCAAACAGCTTCAGCAGGTCTTCCACCGTCAGGTTTTTCTTTTCTTCTCCCGATACATCCACGGCGATGGTGCCGCCCGACATCATGATCAGGCGGTTGCCGTAGCGGATGGCGTCGCGCATGTTGTGGGTGACCATCATGGTGGTGAGTTTACCCTCATTGATGATGCGGTCGCTCAGATCCAGCACCTTCCTGGCAGTTCTGGGATCGAGCGCGGCGGTATGCTCATCAAGCAGCAGCAGCTTTGGCTGGCGCAGGGTAGCCATCAGCAGGGTCAGCGCCTGCCGCTGGCCGCCCGACAGCAGGCCCACCTTCGCGGACAGCCTGTCCTCCAGGCCCAGGTCAAACATGAGCAGCGCCTTGCGGTACTCCTCCCGCTCCTTGCGGGTGACGCCCCAGGAGAGGCCCCGGGGGCTGCCCCGGCGCTTGGCCAGGGCCAGGTTCTCTTCGATGTTCATATCCGCGCAGGTGCCCTGCATGGGGTCCTGAAACACCCTGCCCAGGTGTTTGGCGCGCTTGTATTCGGCCAGACGCGTCATATCCGTCCCGTCGACGATGATGCTGCCGCCGTCGGGCGGGTAGACGCCCGCCACGCAGTTGAGCAGGGTGGATTTGCCGGCGCCGTTGCCGCCGATCACGGTGACAAATTCGCCCTTTTCAAGCGTCAGGTTCACGCCCTCCAGCGCCACGCGCTCGTTGACCGTCCCTCTGTTAAATACTTTATACAGGTTTGTGACCTTCAGCATCTCACTGCCCTCCCGGCAGCATACGCCGCCTTGATCCTACCATCCTTTTGATATTGGGCAGCGTCAGCGCCAAAATGACCGTAACGGCGGTGAACAGCTTCAGATCGTCCGCCGGCATGCCCAGCTTGAGTACAAAGGCAATGATCAGCCGGTAGATGATGGCGCCCATCACCATGCTGGACAGCCGGATAAAGAAGCTGCGCTTGCCAAACAGCACCTCGCCGATAAACAGGCTGGCCAGGCCGATGACGATCGCGCCGGTGCCCATCTGCAGGTCTGCGTAGTTCTGGGACTGCCCGATCATCGCGCCCGACAGCGCGATCAGGGCGTTTGACAGCATCATGCCCAGTATGATCGTCGTATCGGTGTTGATGCCCTGCGCGCGCACCATGTGCGCGTTGTTGCCCGTGGCGCGGATGGCGCTGCCGATCTCGGTGCCGAAAAACCAGTAGAGCAGGCCGATGATCGCCGCGCAGACGAGGACCCCCGCGATGATGACGGAGATTCCCTTATTGACCCCAAACATTTGCGCCACAGGCGTATAGATGGTGTTCATGCGCAGCAGCGAAATGTTGGCCTTGCCCATGATGCGCAGGTTGATCGAAAACAGAGCGGTCATGGTCAGGATGCCTGACAGCAGGGAGGGGATCTTCAGCTTGGTATGCAGCAGGCCGTTGACCAGGCCCGCCGCCATGCCGCAAAGGATGGCAAGCAGCAGGCCGATATAGGGGTTCCCCCCGCCGGCTATGACCTTCGCCGCGATGGCAGCCCCCATGGTGATGGATCCCTCCGCCGTCATATCCGCCATGCCCAGCACCGAATAGCTGATGTAGACGCCGATGGTCATCACTGCCCACAGAAGGCCAAGCGACACCGCGCCTGTAATAATCTCTTGCATGTTGCGCGTACTCCTTAAGGCAGGAAATTGCCGGCAGACACGGGCTTTCCGCCCGGTCTGCCGGCCCCCGGGAAATCAGCGGATCATTACTCCGCCTTTGCCTGATCCAGCAGGTCCTGAGGAATTTCAAGGCCGATGGCCGCGGCCGCTTCCAGGTTAAAGGCATAGTCAAATTGGGTCTGCGCCTGGATGGGCATCTTGGACACATCCGCGCCGCCCAGCACCTCGATGGCCATCAGGCCCGTCTGGTAGCCCAGGTTGTAGTAGTTGATGCCCAGGGTGGCCGTGCCGCCCGCGCGCACCATGCCGGATTCGCCGCAGATGATGGGGATCTTCTTTTCGGTCATGACCTCGGCGATGATGGGCATCGCGGAGGCGGCCACGTTATCGGTAGGCACGTAGAGCACATCGCACTGGTTGGCCAGGCTTTGGGCCGCCTGCTGCACATCGTTAGAGTTGTTGACCTTGACCTCCACCCACTTCATGCCAAGCGCCTCGATGGCTTCCACGGCGATACGGGCCTGCAGCACGGAGTTATCCTCGCTGCCGGTGTAGAGCAGGCCGACGGTCTGGGCGTCGGGCACCAGGGTCTTGAGCAGCTCGATCTGCTGGACGATGGGGTTCATATCCGTGGTGCCGGAGACATTGTATCCGGGCTCCTCGTTGGACTTGGCCAGCTTGGCCTCCACATAGTCGGTGATGGCGGTACCCAGGATCGGGATCGTTTCGGTCTTGCCCATCATCATCTGGGCCGCGGGCGTGGCGATGGCCAGGGCCAGGTCCACCTTCTGGGCGATAAAGCTGTCGGCGATGGTGGCCAGCGTGCTGCTGTCAGCGTTGGCGTTTTGCTGGTCGAGCCTGATGTTCTCGCCGTCCACAAAGCCATTGTCCTTCAGGGCATCCACAAAGCCCTGGTTGGCGCGGTCCAGCGCCTCATGCTGCACCAGCTGCACGATGCCGATCACCGGCACCTTCTCGTCGGCCAGGGCCATACCCGGCAGGAACAGGGAGATCGCCATCATGGCGGCAAGCACCAAGCTCATCTTTTTCATGGTTGGACTCTCCTTTTTTTGTTGGGTTTAGCTAAAAATAAACCGCCCGCTGCAACGCAGAGGGCGGGAAGACCCGCGGTACCACCTCAATTTACCATCCCAAAGGACAGCCTCAAGGGCGAAATCGCCCGCCCTGTAACGGGGGCATCCGGCGGGGCCTACTCACATTTCAGCCTGCGGCTTACGGGGTGTACTCGAAACCTGTGCCCTGCCTCCTCGCAGCACCCGGAGGCTCTCTTGAAGGGCGGTCCGTCTCTACCTGTCCCCGATCTTCGCCTGTTGAATGTATTTTAAGATGCATAATTCTTGTATACAATGCGCTTTATGGTCATTTTTCAACCATATACTGCGAATCGATGCAAAATACAAGGAATATACATTCATTTCAGCTACTTAGCGCCACGGCCAGCTCTCGGAACTTCTCCATCTCCCGCTCCCCCTCGTCGCGGTTATCACAGCGCAGGGTGAGGTAGAGCTTCAGCAGCGGCTCGGTGCCCGAGGGACGGAATACCGCCTGCCGGCCGCCCTCCAGACTGAAGCGCAGCACGTTGCTGCGGGGCAGCCCGGTATCGTCACGCAAATAATCCGTCTTTTCAAGTATTTTAAAGCCCGCGATGTCCTTTGCTTCTCTCAGGGCATCCATCTTTGCGCGCATCAGTTCCTCTCCCTGCCGGCCCTCATAGCGCAGGGTCTCCAGCGCGCTGATGAAAACGCCGTAGCGGCCTTCCAGCTGCTCATAGGCGTCCATCAGGGTCATGCCCTGGCGCTTGTACCAGGAGGCCATCTCGCAGATCATCATCGAAGCCCCCACGCCATCCTTCTCGCGGATATAGGGACCGATCAGGTAGCCGATGCTCTCCTCAAAGGCAAAGATGAAACGATCCGCCCCGCCGTCGCGCTCCAGGCGGTTGATGATGTCGCCGATGTACTTGAACCCCGTGAGCACCTTATAGAGCTTCACGCCGTAGTGGCGCGCGATCTCATCTGCCATAGGCGTTGAAACCAGTGTGGTCGCGGCCACGGGCTGCTCGGGCAGCTTCTCGTCCGCCCGCAGGCCTTCGCAGATAAAGTGAAACAGCAGCGCGCCTACCTGGTTGCCGCTCAACAGCTTGACGCCCTCCGCCGTGCGGACGCCGACCCCCACGCGGTCGCAATCCGGGTCAGTGGCAATGCAGATATCGGCCCTCAGTTCTTCCGTCAGCTGTACGCTGAGCTCCATCGCCTCGGGCAGCTCCGGATTGGGGCGGGGCGTCGTGGGAAACTCTCCGTCCGGGTTCTCCTGCTGAGCCACCACGCTGACGCGCAGCTTCGGCAGGCTTGCGAGCATCCTGCGTACCGGCCGGTTGCCCGTGCCGTTAAGCGGCGAATAGACCACATGCAGCTCTTCCGGCGGCATTTCAATGCTTCTTTCCAGCACCGCCTCATGGAAGGCATCCCAAACGTCCCGCCCGATGGGGCGCACCATGCCCTTGTCCGCGTATTCCCCGCAATCGGGCAGGCGGGCCACCAGATCCTGGTGCCGGCCGATGCTGGCCGCAACTTCCATGGCCGCGTCGTCATTCAACTGGCAGCCTGTGCGGTCATACACCTTGATGCCGTTGTATTCGCGGGGATTGTGGCTGGCCGTGATCATGATGCCGCCGTCGCAGCGCAGATAGCGCACCGCGAAACTGAGGATGGGCGTAGGCACCAACTCCTCAAACAGATGCACCCGCACGCCAAGCTCCGCCATCACCGCCGCCATCAGCCCGGCATATTCGCGCGAAAAGCGCCGGCTGTCATATCCGATGGCGCAGCTGGCCAGCTCGCTTGCCCGCGTCAGGTACCTGGCGATGCCGCGCGCCGCCTTGGCTACGGTATAGATGTTCATGCGGTTTGTGCCCGCGCCTATTTTGCCGCGCAGGCCGCCGGTGCCAAACCCCAGGTCACGCCAGAAGCGATCCCCTATTTCATCCTCCAGCCCCCGGACCGCTTCCAGCTCATCTTTCAGCTCAGGGGTCAAATGCGGGTAATTCAGCCATTTTTCATAAGATTCCATCGGTTGTGACATAGCGATCCATCTCCTCACGCGGCATAGCGGCACTCGTTTGGAGCATATTATATCACAAACTTTACGCCTTGCCTAAAAACCAAAAGAAATGCATAAATATATCTTGTATATTTCATATATATACTGTAGTATCTCGTGTGGAAAACCTGCTTAGACCAGAAAGGACGATGATTCCCTTGGATCATTACACACAACAGGTGCTGACGGACCTGCAGGCGCGCTGCGCCCATGAACCGGAGTTTTTGCAAGCCGCGGAAGAAATCCTGCATTCCCTCAGCCCCGTGATGGAGAAACACCCCGAATACGAACAGGCGGGCCTGCTCGAGCGCTTTTGCGACCCGGAGCGCGCCGTGCTCTTCCGTATCCCCTGGCAGGACGACCGGGGCCGCATCCGTGTCAACCGGGGCTACCGCGTACAGTTTTCAAGCGCGCTGGGCCCTTATAAGGGCGGCCTGCGCCTGCACCCCAGCGTTAACCTGAGCATCATCAAATTTCTGGGGATGGAACAGGTGCTGAAAAACAGCCTGACCGGGCTGCCCATCGGCGGCGGCAAGGGCGGCAGCGATTTTGACCCCAAAGGCAAAAGCGACGGCGAGATCATGCGCTTCTGCCAGAGCATGATGACGGAGCTGTACCGCCATATCGGGCCGGATACCGACGTGCCGGCGGGCGACATCGGCACAGGCGCCAGGGAGATCGGCTACCTCTTCGGGCAGTACAAGCGCCTGACCGGACGCTTTGAGGGCGTGCTGACCGGCAAGTCCATCCCCTGGGGCGGATCGCTTGGCCGCAAAGAGGCGACAGGCTACGGCCTTTTATATCTGCTGGAAGCGATGCTTGAGAGCCACTCCCTTCGTCCGGAGGGTTTGAAAGCCATTGTCTCCGGCAGCGGCAATGTAGCAGTCTATGCCGCCCAGAAGGCCGCGCAGATGGGCATGACCGTCACCGCCATGAGCGACAGCTCGGGCTTCATCGAGGACCCTCAGGGTATCAACCTCGGCCTGGTCAAGCAGATCAAGGAAACGGAACGCGGCTGTATCGAGGAATACGCGAAGCGCCGCCCGGGCAGCCGCTACACCCCCGGCGCCAAAGGCATATGGCAGCTGCCCTGCGACATCGCCCTCCCCTGCGCCACCCAGAACGAAATGGATGAAGCCGACGCCAAAGCCCTGATCAAAAACGGCGTCAAAGCCGTTGCGGAAGGCGCCAACATGCCGCTGACCCCGGCGGCAGCCGCCCTGATGATATCAAGCGGCGTGCTCTATGCCCCCGGCAAGGCCGCCAACGCCGGCGGCGTGGCCGTCAGCGGTCTGGAGATGAGCCAGAATTCCATGCGCCTGCAATGGTCCTTTGAAGAGGTGGATACCAGGTTGAAAAAGATCATGCAGTGCATCTTCACCGCCATATCCGGAGCCGCGGAGGCCTACGGCGAACCCGGCAACTACGCCATGGGCGCGAACATCGCCGGCTTTGAAAAGGTGGCGGAAGCGATGATGCAGCAGGGATGCGTTTAGAAATATTAGTTTTTCGCCATCCTCCGGTGGTATAATCAAACAAACCCTACTACAAGGAGGCAATCGCATGATATCCATCAACCAGGATGCCCTCAGCCGCTACCGCGAGCAGGCAAACAGCAACTATGCCGTCAGATTGGCCATGAACGCCGTGACCGCAAACGGCATCGCCAAGGCATCCACCGACATTGAAGCCCTGAAAAAGAATGTACACGAGTACTCTGTGCTGCTGAAAACCGGCGAGATCACGTCGCAAAACCAGTCCGGCCGCTGCTGGATGTTCGCGGCCCTCAACGCGATGCGCTTCGGGCTGATCAAAAAGTATAACCTGGAGAATTATGAGTTTTCCCAAGCCTATCCCCTCTTCTGGGACAAGCTGGAGAAATCCAACTATTTCCTGGAGAACATTCTGGCCACCCTGGATGAGGAGACCGGCAGCCGCATTGTCGCCTTCCTGATGACGGCCCCGCTGAACGACGGAGGCCAGTTTGACATGTTCGCAGGCCTGGTCGAAAAGTACGGCGTTGTGCCCAAGTCCGCCATGCCGGAGACCGTGTGTTCCTCCGCCACCGCCGAGATGGATAAGAACCTCACCCTGAAGCTGCGGGAGTACGCCTGCAAGCTGCGCGGCGATTATCGCCGGGGTGAATCCACGGAAAGCCTGCGCGCGCAGAAGGAGGACATGCTGTCCACCATCTACAGGATGCTGACCATCTGCCTGGGCTTCCCGCCCGAGAAGGTAGATTTCATCGTCCGGGACAAGGATAACAACCTGATCCGCGAGGAGGGACTGACCCCTCAGGCGTTCTACGAAAAGTATGTGGGCTGGGACCTGCGCGACTATGTCAGCCTGATCAACGCCCCCACGCAGGATAAACCCTACGGACAGGCCTACACCGTGAGGTTCCTGGGCTCGGTCCACGAGGCGCGGCCCGTGCGCTACCTCAACCTGCCGGTGGAAGATCTGAAAAAGGCCGCCATCCGCCAGATGCAGGACGGTGAGCCCGTGTGGTTCGGCTGCGATGTGGGCCAGCGCCATGTGCGCGAGCTGGGCGTCATGGATACCCGGAGCATCGCCGTGGATAAGCTCTTCGGCACCGGCTTCCCCATGACCAAGGAGCAGCGGCTGGACTACGGCGAGAGCCTGATGACCCACGCGATGGTGCTGCAGGGCGTCCACCTGGACGCGGAGGGCAGGCCGGTCCGCTGGCGCGTCGAAAACAGCTGGGGCAAGGACAAGGGCAAGGACGGCTACTACCTGATGAGCGACGACTGGTTTTCCGAATACACCTATCAGGTGGTCGTGCACAAAAAGTACCTGAGCCCGGAACAGCTGGCCCAGTATGAGGGCGAGATGAAGGTGCTGGAGCCCTGGGATCCGATGGGATCGCTGGCGCTGTAAGCGTGATCAGCCCGGGACGCATCCTCTCCTGATGATGTTATAGTCTTTAAAATGGCTCCCTGCCGCGAATCCGGCAGGGAGCCATGTTGTTCCTGTTTTCTACCGCTGTCCGTCGTTATTGTACATCTTCCCCCGTCATGCTCTTCCAGGCATTTCTGATGGCGCGCTGGTTTTGCATGCCGTAGTTGGGATCAACTTTTTGGGTCTCCTCCAGATCACGCAGGAAGTGGATGCACAGGTGGCCGCCAAAGCCGTTGCTTGAGATGCTGCCGGACAGGTGGGGATAGTTATGCATGGTGGCCAGTGTCCAGGTGCCGTTTGGCAGCTGTACGTAGACAGGCCTTGTATCCCAGGAGGCGGGGCCAAAGGCCGCGTTCATCAGCTGGGTATCCTTGAGCGTCTTGGGCTCGGCATCCGCGTGGCGGCCCAGGGAGTAGATCTGGATATTGAAGCTGACCCCGCTGGCCGGATGATAGATGCGGATGGTGGGCGAGCCGCCCAGGGCAGGCTTGACCTCGTCATACCAGCTCAGCAGCTTCACCGAGGAAGCGGAAGGGCCGCCGATCTTGCCTACGGAAATATCCACGCCGGGCGTTGAGCCCGTATTCTGCTTGGCGTCCGAGGCATAGATGCGCGCCTGGGTCTGCGCGTCGGCGATGCCGCTGACGCTCATGCTGTTTTGCTGCTGGAAGGATACAATGGCGTCATGGGTCTTGATGCCGAAGCTGCCGTCCGCCGTCAGGGAGAAGCCCAGATCCACCAGGCGCTGCTGCATCTTGCTGACCGCCTTGTCCGCGCCGTCTTTATCACCCATACGAAGGGTCGTGTAGCTCAGAGGCGTGCTGTCGGCCCCCCGCGCGGCGGTGGATACAATCACGCCGGCTGAGGCCGGGCCGAAGACGCCGTCAACCTTCAGGCCGTTGACGTTCTGGAAGGCGCGCACAGCGGACACCGTCACGCTGTCATAGCTTGAGTTGGCATTGACCGTGTATTTGAGCTCCTGCAGACGCAGCTGCAGACGGCGCACATCATCACCGCTGTCGCCCGAGCGCAGGGTTCGGGGATAGCCGCCTTCTTCTTCATCCAGCGGATCCTCCGTGGCGCCGGGGACAGGTACGGGCGTGGGGAGGGCCTGATCCATGCGGATGAACTCCGCCATTACATAGCCCGTGCGGCTCTGCCAGGTGACATAAGCCCAGGTGCCGGCAACAGATTGAACCTGTACCGCCGCCTTGTTGGGGATGCTGGCCAGTACATTGTTGCCGCTGGTGGTAGCGCCTGACCGCAGGCGCACGCTGCCGCCGTTGGGGGTCAAAAT
>CAYZRZ010000058.1:0-4816 GCA_964480995.1 uncultured Christensenella sp.
GCATACGGCATACTTGGCTTCAACTGAACCGCCCGTGTACCGAACGGTACGCGCGGTGGTGTGGGAGGACGGGGGTTAGCTACCCCCTCCTACCCGATTCGATTCAAATCTTTGGGTTTCTTTGTCCAATTTCCGATTTCCAACTCCCAGTTCCAATACCCAATTCCCCGTTCAGCATCCTTCATTTATACTAGCAAATTGAAAATCTTTAAAAAATCTGATATAATACAGGCAATGTTTAGATGACAAGTATTACTATGCCTTTATTGACGTATTACTTAATAGAGCTAGGAGTATTCACATGACAACAAAAGAGATGCTCAAGCAATTTGAAAATAGACCAGCGAGCATGTTATCAGAAACTTCTCGTGTTTTCTACATGACAACCAGCAAAGAGCTCAGAGTTCCGATGGAACAAATGAATCTTCTAAGAAAGAAAATTTCTGATGATGTCAATCAACTTATTTATGAACGAAGTTGGACACTGGCCAAGACGTACGCCTATATCGATGCAAATTGTTATATTGCAGCGCCAACTATGAAGAAAGCTCTGCAAGAAAACGGTAAGATAACCCGGAAGTTCCTTTACAAGTATACTATCGGCATGCATATGCCTCTTGATCGGGCACAGGAGTACTTTGAATTGCAGGGCAGAAGGCTCCAAAGTGACAGTGATCCAGAGGATATGATTGCATATAACGCAATCAGAGATGGTGATAGCGCTGACAGTATGATCAGCGAGTTTTGGACATTTCTCAGAGTCAGTTTATGAACACTATATCGGATACTATTAATAGCCCTCTATCCTTCTAGGTAGGTGTTATCATGAGCTCATCAAAAGGAAAGGGGCACAAACATGGAACGCTTCAACTGGAACAAATTGGATGGGGAGTTCATCAAGGCTGTTGTGTATTCGAAAAAAACAGATCCATCCCTTCGTCCGATTTATCCAACACAAGAACTGGATCTTCTTATTCCGAGCATCAGAACAATCTGTGATAGACCGACTAGGCGCTTTATCATGACCTACAGAGAAGAGATTGAAGGGGTTTTGCTTCGGAAGAATGAATTAGCGGTTCTAAGGATTGGAGAGGCATTGGAAGTATCCGGCGGAAATTACCTCAATATCCTCAACCAATTATCCTGGCTGCCAATGACAACACATCTGAAGAATGTTTACCTTCAAACGTTGCTTTGTCTGGGAGAAGGTGATGGAGAATTGTACTTTCCCGCTGATATACGTTTTCTGGATCGTGTTCAGATAGACATGAAGAAGACTATGCCTTCTGACATTCCAATGTATGATTACCAGAAGGGCGCTATACAGGCGCTGAGCAGTCACTTTATTGATCAGGACCTCTCCTCCGGTTTGCTCGTGATGCCTACAGGAAGTGGAAAGACACGCACGGCTGTATACTTTCTATTGAGTGAGATGGTTAGTAGAGGTTATCAGGTAATTTGGCTTGCACATCGTCATATGCTCTTGGATCAAGCTGCGGAAGGTTTCTTCAACCACGCCGGGCTCATCAAGCTGAAGAACTCCACGATGAAGAAATATGATATTTTGTGCGTTTCAGGGATGCACAGAAGCATTCAGGCGGCCAAGAAAGAGGATACTGTCATCGTTGCCAGTGTATCATCAGTCTGCCGCAGTCTGAAACATCTGAAACGTATTCTTCAAAAAAAAGTCATGATAGTGGTCGATGAGGCGCATCATACGCTTGCGCCATCCTATCAGAACACTATCACGGCAATCAGAAAAGCGCGTCCGAACGCAAAACTGCTGGGGCTGACAGCAACACCTGTGCGCATGACGGATACAGGAAGTATTGCTTTGCATGGCCTGTATGACAACACGATTATATTTGAAAAGGCCATGTCAGAACTGATAACACAAGGTATACTTGCACAACCGGTTTTTGTGAGTGTTGCAACAGAAGCTGAGTTTGAAACTAGCCTGTCAGAAGAGGAATGTTCTTACATCAGCAGAAAAAACAACCTCCCTGAGACAGTGGTCTCGCGTATTGCTGAATGCAAGGCCAGGAATGAAGTGATTGTCAAAGCTTACCTGCAGAAGCGTGTTGAGTTTGGCAAGACCCTTATTTTCGCATTGAACATCATGCACTGCATCTTGCTTTGCGAGGAACTGAGGGCACATGGCGTAGTCTGTGACTACATTCATTCCGGACGCCCGGAAAACACGAGGATAATCCAATCATTCAAGGATAATGAACTGGAGGTATTGGTCAACGTCAATATTATGACTGAGGGCAGTGATGTCCCTGATATTCAAACTGTGATGTTGACTAGGCCAACCCAAAGCGAAGGGTTCCTGATGCAGATGATTGGGAGAGGCATGCGCGGTATCAGCATAAGGGGCACGAAGACCGTTAATATCGTTGACTTTCATGATCAATGGGATACATTCAGTAAATGGCTCAATCCTAGATGGCTTTTTTCTCCAATAGAAGTCACACCGCCTTCGCTTGCTGAACCTTTCAAACTCCCTGTTGATGCTGAAATCACACAGACCGCAGTGATTTCCATTGATCTGATTGATCAAGTCTATCGTGCTATTGCTGCAAGCAACGCAAACATTGATACTAACACATCGCTGCCAGTTTCATGGTATGCGTTGTCAGACGAAGACGGCTCCGACTATCCCTTGCTGGTATATCAGGACCAGGTAGAAGGATTTGAAAGTATGGTGCGCGACCGTGAAGCGCTGACAGCTGAAATCAAAGCTGATGCTGGACAGGTCATGCGCAAGTACTTTGGCGGCTTTACATTACGCCCCTCATCCCGTGACCTTGAGCTGTTCATTGACGCGCTGGATAACCTGGAAGGCTCTCCGCTTTGTTACCATCTTGAGGAACGTCTCGAAATCGATCCGGTCCAGGTTGGCAAACGTATTCGCGATCAAAAATTGAACCCTCTGGAGGAGTCAAAATTATTATTTGACTCGCACGAAATGATTGGCGCATTATTTGGAACACTACAGAACTATACCATGAAGGTTGTTGCCAATTGCTTTGATGATACACATGGACTGGATTTTGGGAACATGAGAGTTCAAGAATTACCCATCGAACTTATCCCACATCGAATGGAGCCTGTATACGACATATCCCAGCTAAAGCGGGAAGTCATTGATGAGATGTTTGCCAGCAAATACGAAGGCATATCATCTGTCGAGTGGACAGATAAGCCCTACAGGTCTTACTTTGGAGCCTTCTTTTTCAACGACGCGCACATTGTTATAAACTGCGTGCTTAACTCTCCGGATGTGCCGCGTGAAGCAGTTAAATTCGTCCTCTATCATGAACTGCTTCACAGGGATTATCATGGTCATGGAAAGGATTTCCGTACCAAGGAAGCGCAGTTTCCCGGTTATGAGGAACACGCTGCATTCCTGCACACAATGGGTGACGATATGGACATAAAGGGATGGTAAAATCTTCTATACTCTATGAAGATATATCACGCAAGTAAATAAATGCAAGGGAGAAAAAAGGCATGGACAAAAAGTTTATCAATAGAACAGTGAAGCATGAGAAATATGGTAAAGGAATCATCGTAAACATTGTCAATGATGATATAACTGTTAAATTTGATAACATATATATTTACTATAATTTTAAGTTTCCGGAAGCATTCAAGGACGGCACCTTAATCGCGATCGACGCTGATTTGAGTTCTTATATTCAATGCTTTCCTGATAGAACTGCTCCTGCCAATGCTCTTGGGAGAAAACTGCGTTATGGACTAATTCCTATTGTTTTTCTCAATATTGCATGGATGAAATGGTATGATGGCGTAACTAAAGATGATACTCCGGTAAATGGAGGCAAATACATTGATGTGCAT
Source organism: uncultured Christensenella sp. (assembly GCA_964480995.1). GTDB lineage: Bacteria > Bacillota > Clostridia > Christensenellales > Aristaeellaceae > UBA1038. The sequence continues at coordinate 3,868 of CAYZRZ010000058.1, forward strand.
CATAATGGCAATGAGGTGGAGAATTTTTCTCCAATCCCTGCAGAGTTCGGCGAAGGAGATGAAGTCAGTGAATGGCTGTTTGGCTCATATGAAACGAAGTCAACTCACGGGACAAGACATCAGACTCATATTGAGAAAATCGCAGGATGTCAAAACTTAAATAAAGAGGATTGCGCGGATGGCGTCTTGGTAATCTGGTGCGCAACAGCCCCGAACGGAGGCCGTAGGGTTGTAGGATGGTATAAGGATGCCACTGTGTGTCGATACTATGAATCCCAATTAGCAGAAAACAGTGACGGAAGCATCAATGAACATTCGTATAATGTTTTCGCCAAAGCAGAGAATGCTGTTTTGTTATCCGAAAAGGAACGCTTCAATCCAAAATGGAATGTACCTGGTTATACAAGAAATGGCGATACTACGTTTGGTTTCGGACAATCGAATGTCTGGTATGCCTCTGAGCCTGGCGCAGAAGAATATGTAAAGGAATTGGTGAATAATATTGATGAGTATGATGGACCGGCGTTCATTGAGGCCTACAATAAACGGAAAGGTAGAAGACAAAATATAGAATATATTGATATCATTTGACAATCTCCCCCGTCATCCTTGATAATATGGGAAGAATATCGCACGCTGAAAGTGTGGGATCCGTCGTCTTCCTCTCGCTGCAGAAATACTTCATCGAAGGCATCGCCACAACGGGCCTCAAGGGATGAGCCATGTTTGAACGCTATGCGGATGCCGTAACGCTTTCCCGCCTTCTGATCGGAAAGGACAGGCGTTTTCGCTTTCCCGGATCGGCCGAGCGGGGGCTCTGGGAAGCCCTGAGTGAGGATGCCAAAGGCCAGCTGCTCCGCTGGGGGGAAGAGGCGCGGGCAGGCTACCCGATGCTCTATGCCACAGGGTTCATGGCCTATGTCCGGGAGGGTGACAGGCAGGCCTGGGA
>CAYZRZ010000058.1:4826-12325 GCA_964480995.1 uncultured Christensenella sp.
GACGCTGCCTTTCTGGACGCGGTGATCGACGGCCTGTGGTGTATCTGCGAGGAAACGAGCTGGGTGGTCAGCGCGCACAACGGCAGCAGCCATAAGGGCATGCCGCCGGCCAGTGAGCGCCCCTTGCCGGACGCAGAGAACCCCTATATTGACCTCTTCGCGGCGCAGACCGCGGCCACCCTTGCCTATATGATCCGTCTTCTTGGGGACAGGCTGGATCGGGTATCGCCCCTGATCGTCAGGCGCGTGAAGCTGGAACTGGAACGCCGTATCTTCCTGCCTTTTTTCAACCGGGACGATTTCTGGTGGATGGGCATGATCCGCCGCGACATCAACAACTGGACGCCCTGGATCCTCTCCAACATCATCGACAGCCTGCTCTTGGTGATGGATGATGGTCCGCGCGCGGCGCAGGGGCTTATCCGCGCGATGCGGATGCTGGACCGCTACCTCGAGACTATTCCGGCCGACGGCGGCTGCGATGAGGGCTGCGCCTATTGGAACATGGCGGGCGCCTCGCTGTTTGACTGCCTGGACAGCCTGTACCATGCCACCGACGGGGCGATCGATCTGTTCGGTGAACCCAAGATACAGGCCATCGGCCGTTTCCCGCTGCAGGCGCATATCCATGGACCCTGGTACTGGAACTTCGCCGATTGCGATGCCAAACCGCACCTTGACGGCAGCTCGCTGTGCCGCTATGGGGAGCGCGTCGGGGATATGGACCTCATGGCGCTGGGGCAGGCGATCCTCAGGGATCGGACAGGCATCCGCCCGGCGGATACGCCCCAGATGAACCGGGTGCTATGGACACTGTTTGGTAAATGGAAAGAGGCGGAGCAATCCACACCGCCCGAACATATTGCCCTCCCGGATCTTCAGGTCTATGCCTGGCGAAAGGGCGGCTGGTACGCGGCCATCAAGGGCGGACACAATGGGGAGAGCCACAACCACAACGACGCGGGCAGCTTCCTTGTTTACCTGGACGGGCAGCCGCAGATCGCAGACGCGGGCAACCTGGTCTATACCGCCAAAACCTTCGGGCCGGACCGCTACACGCTGTGGAACACCCGCTCCATGTACCATAACCTCCCCCTGATAGGCGGGATAGAACAGCGCGAGGGCCGTGAGTACGCTGCCCGGACGCTTCATGCGGATGAGCGGGGCGCGGCCCTGGAACTGGCCGGAGCCTACCCCATGGAAGCAGGGCTTATCAGCCTTGTCCGTCGGCTGGAGCCCATAGAGGATGGCCTGATTCTTCATGACCGCGCGGAGCTGAAAGAACCCTCGGATATCACCTGGGTGTTCATGCTCGCCAATGAACCGCGATATGATGAGCGGGCTTCCCTGATGGAGGCGGGCGGCATTCAGATCCAGCTGCCCCGGGGAGCAGCCTGGCATTGCGAAGAGATATCGGTGACCGACCCCCGCATGGCGCGGAACTTCCATGCGCTTTGGCGCGTTGCCCTGACCTATAGCGGGCAAACGCGCTATGATATGAAATTTGACATAACAAGGAGATCATGCCGTGGCAAATCCTGTACAGCATAACCCCCTGCGCACCCGCGCGGATGTGGATCTGGCAGCGGTTCAGATGCTTAGCCCCCTTCTCCCTCTGCTCAGCCCAGGCCGTGCCCGGCTTCACCTGGAGGAGACCGGCGCTGTCTACCCTGCCGCCATCGCCGACATGGAGGGCTTTGCCCGCGCGCTGTGGGCCATCGTGCCCATGCTGGCGGGCAAGTGTGCTTCGGTTGCTCCTTTCTGGGAAAAGTGGCGCGAGGGGCTGATCAACGGCGTTGATCCCGCGCACCCGGAATACTGGGGAGAGGTCGAGGACTATGACCAGCGCCTGGTCGAAATGGCCGTGATGGGCATGGGCATGGCGCTGGCGCCGGACGCGTTCTATCGGGAGCTGCCCCAGGCGGCGCAGAAGAACCTCTACGCCTGGCTGAATCAGATCAACAGCCGCGATATGCCCAAAAACAACTGGACCTTTTTCCGCGTGCTGGTCAATCTGGGCTTTATTCAGAACGGCCTGCCCTACCCCAAGGAGCGTATGGAAAAGGATCTCGCCTTGATCGAGGAACACTACGAGGGCGACGGATGGTATTTTGACTACACGGATCAGCGCGAGTATTACACCATGTGGGCCTTCCACTACTATGGCCTGGTGTACGCCAAAGTGATGAAGGATAGAGATCCCGAACGCAGCCGGGAATACCTGAATCGAAGCCGCAAGATGGCCCCGGACTTTGCCTGCTGGTTTGACCGCAAGGGTGAGGCGCTGCCTTACGGGCGCAGCCTCACCTACCGCTTCACGCAGGGCGCCTTTTACGCCGCGCTGGCGCTGGCGGAAGACCCGGAGGGCGACGCGAACTGGGGCATGATGAAGCATCTCTTGCTCGGCAACATGCGCCGCTGGTTTGAAAAGCCCATCTTCACCCGGGACGGCGTGCTGACCATCGGCTACGCCTATCCAAACCTGCACCTGGCGGAAGGCTATAACGCGCCCGGATCGCCTTACTGGGCGATGAAGGCCTTTGCCTGCCTGGCATTGCCTGCGGATCACCCCTTCTGGCAGGCGGAGGAAAAGGAGCCGCTGGTGCCCGGTCTCACCCTGCAGCCCCATGCCCGCATGCTGATCGCGCGCAGCGGGGACGGCAGCCATGTGATGGCCTTTACCGCCGGCAACCGCGCCCATGAGCACTCCCATGACGAGGCGAAGTATGAAAAGTTCGTCTATTCAACCGTATTCGGCTTCAGCGTGCCCAAGGCGCAGAAGCTCTTGCGCGACGGAGCGTTTGACAACATGCTGGCGCTCAGCGAAGACGGGGATACCTATCATCCCCGCTACGGCTGCGTTGAGTATCAGCTGCTTCCTGACCGCGTGATCTCCGTGTGGAAGCCCTTTGCCGGCGTTGAGGTGGAAAGCACCCTGATCCCGATGGGGGAATGGCATGCGCGTATCCACCGCATCAGGTCCGACAGGGAACTGTACGCGGCGGAAGGCGGTTATGCCATCTCAAGGGACGGCGAGGGCAAGGCGCTGGTTTCCCGGACAAATGATGAAGCCCTGGCGCAAGCGCCCTGGGGGCTCAGCGGCATCAAGGCCCTCAAGGGCTATGAGGGGGCGCTGGTTGTCATACCGGAGCCCAATACCAACCTGATGGCCCCCCGCACCTTCCTGCCCACGCTGACCGCCAGGCTGCCCAAGGGGGAGAGCGTGCTGGTGTGCGCGGTGCTGGGGACGGAGACCGGCGGCCGGAGCCTGTGGGAGAATATGCCTTTGGAGGTACAGCGCTATGCAGGCGTGGAGTGAAGAAGTATTAGAGAAAATTGTTGATAAATACCGGAAATCGGCGGTTCTGGCCGCCGATCAGGGGATCATCCCTTATCAGGGGGCCCAGGGCAGATGGATCGGCGCGCCCTGGGACGGCAACAGCTGGTGGACCGGAGGTTTCTGGCCCGGGCTGATGTGGCAGCTCTATGAGGCGAGCAAACTTCCGGTGTTTAAGCAGGAGGCGCTGCGCGTGGAGGAGCTGCTGGTAACAGAGCTTTCCCGCTTTGAGCTGCTTAACCACGATGTCGGCTTTATGTACATGCTGTCCTGCGGCGCGCACTTCCGCCACGACGGGGATGAGGACGCAAGGCGCCATACCCTGCATGCCGCTAACCTGCTGGCGGGTCGCTTCAACCCGGTGGGCTATATTTCCGCCTGGAATCAGAACCGCCCCGGCTGGGCCATCATCGACTGCATGATGAACCTGAGCCTGCTGTACTGGGCCTCGGAGCAGACGGGCGATCCGCGCTTTGACAACATCGCCCGCGTCCACGCGGATACCACCCTGAGGGAGTTCGTTCGCCCGGATGGAAGCTGCAACCATATCATCATCTTCGATCCCCTCACCGGCGAGGCGCTGGACGCCCCGGCGGGCCAGGGCTGCGCGAAGGGCTCCAGCTGGAGCCGCGGGCAGGCCTGGGCGCTGTACGGTTTCGCCATCAGCTACCGCTATACAAAAGAGGCGCGCTACCTGGAGGCGGCCTGCCGCGTGGCTCGCTACTTTATCAAAGGGATCAGGCCCGACGGCCTGACGGACAGTGATTTCCGCCAGTCTGAGGATGAGGAGCGCATCGACAACATCGCCGCCGCCTGCGCTTCCTGCGGTCTGCTGGAACTGGCCGGCATGGCGGAGGACTTTGCTGAGGCCGAAGCCTTCCGCGCCGCCGCGCTGCGGATGCTGGTAGCGATGACGGAGCTCTGCGCTGACTTTGACAGCGATATGCCCGGCATCCTCACCAAGTGCACCGCGTCCTACAATGACGACGGAGCGGGGCGGCATGTCAACATCATGTATGGCGATTACTTCTTTGTGGAAGCCCTCCTGAGGCTGACGGGCAAGGAAGCCCGGCTGTGGTTTTCTGACAAAAGAACAGGAGGAGAGGCGTGAACAAGCTGTCGATCTGGCGCGGAGACAAGCTGCTGCAAGAAAAGGCCGACGAAACCGAGGTCCAGCTTTACTACCGGGGGAGGTACAAACCCGGGGATGAGATCCGCGTGGCCTGCGATACGCCTTATATCGAGCTGCAGGCGGATCAGGCCATTATGCCGGCACGCCTTTACGTACCCTCGGGGGAGATGGTGTACCGTCTGCCGCTTTCGGGCGATGGCCCGGATGCCTATCCGCCCGCTGCCTTCACGAAGAGTCAGCATGTGATATCACTCAGGCGGGACCTGTATCGCGGCTATCGCAATCTGGCGCTTAACCCTGCCGATCAGCGGGGCGAATCGCGGGCTTACCCGCATATTTCCGCCAATGTGGAAACCCGGGATGAAAGCGTGTTCGCGGCCCGCAACGTGATCGACGGCTTGCGCGTCGCGGACGGCCACGGCAAGTGGCCCTACCAGAGCTGGGGCATCGGCGCCAGGACAGACGCCTTCATCACGCTGGACTTTGGCCGCGAGGTGCTGGCGGATGAGATGGTCCTCTATCTGCGGGCAGACTTTCCGCATGATGCCTGGTGGGTGGAGGCGACGGCTGTGATGTCGGATGGTTACTCCCTGACATTCCCGCTTAAAGGTCTTGAAGGCCCGCAGCGGGTTGCATTGAAGGGCACACATCGGGTATCATGGATACGATTGGAACGATTATTAAAATGCGACATGCCCTCCGCCTACCCCTCTCTGCGCCAGTGGGAGGTTTGGGGGCAGGACGCGGCACAGGAGGTTTGATATGGACATTCGCTACTCATGCAACCAAAGGGACTTCAAGCGCTACACCACCGAGGAGGTCAGGAAGGAATTTCTGATCGACACCCTGTTCTTGCCGGATACGCTGACCTGCGTGTACAGCCATGTAGACCGTATGGTCACCCTGGGCTGCATGCCCGTCTCAAAGCCCGTATCCATCGACCAGGGCATCGACGTCTGGAAGAACTTCGGCACCGGTTTTTTCCTGGAGCGCAGGGAGATCGGCATCTTCAACCTGGGCGGCGAAGGCACGGTCACAGCCGACGGCAAGGTGTATACCCTGGGCCGCAAGGATTGCCTCTATCTGACACAGGGCAACAGGGATGTGCGTTTCGCTTCCAATGACGCAGTCAATCCGGCCAAGTACTACATGGTATCGGCGCCCGCGCACTGCGCTTATGAAAACAAGCTGATCACGATTGCCCAGGCGGCCAAGAAGCCTCTGGGCAACCTGGAGACCAGCAACAAGCGCGTCATCAACCAGTTCATCCACCCCGATGTGCTCAAGACCTGCCAGCTGTCCATGGGCCTGACGGTGCTGGAGCCCGGCAGCGTATGGAACACCATGCCCGCGCATACCCACGAGCGCCGGATGGAAGTCTATTTCTACTTTGATATTCCCGAAAACAACGTGGTTTTCCACATCATGGGCGAGGGCAGAGAGACGCGACACGTCGTCATCCAAAACGAGCAGGCGGTGATCAGCCCTTCCTGGAGCATCCACGCGGGTGCCGGCACGGCCAGCTATACCTTCATCTGGGCCATGGGCGGCGAGAACCAGGCCTTTGATGATATGGACGGCATCCCCACCACTGAACTGAGATAATAAGGAGCAGTAAATGGATATGAACATGTTCAGCCTGCAGGGCAGGGTCGCCTGGATCACCGGCGGCAGCTACGGTATCGGTTTCGCGATCGCCCGGGCCTACGCCAAAGCGGGCGCCAGGGTGGTCTTCAATGACATCAATCAGGAGCTGGTCGATAAGGGCCTTGCCGCCTACCGGGAAGAGGGCATTGAGGCCAGGGGCTATGTCTGCGACGTGACCGATGAGGCGGGCGTAGCGGAACTGGTACAGCGCATCGAGGAAGAGGTCGGCGTGGTCGACATCCTGGTCAACAACGCGGGCATCATCCGCCGTGTCCCGATGACCGAGATGAGCGCGGCGGATTTCCGCAAGGTGATCGATGTGGACCTCAACGCGCCTTTTATCTGCGCCAAATCCGTCATCCCCGGCATGATCAAAAAGGGCGGCGGAAAGATCATCAACATCTGCTCGATGATGAGCGAACTGGGCCGCGAGACAGTCAGCGCCTACGCGGCGGCCAAGGGCGGCCTGAAGATGCTGACGCGCAACATCGCCTCCGAATACGGCATGCACAACATCCAGTGCAACGGCCTGGGCCCCGGCTACATCGCCACGCCCCAGACAGCGCCTCTGCGCGAAAAGCAGCCCGATGGCAGCCCCCATCCCTTTGACAGCTTCATCTTAGCCAAGACCCCGGCCAACCGCTGGGGCACGGCGGAGGACCTTATGGGCCCGGCGGTCTTCCTCGCCAGCCCCGCCAGCGACTTTGTCAACGGCCATATCCTGTATGTGGATGGCGGTATTCTCGCTTACATCGGCAAGCAACCGTAATGTATACTGATTCCAAACATAAATGTATCGTCGCATCGGTTCTTTTGCCCCTGTGCTTTGTCGCTGCTCGGTCAGCGTAGCTCCACTACGCCTACCCTCGTCTGCTTCGCGCTCAGAACCAAAATAACTCTCTGCTTTGGATGCATTGATGTTTTCCATCAGTATATGGGACAAGATCCAAAATATAAGTAAGCGCCCTGAGCCATTCGGGGCGCTTCGCTTATGCCGATCAGGCAATGACTATTTCATTTTCTCAATGATGGTCTTGCCTTCATCGCTTGCGAGGAAGGCATAAGTCGTCTCCGGCACCAGTGTCTTCACTTCCTCCAGCTTCCCTTCCTTCAGCAGCGCCCGCACGCGGGAGGCGCTGATGGGATTGACGCCGTCATCGCTTTTGCGCTGAAATATGTGAAGTTTGACACCTGCCTCGGGCAGCAGCTCGCCCATCGCCTGGTTGTACAGGGCGGTGGCGGGGGAAAGTGGCTCTTCACCCACAAAGCGGTCGGTGATCCCAAGCGCCCCGGCGATTCTTGAAAATACTTTCACGTCCAGCTTGGCGTGGGCCAGGGTGAGCGCGTCATCGCTTCTGATAAAGTAGCTGGGGAAGGTAGCGC
>CAYZRZ010000059.1:0-12291 GCA_964480995.1 uncultured Christensenella sp.
CTGGGCGGCCTGCGCTACTGCATCAACTCGGCGTCCCTGCGGTTTATCCCCAAAGCGGATATGCAAAAAGAAGGCTATGAGGATTATCTCAAGCTGCTCCCCTGATCGGGCGTATGGAAAAGGTCTCATCGAAGGCTTCGGAACCCACCGGAAAACTTGATGAATATCAATGTTTTATGACCGGGGATATGATACCTTCTCCTCAGGGGCTGAAAACCCCTGCCATGAACAACATTGTGAGGTAGCTGATGATGGATCGCAAGGAGATATTGAAGGGGCTGATCGGGCGGCTCAGCCGCGGTGAATCGATGGAGGAAGTGCGGGGGGAGTTCAAGCGGCATTTTCAGGACGTGCCGGCCGAGGAGATCGCCGCCGCGGAACGCCTCCTGATGGAAGAGGGCATGCAGGTGGAGGAAGTGCAGCAGATGTGCGACGTGCACGCCTCACTGTTTGAAGGCTCCGTCCAGCAGGCCGAAGAGACTCAGCCGGGCCATCCTTTATATACCTTCCGCAAGGAAAACGAAGGGCTTGAGCAGTTTATGCAGACGATGCTCGTGCCCTTTTGGCTGGCTTACCGCAATGATCCCGGCGAATCCGAGCGCGAAGGCCTGCTGGCTGCCCTTGGGGAACTGTCAAAGATCGACCGCCACTACAGCCGCAAGGAAAACCTGTTTTTCCCCTACCTGGAGCGGGCGGGCGTGACCGCGCCGCCCAAGGTGATGTGGGGGGTGGACGATGAGATACGCGGCCTGATCGATCAAGTCACGCACGCGGTGGAGGACGGCCGGGCGGATGACGCCAACGCCAGCTTCCCCGTGATGATGGAAAACATACAGTCCATGATCATGAAGGAAAACGAGATCCTCAGCCCCCTGCTGATGCAATACCTGACGGAGGAGGATTGGAAGGTGGTCGCCGGCGAGAGCGGCCAAATCGGTTTCGCCTTCGCCCGGGACGTGGAAGGCGCAAGCCTGTCCGATACCCGCGCCTTTGCCAAAACAGGCTCCGCGGACCCGGTCCCCCGCAGTGAAGCGCCCATCCAGCTGCCCAGCGGCTTCTTCACCACTGAGGAGCTGACCGCCATGCTCAACGTCCTCCCCTGCGACGTTACCTTTGTGGGCGCGGACGATAAGGTGCACTTCTTCAGCGAGCAGGAAAAGCGCGTCTTCCCCCGCACCCGCACCATCATCGGCCGCGATGTGACCGACTGCCACCCGCCCAAGAGCCTGGCCCAGGTGCAAGCCCTGGTCGAAGCCTTCAAGGACGGTACCAAGAACAGCGAAACCTACTGGATCCAGCGCGGCCCCGCCTTTGTACTGATCCGCTACTACGCCGTGCGCGGCCCCGAGGGTGAATACCTTGGCGTGCTGGAATGCACGGAGGAGATATCGGGGCTGAGGGCGCTGGAAGGGCAGAAGACGCTGATGAGCTGAGCGCGACATAAACAATACAGGGTATCCGGACAATCGCCGGATACCCTTTTGTATGATATCATATGGATGAAACAGATCATCGTTCACCGCATACCGTGAAGCCCCGCCCCATATCTTCGGAGGAATCAATGGCTGCGGAATTCTCCCCGGGCCTCGCGATCCTGATCGCCTACTACGCGGTCTTTGTTTCGCCGGGGCTTCTGCTTCGCGCGCTGGTGCCCATGCACCCGGAGCTGTTCCGCAAGATACTGCGCCTCATCATGCTGTTCCCCCTGCTGATATTGATCTACGCCTTTGATGACTGGTGGCTGGCTGTACTCTGCGCCTTCGCGTTTATCGCTCTGGTCTTCCCCATCCTGGCGCTGTTTGCCCGTATCAAGGGCTTTTCGCGGTCCATGGTGGAGCGCAAAAAGTATGAGCTTCGCGGCAGCCTCATCCCGGCCTTTTCCATGCTTGCCATCATGATCACCGTCTGCCGGGGGCTGCTGGGCGAGCGGCTGCTTGCCCTTGCCTGCATTTATGCCTGGGGCTTTGGGGACGCGGCGGCGGCGCTGGTCGGCAAGCGGTTCGGGAAGCATCCCTTACAGGGCAGGATGATCGAGGGCCGCAAGAGCGTGGAGGGCACGCTCGCCATGCTGATCGTCTCCCTGATCTGCGTGTTCACCATTCTGCTCATCCGCGGCGGCCTTGACTGGCTCAGCTGCCTCATCATCTCCGCGGCCGCGGCAGCTGCCAGCGCCGCGGTGGAGCTGTACATCAAAAACGGGGCGGATACCATCACCTGCCCGCTCGCGGCGGCTGACGCGGCGATCAATTGCTTGACAGTCGGCTCAACGCGTTTTATCCTGTTCTTATCAATCACCGCGCTTTTTGCGTCACCCGACACATTTCCTGATACGATACATGACAGGAGCCTAAGGCATGAGAAGCTATGTTTGCCCTATCTGCGGCTATGTTTATGAGCCATCGGAGGGTATCCCGGAATCCGGCATCGCGCCCGCCACGCCTTTTTCCGCTCTGCCGGAGGATTGGGTCTGCCCGATCTGCGGGGCGGAAAAGGAGATGTTCGCGCCCTTGGGCGGCAAAGCTGAGGAAGCGGACGCGTATGCCCCGGCAGCGGCCGCGGGCAGGGATGATGACATGCGGGAGATGTCTGCCCTTGAACTGAGCGCCCTGTGCTCCAACCTGGCGCGCGGCTGCGAAAAGCAGTATAAAGCCGCCGAGGCCGCGCTGTTTGGGCAACTGGCTTCACACTTCAAGGCCGGAGCCGCAGCCGCGCCTGATCCCTCCCTACAGGCGCTGGTTGAGCTGATCGACAGCGACCTCAAAGAACGCTTTGCCGCCGCCAATGCCGCCGCCTCGCAAAAGCATGACCGCGGCGCCCTGCGCGCACTGACCTGGTCTGAAAAGGTCAGCCTGATCCTCAAATCACTGCTGATCCGTTATCAGAAGGAAGGGCCCGGGATGGCGGAGAACACCAATGTCTTCGTCTGCGCCATCTGCGGCTTCATCTATATCGGCGACAATCCGCCCCAGCTGTGCCCCGTCTGCAAGGTACCCGGCTGGAAGTTTGAGAAAATCGAGGAGGGGAAAGCTCATGTCTGAAAAATACGCCGTGCGCGCCGTCCGCCTGTGCACCAAGGACTGCATCTGCCTCTATGTGTGCCCGACCGGCGCCACCGATACCGAGAACAGCGTGATCGACATCGACAAATGCATCGGCTGCGGCGACTGCGCGGATGCCTGCCCCTCCGGCGCGATCTCCATGGTGCCCAAGCGCTATCCGCCCCAGCAGGAAAAACATGAGGATGTTATCCGCGCGATTGATGCTGACTGATCACCATCCCCCTTGGTGACAGGCACAGATGCAGGCCGATGGCATGGGTCTATTCCTTCGCGCTCAGCGTGTGCGTATTCAGGTACTCCTCCTGCTCGGGTGTCAGTTTAGCTTTTTCACGCAGGATCTCCGCCGCCGGCGCGGGCAGAAAGCTGTCTTCACTCAGCTCATAGGGCAGGCTCTTGTACCAGGCGACGAACAGCCGCATGGATGAAGTGCCGACCTCTGTTTGCGGATCTGTATATATCGTCTCCAGTTCTTTCACCTTGAACGCGGCCGCTTTTTCCTGTTCGACCGAGAAAGCCGCCGCCAGTTCATCCAGCGGGATATCAAACAGGCTGCTGATCTCCGTCAGCGTGTAGGAGCCGCGGATATCAGCGGGGTCATAAGCCGTTTCTACCCCGGCTGCTGTGACGGTTTCCAGGCGCTGCGGGATCTTGTCCGATTCAGTTTGCCACCATCCAAGGGCCATGCTGACCGCGATGCCTGCCGCCACGAACAGGATCGAGGCAATGATGGCAGTCTGAGGTTTGATTTTCACGCTTTTGTCCATCCGTTTCCCGCCGCCACAACAACGGTGTCCCCGACCGGGCAGGCAGCACCGCTGAGGCATTCGTGGCAGCTGATGCACTGGTGGTCGCGGACGGCTTTGCCCGTGGATACCTTGATCTGCATCGGGCAGGCGGCATCGCACTTCTTGCAGGAAATGCAGGTCTTCTCACGCCTGCGGATGGGGAACACGCGGATAAGATTGAACAGGCCCAGCAGCGCGCCGTAAGGGCACAGGTACTTGCACCAGGGGCGCTCAACGAACAGCGACAGGACCATCGTGCCCAGCAGGACTGCGATAGCGGTCCAGGCAACCTCGCCCGTAAAGAAATTGAACAAAGCATAATAGGGGTCAACTTCAACAAACACCAGCTTTGCCGCGGCCGCTGTCTGGTAGACGACAGCAATCAGCACAACATAGCGCAGGTAACGCAGAACCTTGTCAACAGCCGGCGGGATCAGCTTGCCGTACTTCTTCTTGAATATCTTTTTCCCCAGCTTCCCGATCCATTCCTGCATGGTGCCCAGGGGGCAGAAATATCCGCAAAAAATGGGCCCGAAGAAGAAAGCGACCACCAGGCCAAGCGCCATAAGCACGAGGGCTGAAGTATGCAGCTTGGGAACCAGGGTGCCGGATGACAGGAACTCGTACACCGTCACGACCCCGCCAAAGGGGCATACGGCGTGCAGGGAAATTTCAGGCAGCGGGATCACCACCCCGATTTCTTTCAGATACTTGACCACCGCCAGTGCCGCTACAAACACAAACATCGTCCACTGAACAACTGCGCGAAGTGTCCGGATACGGCTGCCTTTCGCTTTCATATGAATCACGCTCCTTTACATTGTAATAAACCTGTTTTGGAAAAATTGAAGTGGCATGCAGATATTACCTTGTTTTGGAGCCGGAGCGTTGAAAAGGGCACCTCATGACCATCAGGTGCCCTTAAATCGTCAGGTAAACTTATCTGCGGTTGCGGCCGTGGCTGAAGTTCCTCTGTGTATTGCCGTTGTAATTGTCGCAAACGCCGTCATTGTTGGCATCAAGGTAGTTGCTGCCCTGGGCGTTCCCCTGAACACCCCGGCCCATCATCTGCTGCATACGGCCGCGCATCTCTTGCATGCGGCCCTGTCCCCGGCCCTGCTCATCAGTGCCGAAGTGGTCGCACACGCCGTCCTTGTTTTCGTCAATATAGTTAGGGGCGTCTGGATCCGTGCCCTGCGCGTTGCCGCAGGTATCGCACACGCCGTCACCATCGGCATCAACGAAACCTGCCTGCGGGACTGTCGTGTCGGGGTTGGTCTGGTTCCAGCGGCGGCCATATTGTCCGCCAAGGGGGGTGGTCGGGGTCGTCTCAGCCGCCTGGACTTCGGGTGCCGCGGGGGTCGCCGCATCAGCGGCAAGACCGAATACAGGCAGCGCGATCATCAGCGCCATCGTGAGGATCATCAGATTCTTTTTCATGGTTGGGTTTCTCCTTTGAATCATTCAGCAATCGCTTGCTGTGCCCTCAATATAGGCGGCAACGATGGCGAAAGTGTGTCTTTTTTCGGGAGAAACTGTTCTATAGCAATGAATAATCCGTGAATGCTGATTATTCCGATTCCGATATATCGGTGAAAAAACCGACCTGTTCCTTGATGTTATACAGGCCCCGGAAGGGCAGCGTTTCGGGCGGCTCCTCCCAGGCATTGGCCATGCGGACCCATTCCAGAAATTTTTCCGGAAGATTGGCGCTCAGGCTTCCGGGGCTGCAGAGCATAAACTCATTGCCGCCCGAAATGCCGTAGGCTTCAGCGCTGATCAGCTTCAGGCCATCCGCGACGCGCTCCGTGCCCGGCCCTTCCTTGAGCGCGAGCGAGGTAAGGCGCAGAGCATACGTAAACTCATCCCTTTGTTCATATTCATTGAAAAGCTTATCCCAATACCCTCAGTCCCTTGGGGTAATGGTTTTTCGCCACGCCGCCTGAAACCTTCGCGCCGCCAAGCGGCACGCCGTCAACGATGACAGCCGTCCAGCCGTCGGGCGCCCCGCCGCAGGGGATGGTCTCCCCGCGCAGATAGCGCGCAAGGCGTTCATCGTTTCTATCAAGACGGATCGTTCTGACAAAACTGCCGCCCATCGCGGAAAAGAGCTGATGCGCGGGCTTCAAGCGCCCGTTCTCTACCGTGCCCAGGTTGACCCCGCAGGAGAACATGGGGAAGTCAGGGGTAAAATCCGGCTCAAAGCAGCGGATCGTCTGCCCCTTGCGAAAGACTGCCTGTTCATCAAAGCCTGTCAGCGTATCGCGGAGGAAACCATACGCTATCTTCCGGTCGGCGGCTGACAGCTCTTCTCTATCCGCGCGGCCCGCTGGCTGGTAATGATCAGTCTCTTCTTCCTCCCGCTTCCTCATCACGGCGATGAACTGCCCTTCGCCGCCCTGTTCACCGAAGGGATAAAACCGCCTGCACAGCGACAGATCGATCCCCCCGCTGCCCGGCAGATCGACGCCGGGGTTTGTCGCCCGAATGACCTCCTCCCGGCAAGGCACCAGGGAAAATGCCGGGTTATTCTGTAAAAAGCGCAGCACATTCATCTCGTTCTCTTCAAGCGAGAAGGTGCATGTAGAGTAGATGAGGGTTCCGCCGGGCCTGAGGGTCCATTTCGCGTGCTCCAGGATCTCCCGCTGCCTCAGCGCGCATTTTTCGACCAGGCCGGGGCTCCATTCCCTGACAGCACCTTCGTCCTTGCGGAACATGCCCTCCCCCGAGCAAGGGGCATCCGCCAGCGTCAGGTCAAAATAACCAGCACAGCTCTTTGAGAACGCGCTCACATCCAGGCAGGCAGTGACCACATGCCGGTAGCCCATCCGCTCTATGTTCCCCGTCAGGATCCTGCAGCGGCTCATGACAGGGTCGTTGGACACCAGCAGCCCCTCCGGCACGGCCATCGCCAGCTGGGAAGATTTGCCGCCGGGCGCGGCGCACAGATCCAGCGCCCGCCAATGAGGCTCGATATCCACCGCGGCGACGGGCGACATGGCGCTGGGTTCCTGTATATAAAACATGCCGGCGTGGTGATAGGGATGGCTGCCCAAGCCCTCCTCCTGAAAAACATAGCCGCCCCGGTAATAGGGGAGCCCGCGGATCTCAAAATCCGCCAGCGCCTCAAACGCTTCGGGGCTGATGACGGACCGGTTGACATGCAGGGCCTTTTGCGGCGGCATGTCAAAGGAAGCCAGATACCTGTCATAGTCATCCCCCAGCAGCGCTTGCATGCGCCGGGTATATTCCGCCGGAAGGCTTAGCATATTAACAAACGAATAACAAAATTCAGCATTTACTTAACTTGTCAATTTCTTCCTGAATTTCATCAATCACTTCAGTGTTCATAATTTCCTTCTTACCGTTAACCTTTGTAGAGAAAATGTAAAAAACTTTTCCTCCATAAGTTGCTGTAAACTTCTGATGTGTCCTCGCTTGTATCTCCCGCTCTTTAAAGATTTCAGGAAGTTGAATTCCTTCATTCACAGGCTTAATTTGAAGACCAATACTTTTCCCATTGATAGTTATATAAAAGTCCACATTATAGTGCCTGTCCCACTCATCCGGGGCGGGTTCAATCTTCAAACCAAGTATTTTTTCAAGCTGTCCATAAATGGTAGATATCTCTGTCATGTATCCATCAAAAGTCCGATCGATGACCATGTTAACTAAGTATTCTATACAGTCCTCCTCTGTAACATCTTCAATCTCTGATTGGATAACTTCGGTTATTTTGGTATATAACTTTTTTCCGAGTTCTTCAATATGAGAAAAAGGACGTACGTTGGTAAAATAGTAATCACGCCATTCATCTACTGTCTTTGGAGAACATTTTCTGATTGCCTCGGATGTCGCCCCAACATTTCTTTTGAAGTTTAGCTGGAAACGATTCATTGCGCTGTTCAATATCCACTCTTTAGCCATTTTTTGTCTCCATTTCAAGAAATCTATTCTTTTTACTATAATCATATTGTAAGTCAACGTTTGCAAGCCCCGATTTTATTAAATGAGCATTTACAAAAGTCTTATTTTTTAAATACAAATAACACATTAAGTGATTATCTTCATCATACTTTCGATCATCATATCTCATGAAAACTTTTTGTCCAATAATTCTCTCCATCAAGAATTTAGTGGCCTCACCATTAACAGCAGGCTTTTCCTCTATACCAATAAGCCTAACAATGAGATCGTTATCAAGCTGAACCAATTTTGGATTTATCACACGCTTAACAGTGTAATAATCCTCCCTCTGAACAATGCCTTGATCATCTATTCTTGAACCATATTGCAACTTTTTGATATCAACTTTTTTATCCATCTTGTGTGGATCAGAGAAAGTATAGGAAAATCCATCTATCACTTTTTGAACATCAATATCAGTTTTTTCATTTTCAAATCGGAAATCATATTGGACTGAATCAAGACGAGATGCCCCAATTTTATCTTTGCATATTTCTATGTATTCTGGGTTAATCTCATATCCAACGGAGTTCCTTCCTAAGTTTTTCGCAGCCAGTGTAGTCGTTCCACTGCCACTGAACGGATCTAAAACTGTTTCTCCTACAAAAGAAAACATCTTAATTAAGCGACGAGGCAACTCTTCCGGAAATACCGCCATGTGCTGGTTCTGCCTTGCTCCTCCAAAATTCCAGTGTGATGAAAAAAAAGTATTCCATTCATCCTTTGTCATTTCAGATGCTTTCTTTATTTCATGACTTACAAGAGGAGCCTTCCCGAGTTTCTTAAAAATTAAAATGAACTCATAGTCCATTTTCAAGATACCATTTCGAGGATAAGGGAAGCTCCCCATCACAGCCCCCCCACCGGTCGTGTTCATCGTCGTATTTTTCTGCCAAATGATCGCTCCCATATAGTCCATTCCAAGCGACTCACAAAATTTAATAATTTCGGTTCTTATCGGAATAACTTTATAGCGTCCATAATATACTGAACGAGCAAACTGATCTCCAATATTGACGCACATTCTGCATCCTTCTTGAAGAACTCGAAAACACTCTGCCCATACAATATTCAGATTATTGATATATTCCTCATAGGATTGATGGAAACCAATTTGATTCTCTTCTCCATAATCTTTCAACTGCCAATATGGCGGAGAAGTAATAATTAACTGAACCGATTCGTCATGCAATCTGGACATATCCCGACTATCGCCATTTATTATAAGGTGTGTTGACCGATTTGAATTCATGTACTATTACCCTTATCTTTTCTGTAATCATGAAACATTTAAAATGCCTCGCAACTCATTGTAGCAACTTGAGATGGAAAATCAAGCATGTAGAAACCATACTCGTGTAAACACCTTATCATTTCATACATAATCTTATCACACTCTGACCTCTGAACGCCGCGCAGCCCTCCGCCAGCTCGCCGATCCGCTCCCGCGCGCCGGGCGGGGTTTTCCACAGCTCCGCCTCCGCCTCGAGGCCCTTGGCCCTGATCCTGGCCGTCCACATGCCACAGACCTCACCCCGGAAGATGACAGCCCCGGGGTTCGCCGCCCTTCGCCAGAGCTTTCTTTGCAGGGCCTTCTCAGGCAGGATCACCTCCCTGTCCCGCTGATCCAGATAGGGATCATGCGGGCCCAACAGCAGCCAGTCGCGCCGCAGGGCGGGCGGGTCGCCCAGCAGGGGCTTATCCTCAGCCAGGATAAAGGCCGTCCGACCTCCTGCTGAAACCGGGATCATCATATCCTGCGCCTCCGCCCACATGCGCCGCGCCTGCTCCCCGGAACAGCCAAGCCAGGCGGCAAAACCGCCCGGTTCTTCGGGGCCGTAGCTGCGCTGATACATCCTGACAAATGCGGCAGGATCGTCCGCCCGGCGCGCCATCTCCCGGCCTGTCCAGGATTTGAATGAGGTAAAGAAGGGGCTTTGCCCATCTCTCTGCGCAAACACCACCAGGCCCATAAAGGCGCAGGGGCGCAGCAGGAAGGACACGGCCGCCCCGCCGACCGTCTGTGCTTCAGGCCTGCCGTACTGGAGAGACTTTTCCACAGGCCGCGCTTCGCCGCGGGGATCAGGGGAAGCATGGCCCCGGCCAGCAGGCTGTCCAGCGCGGCCTTTCCGCGCACGGTCTGATAATCCAGCACAGGGATCACGCTGACCAGACCCTCGAGCAATTCATCAAAACCCATCCCCAGGAAATAAAGCACCGGGCGGTGAGTTCTGCAATCCGCAGGCCCCCGCCGCCTCAAGGACGCTCTCCCTATCGCGATGAGCGTCCAGGCGGTGGCGGCGCAGGCGAAACAACCTGATCTCATGCTCGCTTACAGGTTTCATTCCTTCATGCTTGACCTTAATGCCTGGCCCTGATGACTTCCCTGACCAGCTTTTTCACGCTCAGCTTGTTGCCGTAGTTCAGGCTGCCCCAGCGGTAGATCTTGATGGACAGCCAGGCGAAGACAGCCAGCGCGGCCAGCATCAAGGCCCCCGATATCAGCAGCTCCGCGATGGGTACCGTCATCATGCCGGCACGGATGGGCATCACCATCACGGCGGTGAAGGGAATCAGGGAGGTGATCACGGCCGCCATGCCGGCGGGATCGTACATCACAACGGTGCTGGCGATATAACCCGCGATGAAGATGAACTGCACCACCGCTGTCGCGCTGGTTACATCCTCCACCCGGCTGACGGTGGAACCCAGCGCCGCGTAGAGGAACAGGTATAGCAGGTAGCCGGTGAAGGAGAAGTAAATGTAGGTGAAAATGTAGCTGCGGCTCAGCGAGCCCTGCAGCATCGCGATCAGCGAGGGATCATAGGACTCTTTGGCGAACATGAAGCCGCCCAGCGCCGCCAGCACGATCAGGCCGAACTGCATAACACCGCTGATGCCCGCCGCCGCCACCTTGCCCAGAATAAGGGGTGCTGGCTTGGTGCTGGTGATCAAAAGCTCCATGGCCTTGGAATCCTTCTCCCGGGCGATCATCACAGAAGTGGTGCTGCCGTAGAGCAGCACGATCATGTAGATGGCGATCATCAGGATCATGGAGACCAGGATGTTGTTCTCGATGCTGCGGCCCATCACCGTCTCCGTCACGCGGGGGCTGAAGGATTGGATCTCGGCCAGATCCTGAGCCGTCAGCCCCTTGGCCGCCAGCAGATTATCCGTATGGCGCGCGCTCATCAGCGCGCTCAGCCGCTGCGCCTGGCCCCCCTCCATGCCCTTATCCTGGTAGATGCTTTCAAAGCCGTCCTCCGCCATCACGAAGCCGACCTTCAGCTCCTTCTCCTTGAGGGCCGAGACCAGCGCGTCGCGGGAGGGATAGACATTGGCGTCCTTCAGGTTCAGCATAGCGCTGTATTCGGCCCGCTGGGCCTCGTCCGCGAACACATAGCCCGCGTCCAGGCTCATATAGTCATCCGCAGCCGCGGTCTGTGCGACCTCCTGCGCGGTCTGGCCGGCAGGCTCATCGCCCTTTACCATCTGGGAAATACGCGGGAAAGACGTGGCAATCAGAGCCGCCAGCATCAGAATGATGGTGGTAACACGCACGCTCTTTTTATCCAATTGCTGCTTCAGCTCATAGCCTGTAATGATCTTAAAATCCCTCATGCCTGCTCACCTGCCTTTGAAATGAAAATATCATTGAGGCTGGGCGTATACAGCCCGAAGGAGCGGATGATCATGCCCTCACGCTCCATAAAGCGAAGGATATCCCCCTGGCTGACCTTTCCCTTTGTATCGAGGATCAGCCCGTTCTCATGCTGCAGGGTCTCTATCCCGGGGAAAGCGGCCTTGATCTTTCCCTCCAGCGCCTCATCCGCCATGCCCTCGGCACGCAGCTGCAGCTTACCCTCGCCCATGTCGCGCTTGATGTCGTCCAGATTGCCGCTGAGCAGGATATCGCCGCTGTGGATCAATGTGATATCATCGCAGACTTCCTCCACATAGCCCATCTGATGGGAGGAAAAGATGACCAGCCGCCCCTCACGCACAAAGCGGGAGATAGCGTCCTTGAACACCTGGGCGTTCACCGGGTCCAGCCCGCTGAAGGGCTCGTCGAGGATCAGGATATCCGGCTCGTTCAAAAAACACTGGGCGATCTGTATTTTCTGCTGGTTGCCCTTGGACAGGGTCTCCAGTTTTTTATTCTTGTACTCACTCAGGCCGAAGTAATCCACCCACTCACCCGCCGACTGCTCCGCTGCCTGTTTTGTCGCGCCGCGCAGGCGGGCGAAATAGCACAGCTGCTCCATCACCCTGTGTTTCTGGTACATGCCCCGCTCCTCGGGCAGGTAGCCGACGCGGTGCTTTTTGATGTCAAGCGGCGCGCCGTCCATGTAAAAGCCGCCCTCGTCCTGTTGGAACACATCCATCAGGCAGCGGATCGTGGTGGACTTGCCCGCCCCGTTGCGGCCAAGAAAGCCCATGGTAATGTCATACTTTTTTAAAGTTTCTTTATTTATATAATC
>CAYZRZ010000060.1:0-12182 GCA_964480995.1 uncultured Christensenella sp.
ATCAAAATCAATGGCAATCAATCTGCAGGTATCGTCGGACAGCAATGGATAAATCCCCAAGACATGTTTGCCCGACAGGTGATCTGACACTGCTGAGTCATTATAAGGAACGTATGCGGGGTTTGGGCAATCACCGCACTTTACCTTCGGCTTACCGCATATACCGCCCACCCATTCATTTTCGCAGACCGGACTGTAACCGATTTTACCATCCTTCCCCCGCCACTGGCGTGCACACACATCTTCTCGTCCAGAGAAAAGTGACATAAAAAGCTTTATCCTATCGCTTAAGGGGCTTTGTTTGGTGAATATTGGCGTATCGGGATTTGTTTCCTTGTCTATACCTGTGTCTTCATCAAGCGGTGATAAAGACTCTTTTCCTTGCTGACTTTTTTCATCTTGTTCATCATCAATTCCATGTTTTAAGAGCAACTGCTTCAATCGGGCATTCTCTTTTTGCAGTTCTTCATACTTCATGCGAAAGGACTCATCATAATTCAATGAATGATTGTCTTGTTGCTGCATGACGAGATCGGAATGAATGTTGTCAGTGTCTTTCCAGCTATCTAACGACATTTTTCACCTTGCTTTCTATTACTATTACGGTGATTTAGCCATTTTGTTGTTATTTTGTATCATGAAAAACAGCATTGAACTTATCAACACTATAGCTTCTAGTTCAAATGGTGTCAATTTTTTGTTGATATCCATTTATTCCGTTTTTACTGGTATGTTATACGGAAACTCAAGACAGCAACTCAAGACAGCAACATATGATACGAAGGTCTATCCCCAATTCGACATAGTCACGCCATACGCTTACGCTTTGGCGTTTCTTGCCTCAATGTGACTGCATCTCGCTTTTTCTGCCCAAGGGCAGCGCTTGATTTCGTCCCCCTGTGCGAGACGCCCCCCCCCGCTCTTCCCCTGTCAGGACCAGTGTGCTACTATCAATGATACGATGTGCCGGGAGGGCAACCCCAAGCAGGAGGACGCGATGGAACAGGACAAGCAGATTGAAAAGAAGCCCGCGCATTACCGGCGCGTACGTTATGTGGGAACGCATCCCGTGCGGTTTGCGGAGAAATACAAGGAACTCAACCCGGAGGAATACCCGGAGGAGGTGGCGCATGTCATTGGCCGCGGGCGCACGCCCGCCGGCATGCACCTGCCCATCTGCGTAGAGGAGATACTGGATATCCTGCGCGTCCGACCGGGGCAAAAGGGGCTGGACGCGACGCTGGGCTACGGCGGCCACGCGCTGGAGGCGCTGAAACGCCTGCAGCCGGGGGGATGCCTCTACGCCACGGATGTGGATGCCATCCAGCTGCCGCGCACAAGGGAGCGCCTGGAAAAGCTGGGCTACGGCCCCGATCTGCTGCAGACCCGGCTGATGAACTTTTCGGGCATTGACCGGATCGTCGCTGAAGCCGGGCCGCTCCATTTTGTTCTGGCGGATCTGGGCGTATCATCCATGCAGATCGACGATCCCCGGAGGGGTTTTTCCTTCAAGCAGGACGGGCCCCTGGACCTGCGCCTGAACCCAGAGGAGGGCAGGCCGGCGTCGGAGCGCCTGCGGGGCATGTCTGCCGATGAGCTGGAGGGGATGCTGAGGGAGAACGCGGACGAGCCCTATGCCGGGCCGATCGCCAGGGGCATCACGGCCGCCATGAAGAAGGGGCCGCGTATCACCACCACCGCGCAGCTGCAGGGCGTGATCAGTGATGTATTGAAGGGCATGCAGGGCGTCAAGCAGGAAGACATTAAAAAATCCTGCCAGCGGTGCTTTCAGGCCCTGCGGATCGATGTGAACGGTGAATTTGAGGCGCTGGCGGAATTTCTGGAGAAGCTGCCGGATGCCCTGGCCCCCGGCGGGCGCGTGGCCATCCTGTCGTTCCACTCGGGTGAGGATCGGCTGGTCAAAAAATCGTTCAAGCGTTTCCTTCGCGAAGGCCTGTACAGCAAGATAGCGCCCGACCCCATCCGCCCCTCGGCGGGGGAGCGGCATGCCAACAGCCGGGCAAGGTCGGCGAAGCTGCGGTGGGCGGAAAGAGCCTGAAGCGCGCGGCATCCCGCGCGGTTCAGGCTCAATGCAGCGCATGCCTTGGCATGCTAATGCAGTGGGCTGTCGCCCTCATGCAGCGCGTTCTGTTGAACGCTAATGCAGCGCGCTTCGCGCTAATGCAGTTCAGCCGCTCACGCGGGTTATTCCGCGCCGCAGCGCAAGGATCCTCATTAGCGCAAAGCGCGCTGCATTAGGGCTTTAGCCCGCTGCATTCTGCATTAGCACGCTTTGTGTGCGCTGCATTCGCGCAGCGTAGCCCGCTGAATTCGCTTCGCATCAGATTCATGCAATAAAAAACAGACCTCTGAAGGCCTGTCCAGAGGGTCTGGCGGGGTGACATTCCCGCATCTCCAACTTGGGCGACGGCTGCCCGTTCCGTCCTCAAATCCTCTGTACATCATGAATATACCCGCCAACATAGCCGTTGTCAAATCTTTTTCAGAGTCCCTTTGGTAATGTAGTTCTTTGTGCGGTTGGTGTGGTTGTCCATGAGCCTGTAGATTGACCTGACGTAATAACGTGCGACGCCGTGCGGTTCAGGCTTAATGCAGCGCGTTCTTCGAACGCTAATGCAGCGCGCTTCGCGCTAATGAGGCTTTTCGCGCTGCGGCGCGGGAACTGTCCCGCGTGAGCGGCGGAAATTCATTAGCGCGAAGCGCGCTGCATTAGGGCGATAGCCCGCTGCATTCTGCATTAGCACGCTTTGCGTGCGCTGCATTTTATATTAGCGTGCGAGCGTGATTAGTGATAGAATATGACCGTTGCTTGTGTTTTATGCCACATGCGCGATCAACTGAGGAGGCTTGCTCGATGCTTAAAATAGAACACCTGGTGAAGCGGTACGGCGACAAGGCGGCGGTGGATGATCTGTCGCTGCATATCAAGCGGGGGGAGATCTACGGCTTTATCGGCCACAACGGCGCGGGGAAGACCACCACCATCAAGGCCTGCGCGGGTATCCTGGGCTTTGACGGGGGCGAGATCACCATCGATGGGGTTTCCGTGAAGGATGACCCGATCAAGTGCAAGGGGATGCTGGCCTACATCCCCGATAACCCGGACCTGTACGAGTTTTACACCGGCATCAAGTACCTGAACTTCATAGCCGATGTCTATGGCGTTAATAAGGAGGAGCGCGAGGAGCGCATCAGCCGCTACGCGGGCCTGTTTGAATTGACGCCCGATCTGGGCCAACTGATCAGCGCCTATTCCCACGGCATGAAGCAGAAGCTGGCCATCATCAGCGCCTTGATCCACACGCCCAGGCTGATGATGCTCGACGAGCCCTTCACGGGCCTTGACCCCAAGGCCAGCCATTTGCTCAAGGGCCTGATGCGCGAGATCTGCGATCAGGGCGGGGCGATCTTCTTTTCCACCCATGTGCTGGAGGTGGCGGAGAAGCTGTGCGACAAGGTGGCCATCATACGCCGTGGCAAGCTGGTCATCTCCGGCAGCATGGCCGAGGTGAAGGGTGCTGACTCGCTGGAGGAAGTGTTCCTCGAACTGGAGGAGTAGCATGCTTAAAGCCCTGATCAAAGCCCGCTTTGCCTCGATGTTCAGCAGCATGTTCCGGGGCAACAGGGGCAAAAAGAAGCGCGGACCGCTGATCAAGATCCTCTCCGGCGTGCTGGCCGTGTATGTCGTCGCGCAGTTTCTGGTGATGTTCGGCTTTATGTTTTACGCTATCCTGCCGCCGCTGCTTTCCGCGGGGCTTTCCTGGCTGTATTTCGCGATGGTGGGCATCATGGCCTTCGGCTTTATCTTTGTGGGCAGCGTGCTGATGACGCAGTCGACACTGTATGAGGCCAAGGATAACGAGCTGCTGCTGGCCATGCCCATCCCGCCCCGGCTGATCCTGATATCGCGCATGCTGACGCTGCTGGGCGTCAACTTCGTGTTTGAGGTATTGATCTGCATCCCGGCCGCCGTGGTCTATGCCATGCAGGCACCCGTCACTTTCATTGGGTCTGTATATTTCGTGATCGCCTTCCTCTTCCTGCCGCTGATGGCGATGGCCCTGTCCAGCTTATTCGGCTGGCTGCTGGCCCTGATCTCCTCCCGCGTGCGGGTAAAGACCCTGCTGGTGACGGCGATGTCGATCGTCTTTTTGCTGGCCTACTTCTACGTGGCTTCAAGCCTCGGCGATTACCTGAACTACCTGATCGCCAACGGGGCCCAGATCGCCGGCGCGGTACAGCGAGCCCTCTTCCCGGCCTATCACCTGGGCCTGGCCGTGGCGCAGGGGAACACCGGGAGCCTGCTTATCTTTATCCTGTGCGCCGCGGTGCCCTTCCTATTGGTCTACCTGGTGCTGAGCGCCAACTTTACGCGCATCGTGACGGCCAGGCCGGGTGCCGCCAGGGCGAAGTACAGGGAAAAATCACTGAAGGTCAGCGGGGCCGTGACGGCGCTTGTGCGCAAGGAGCTGAAGCACTTCTTTTCCAGCCCCATGTACATCCTCAACGCTTCCATGGGCGTCATCTTCACCTGCATCCTGCCCATCGCCCTGCTGTTTAACCGCGACATCCTGAGTACCCTGTTTGCCGATGAATTCCCGGGCATTGCCGGGCTGACCGGCCCCTTCGTGCTGCTGGTGCTGTGCGGCATCGCCACCACCAACATCATCTCGGCGCCTTCCATCTCGCTGGAGGGCAAGAACCTGTGGATCGCGCAGTCGATCCCGGTGAAAGCGAGCGATGTGCTGATGTCCAAGGCCTTCGCGCACATGACGGTCTGCCTGCCCTCGGTGCTGTTTGCCGGCGCGATGCTCAACCTGATCCTCGATATCAACCCCCTGACGCGGACGCTGCTCTTCCTGACACCGGCGGCGCTCACCGTGTTCCAGGCGATGTTTGGCGTGGCGGTCAACCTGCGCTTCCCCAAGTTTGACTGGATCAGCGAAATGATCGCCGTCAAGCAGGGGGCCAGCACCCTGATCGCCATGTTCGGCGCGATGGCGCTGGTCGCCCTGCCGACCATCCTGTACGCCTCGGTCCTGAGCAGCCTGATCAAGCCGGAGATTTACATCGCCCTTGTGACGCTGCTGATCGCCGGCCTGGCCGCCGGGCTGTACGTCTTCCTGAAAACAAAAGGCGGAAAGATGTTCGCGGCGCTCAGCGCGTAGCGCTGAGCGAATGCAGCGCACGCCAGCGGCGTGCTAATGCAGAATGCAGCGGGCTGAAGCCCTAATGCAGCGCGCTTCGCGCTAATGAGGAACCTCGCGCTGCGGCGCGGGAACTGCCCCGCGAGAGCGGTGGTGCTTCATTAGCGCGAAGCGCGCTGCATTAGCACACTTTATGTGCGCTGCATTAGGGCCTCAGCCCGCTGCATTAGCGTTCGAAGAACGCGCTGCATTTCACGAAGCGTTGTGCGCTGCATTTATTCGCCCAGGCGCAACGCTCCTGCGCAAATAAATGGCGTAGGGCACCGCGACCGCCGCGATGAATACCAGGATATATGCCTGTGTGGTGCTGTCCTGCAGGGTGAGGGTGCCGCTGATATTGAACAGGATGTGAAAGAGAATGCCCGGCACCAGGTTGCCGGTGACTTCGGCCAGGAGCGCCAGTACAATGCCGGTCACGATGGCGGCGGCGATCTGCCCTGCCATTTCCGCCAGGGCGTATCCGTTGAGCAGGTTGATAATATGGCCGATGCCAAACGTGATACCTGAGATCAGGATTGCCCGTCTCGCGCCGGATTTGCCGCGGATCGCCCGGAACAGAAGGCCCCTGAAGAGCAGTTCCTCTATCAGGCCGGTGCCGGCCATCAGCAGGCACAGGGCCAGCGCCTTGCTGACAGTCATTGAAGGGTCGATACCCTGGATCAACTGCACCAAGGCGATGAGCAGCAGGGGGAGATAGTAAAGGGTTTTGCGCGAATCATCCGCGGTTACCTTGCCGGTGCCAAGAACGCTCAGCTGCCGGGTCCGCTTGAGATAGACAATCAGGGCGGCCGAAAGGCCCAGCAGCAGCGCGTCTGTCACCAGGGGAAGGGAATCCGGGGTTGTGGAAAGCGCCTGGGCAATGTTCACCAGGGCCAGGTACAGCATGATCCATACCACCGCGTGCAGGACCGGTTTCTTTTCCATCAGTTTGGCCATCATTCTTTTCCTTTTCCGATCAATTTCATTTTCATTCCCGTAAAAGCGTCCATCAGCAGGCCTGTGATTTCCTCCGGGCTCATTTCGCAGCTGTTGGTCGCCATCAGGGCCGCGATGCCGTGGGTGATCAGCCAGATAGCCAGAAACAGCTGCTGGGCGCCGGTGATGTCAAGGCCTGTCATCCCGGCGATGATGCCCAGGATCTCCCGGCTGTCTTCGCCCCTGACCATGTCAAGCACGCTCTTGCCCTTGAATTCATCCGACATGAACAGAAGCTTGAACAGGTTCTGCTCTTCCTTGGCGAACTGGATATACGCAAGGCCGATCCCCAGAAAGGGGATCCGGTGGCTTTCCATCCCGCCGCGCATGCGGCTGTCCAGCGCCTCTTCCGCCTTGCGGTACAGGGCTTCCTTCAGCTTCTCCATGTTTTGGAAGTTTCGAAACACCGGCTGAACCGAGCAGCCCAGCGCCTTGCCGATATCCCTGGCGTTGACACCGGCTATCCCTTTGCTCCTTGTGATCTCAAGGGCTGCCTGAAGGATCTCTTCCTCCGTGATCTTTACCTTGGGCGGCATGGTCACCCCTCCTTCAAAAGAACACACGTTACATAACGTATGTTATGCATCATACATGCCATCTCTCCCGATGTCAACGGGGCAGGGAACATTTTATTAAAAAGTTTCACTTGCGCCTGCCCGCTTGCGGGGTGAATCTTCATGACCGTGAAGCGCGCCGCATTTGAGTTCCCTATATGAAAGGCTCGAGAATCGTGATATAATTCATATGATAGACGAGCAGTATCTGACCGGACAAACAGAATATATCGGAGGAACCTTATGAAAACGGGGATCATCATCTATTCCCAGACGGGTCACACCAGGCAGGCAGCGCAAAGATTGCGCGACGCTTTGCGCAATAAGGGGCAGGAATGCGAGCTGCTGGAGGTACAGGTCAGCAACGCGAAGCCGGAATCAAACCATGACAAGATTCAGTTTACCGTCAAGCCCTCGCCGGACGGGTATGACAGGCTCATCTTCGCTTCACCCGTATGGGCCTTCTCTCTGTGCGGCGTCATGAAGGCCTACATGGCGGGGCTGCCCTCCCTCGGCGGCAAAAGGATCAGCCTCTTTGTTACCCATCATCTGCCGCTCCCGTGGATGGGCGGCAACAAAGCGGTCACGCAGATGAAGCGGCTGTGCGAGGAAAAGGGCGGGCAGGTGGAATCCCAAGCCATCATCAGTTGGAATGAACGGCGGCGTGAGATGGACATCGCCGGCATGCTGGGCAGGCTGGCCTAATCAGCGTAACCGTGAAAGGAGCGGGCGCTATGAATGGAACAGGCGCGGCCCCGCCGATCGGGCCGGATATCCTGTTGATGAAAGAGGCTTTGAAGGAAGCCTATGAGGGCATCAGGGCAGGAGAGGGCGGGCCCTTCGGATGCGTCATCGTCAAGGGGGACCGGATCGTCGGCAGGGGGCATAACCGGGTCATCCTCAAGCGCGATCCGACCTGCCACGGCGAAATGGAAGCGATCCGTGATGCCTGTGAGACCCTGGGCACCTTTGACCTGGCGGGCTGTACCCTCTATACCACGGCGGAGCCCTGCCCGATGTGCCTGGGCGCCATCCTGTGGGCAAATATCCGGCAGGTATACTTCGGCTGCGGCCGGTTGGACAGCGACAGCATCGGGTTTCGGGATGAGGTATTCTATAAGTATCTCAAGGGGGAAGCGGATATCCTAAGCGTTGCGGAGTTCGGCCGCTGTGAATGCCTGGAGCTGTTTGAAGCGTACAAGGCGCTGGATAACAAGACGAGTTATTGATCACCAACATCCCTTCAAGGAGATGATCGGATAGAACAATACATTGAAACTGGCTGACTTTCCTGCTCCTGTTTTTATACTATGACGCAATGCACAATGGACTGTCCCGGAGTGGCTTATTTCCTGATGCCCAATGTCCGCATCATACCCCTTTCGGATCGCGCCTGTTCCCGGGTACACTCTTGCATCATATATGACCCTTTTTCCGGATGATACGAAAGGATGGGAGCCCTATGATGACAGGACGCCGCTTTATTGCCGTGTTGCTTCTCCTGTGTTCTTTTTTCCTGCCGCCGGCTTCTGCCGCAGGCGCGCAGAGCGGGGAGCCGGGGCTGCACGCCTTGCTTGCGCGGGTCCCTGCTTCCGCATTTGAGGCCGGCTGGCTGAGCTACGCGAATGTTCCCGCGCTGATCCGGGGCACGCCGGGCGCCGTGATCCCTCAAAGCGCGCAGGATATTGACAGCCTTCAGTCAGGCCCGAGCGGCGATGCCCTGCTGGGGGCCTATCTGGCGCTGGCCGCCGGCCCGAGCGATCTGTACCGGCATCTCTATGGCGGCAGGGAGATGATCGCTTCAAGCGGGATCGATTTCTTTGCCCTCAATGAAGTGCTGGAGCTGGGCCAGCCCCCTTCCCGCCAGATCTGGCTGAGAGGCGCTTTTGACCGGGCTGCAATACTGGATCGGCTGAGTGAGAAGGGCTATCAGGCCCCGGCGGACGCTTTCCCGGCCTTTGAGGTCTGGGGACGGGATGGCAGGATTGACGGGGGCCAGGCGCTTGACCTAAAACGCCGTGACCCCGCCTTCCTTTTTGGCGGGTACATCGGGCAATCCTGGCCTGTGGGCTTGAATGGTGACCTGCTGTTTTCCAGCCCCGATGAGGCGGCGATCCGCGCGGCGGCAGAGGGGAAGGAGACTCCGCTGTCAAGCCTCGGCCCGCTGATAGGCCTGGTCAACTCTGCCTACAGGGTCGGCCCTGATGAGGCGGGCGAGCTGGCTCAGCTGTATCTGCTCACGCCTGACGCTGCAGGCCTGTCGGTCCTCTCGCCCTGGGATGCCCCGCCGGCGGTTCCCCTGCCTGCCTATACACTGTTTTCCCTGTCCCAGGCCTTCACCCAAAGCAGCGAGTGGGTGCTGATCGGCCTGTCTTACCCCGATGACACACTGGCGGCTGAGGCGGCGGATGCCCTGGCGATCAGATACGAACAGGCAGCGCTGACCCGTACGGGGGAAAAGCTTTCCGACCGCGTGGCGGCCATGGGGGGAGAGGCCGGGACGCCCTTCATCCAAGGATCCGGGGACGGCTCAAGCTGCGTCATCCTGCCCCTGCGATTCCCGCTCCTTGAAGGAGGCGCGCCCATGGCTTTCCGCTTCTTTGTCAACCTCCTCCTGTCCCGCGATCTGGGATGGCTGACCGCGGGGCGATGAAGCAGATCATAGAATGCTCAAGGATCTGATGAGGGTATCGCGAAGGATGGGCCTGTTTAATAAGGCTCTGCATTGTGATTTTATCCGCGTAATGATATACTTCTGTACCGAAGAGCGGTATGCTTATATGAACTGACATCATAAGGAGCGGCATCAGCATGAAGTATGAAATCAAGGGCGGTAACTTCCCGGTGGTAACCTGCACCCTCAGCAGCGGTGAGCAGATGATCACCGAAAAAGGGTCCATGGTCTGGATGTCTTCCAACATCGACATGGAAACACAGGGAGGCGGTCTGGGGAAAATGTTCAGCAAAGCATTTTCCGGAGAAAGCATGTTTCAAAACATCTACACGGCCAGAGGGGAGGGGATGATCACCTTTGGTTCCAGCTTCCCCGGCCAGATCATTCCGCTTCAGGTAAGCTCCGGCAGGGAGATGATCCTGCAAAAGAGCGCCTTCCTGGCATCTGAAACAGGGGTTACCCTGTCCGTTTTCTTCAATAAAAAGCTTGGCGCCGGGCTCTTTGGCGGCGAAGGCTTTATCATGCAGAAGGTCAGCGGGCAGGGCATCGTTTTTGTGGAAATTGACGGCGAACTGGTTGAATATGATCTGAAGCCCGGTGAAGAACTTGTCGTCGATACAGGCAATGTGGCCGGCTTTGAATCCACTGTATCCATGGACATCAGGCAGGTACCCGGCCTCAAAAACAAGCTGTTGGGCGGGGAAGGATTATTCAATACCCACCTCACTGGCCCTGGAAAGATTTGGCTGCAGACCATGCCCATTGTCAACGTGGCCATGGCGCTGAAGGGTTTCTTCCCCGCAAGCAAAGGCTGACAAATTTATCTGTATCCTCGCGGGCGGCACGCATGCGTGCCGCCCGCCTCTTTTATGCCGCCATGATGATCCATAGCGGAAACCTATTCACAACGCGTTAAAAATAATACCTTATTTTCTGACGGCTTATGACGCAATTCTGACACAAATGCTTGATACTATGACACTGCGGCAAGGGATTGCCGGAGAAAAGAAAGAGATGAGGAAAGACAAATGAAGAACGTAAAATGGACAAAGCTGATGGCGCTGAGCCTGGCGCTGCTGATGCCTCTGATCGCGCTGGGAGAGACACCTTTCGGGGCCGCCGCTTTGAGCGAGGGAAAAACCTACACAGTAGAGGAAATGCTGACCTACGCCATCCAGGATGAATACCTGGCTCAGGCGGAATACAAGGTGATCATGGATGCCTTTGGAGAACAGCGGCCCTTCATCAACATCATGAAAGCCGAAGGGGTTCATGTCCAGCGCCTGCTCCCCCTATTCACGGCGCGCGAGGTGACTGTGCCGGAGGACACGGCGCTTGAGCATACCGTCAAACCTGAATCGCTTCAGGCAGCCTACGCGGCCGGAGTAAGCGCTGAAGTGCACAACATTGCCATGTACGAAGCCTTTCTGAAGCAGAGCGATCTGCCCGATGATGTCCGCGCGGTATTTGAGGCGCTGATGCGCGCGTCCCAGAACCATCTGCGCGCGTTTGAACAAAACGCGAACAAGCCGGGGATGGGGAATCAAAACAGAGCGGCAGGCAACGGGCAGTAAATATCAGCAGCAGCCCTGACGCTGATGAAAACAGCGAGCCTGTACAAGGACGAGGCAGGCGGAGGAAATGAGCTGATCTGATCAGCCGCCAATCTGTTGGGCGATGGTGGGTTACGAATGAATGAAGAGGCCGGAGGCGCAAACCGCCCCCGGCCCCTTTGAATACAGTTGTTGCTTATTACTTGATCTTGCTCTTATCCAGCCCGTCCAGATACGCTTCAAGCGCCGGGGTGACGGCGGCAATCGTGCCTTCTTCAAAGGGGCTCTTGAGACCGCTCTTGGGGGCCAGCTTCTTGAAGGGGATGCGGCCTGATTCCATGCAAAGCGTCAGGTAGCTTTTCCACGCGGCGGCGTGATCCTTCATATCCCATACGAAGTACTGCAGGGCGCAGACCTGGCTCAATGTATAATCGAGATAGTAGAAGGGATAGAGGTAGACGTGCAGCTGCTTTTGCCAGCGGCCGCCCTTCTCCAGGAACTCCAGCCCGTCATAGTCCAAGTGGGGCAGGTATTTCTTTTCGATCTCGCGGTACCGGGCGCGGCGCTGTTCGGGCGTGGCGTCCGGATGCTCGTAGACCCACTCCTGCAGCTCGTCGATGGACGCGCCGTAAGGCAGGAAGCTGAGGGCGTCAACCACGTGGGAATAGAAATACTTTTCGGTGTCTTCCTTGAAGAAGCGCTCCATCCAGGGGTGGGTGAAGAATTCCATGCTCATGGAATGGATCTCGGCCACTTCGCTGGTTATATCCGCGATGTCCTTGAGCTCCACATCCCGCTGCAGCCAGCCCTGGAAGGCGTGGCCGGCCTCGTGGGTCAGCACATCCACGTCGCCTGAGGTGCCGTTGAAGTTGGAGAAGATAAAGGGCACCTTGTAGTCATCAATGAAGGTCATGTAGCCGCCGTTGGCCTTGCCGGGCTTGGTGGTCAGGTCCATGAGTTCCTGCCCGGTCATGATGCTGAAGAAGGCGTCGGTTTCGGGCGACAGCTCCCTATACATCACCTTGGCCTGATCGACCATGTAGGCTTCCTCGCCCTTGGGGGTGGGGTTGCCCGACAGGAACATCAGGGAGTAGTCGTAGTTTTTCATATCGCTGATGCCGATGCGCTGGGCCTGCTCGCGGTAGAGCTTCCCTGTCAGCGGCACGACGCTTTCCACAATCTGGTCGCGGTAGCGCCT
>CAYZRZ010000061.1:0-12059 GCA_964480995.1 uncultured Christensenella sp.
ATTCTACTGATTTCACAGAAGAGTACTCGTTATGTAACCCGGGAATGCAGGTTGTCAATTTAATAGAGTACTTCACCCTGCCCTCATATTTGGGCAGCAGGGCTTTGAGCGCGTCAAGGTTATCGCCGTGGATGATCATGTTGCCGCTGTTTTGCGCGCCGTGGGTATAGCTCTTTTCGAGAACGCGGTAAGGCACCTCCTGATGGTGGTTGATCACCTTGTCCTTGCCAAGCCAGTTCAATATGGGCATGTCGTCCTCCGGTTGCTTGCGCGGTCTTTTCAGCGCGGAGATGATGTTAGCGATATATTCCTTGGAACGCGCTATTCTGTCAGAAGGTTTGACCGGTCAGTGACCTTACGTCAAACCTATCCGCACATCAAGCGCCACGCTTTGATGAATATGGCATACCTTATCATAGAATTCAAGAAAAGCACGCGCTTGAATCACCGGGTACATGGGTTTTCCAGCCAATTCAGGGCCTTCTCTATACACTTATAAGGTCGAGTGAGGCACGATATCGCGGTTTATATCCACTTTTCAGTTAAGCCTTTAGAATCGTTTGAAAGGGGGCTTCGCTTGAGCGCGCGGGCGTTTCATTTGAACTGCACCCCGTTAAGCAGACACTTGAAAAGTACGGGAACCCCAAAGCGGACACTCAACCAACCCCTGCCGTCTCATGTTCTTTGCTGCGGCAAATGCGGTCTCCTCCGGACTTCTTGGCTTGGTACATCAGTTCATCAGCCTCATGGATCAGGGCATCAAGGTCAGCCTCGGGTCTCAGCCCTGTTACACCAAAGCTGCATGTCACGTAAACCGATTCGATGATGGGTTTATCGTGGAGGTGCTGACGGATACGATAAAGCACCTCCTCAGCCCTTTCCGGCCCTATACCGAGAAACAGGATGACGAACTCGTCACCGCCCCATCGGGCAAGTATATCTGTTTTTCTCAGCTGTTCTTTCAATAGGCTGACAAAATTGATCAGCACCTGGTCAGCCTTCTGGTGTCCATAATCATCATTGATTGATTTGAACAAATCAATATCCAGCATTGCCAAAGACAGCTGTTGATGATAACGCCGGCTATATGCCGACCAAAGGTCAAAATCAGCTGTCAGCTTTGTTCGGTTACAGGCTTTAGTCAGGGGATCTATGCTGTTCAGCCGGATCAGTTCCTGTTTTGTCACATATTCGTTAAAACCGCGCAGGTCAAGCGTATAGGAGACTATTGTGCAAAGACCAACTACAGCTGACATGTAGAACAATCCGGCCAGGAATTCATTGAAAGGGAGACTGCTTCCCAGTTTCAGCCAGGCAGACAGAGCAAATGCAAACATGCCGCTGATGGTCAGTGAAACCATCATAATCCACTGATTGGGCACGAAAAAGATGATCATGATCAGAAAAATCATACCCATGGCTTGTATAATATAGTTCGGCGGTTCATACAGGTGAAAAACAATCAGAAAGCTTATAATGGCAGCGCATTCAAGGAGTGATACCGTCCATGAAAAAAAACGAAATGATTTGAAAGCATGTCTGAGGCATACCCCTGAAAAAACCAGAGTGGAAACACTTATAATCATCCGAATAATCAGAACCAAAGTTTTATCTGAAGCCTGCTTTATATGAGCAAGATCAGGAAACAAGAGGATAAGCTGCAGCATTCCGGCAGCAAGCGCAAGAAAACCAACAAAACGTTGATTTTGCATCAAATAGCTGCTTTCATATTCCTGACGTAATTCATGGCTGCTGTCTAGATTTGCTGTAGGTTTAAAAAGGGTCAAATGCATATCAATCTCCTCATTGACGGTGATTTCTTTGATCTTCCCCAGGATTGACAGCAGCATTACCTGCCAAACACCATGATCTCCCGGATCTTCAGATCCGGGCTGTCATTCTGCACCAGTTCCAGGATCCTTGCCTTGTCCTCCCCCTGCGCGGGGATGGGGCGGAAATCGTTGGCCGGCTTGGTGCCGGTGGTCAGCAGGGGGATCAGCTTCAGCGTGGTCTTCTCCAGTTCCCTGCCTTCAAAGTCGAGGATCACCTGCACTGCCAGGCCGTCAAACTCCGTCAGTTTCAGGTTGCCGCCGAAGCTGAAGTTGCCCAGCGAGTAGACGATCAGGCCGCCCTTGTACTCCTCGATGCCCTGCACCACGTGCGGGTGCATGCCGATGACGATATCGGCCCCCGCGTCGATGATAGAACGGGCGATCTTTTCCTGCAGCTCATTGCGCGTCCTCGCATACTCCTTTCCCGCGTGGATGGTGTAGACGATGTAATCGCAGCCTGCTTCCTGAAGCCGGGCGATCTCCTCGCCGGGCAGGTGCGGCTTCTGGCGCCAGATGGTCTCGCGGATGCCGCCGAAGCCGATTTTCAACCCCTGATGCTCGTGGATGTAGATATCGCCGTAACCGAAATAGGGGATCCCGGCAGCCTTCAGTGCTTCGCGGGTGCTGTTGTGGCCGGCAATGCCGTAATCGCGCATGTGGTTGTTGGCCAGGCCGGCCAGCTCGATATGCCCGGCGGGCAGGATACCGGCAAAACTTGTCGGCCCGCGGAACCAGTGAAGCCGCCCTTCCTGCCTGCCCCGGGGGTCGTCCTTCAGGACGCCTTCCAGGTTGATGATGCTCAGGTCGTCCCGGCTCAATATATCGTACAGGCCGGAGAAAGGCCACTCATAGCCTTTTTCGGCGATGAAGCTGTCAAAGGATTCAGGTTTTTTACGGCTCTTTTCCTCACTGCCCAGGATGCTGTCGCCTGTAAAGGTCATCGTCAGCCTGGCGCTGCCGCTTTTTGGAGGTTCGGTTGCTATGATCTCCAAGGTTTGCGCGGTCTCCTCTGCCGGCTGCCCGGGGGCTTCCTCAATGGACATCGCCGGGGGGCCTTCCAGGACGGTGAAGGTGTTTTCTGCCGAGGCCGGGACAAGAATTGTGTCATCCGGCTGTCTGCCGGACGCAAGGGGCGGTATCCCCCCGATTTCTTCCAGCCGCCGCATACGCTCCCGCGGGTCATCCAGCACCAGCACCTTGGTGCCGCGCGGCAGGTACCGCCACAGCCACTCGGCGTTTATACCGTGATCGCCCGGGACGGGGTCGACGCGCACGCAGCCGCTGGAGGCTTTTGTGCCAAGCAGGGGCGTCTGGCCGGTGAAATCCTTTTCCCCGCCCGACAGCTTGTGCCCCATCTCGTGGATCAGGTTGCCTCCGTCGATGCGGATGGCATAATCATACCGGTATCCCTCGCTGGAGAAGCCGGCGATGCGCTTCTGGGTGACAAATGCCCCGGCCTGTGTCTCCCTGAACAGCTTGTTTTTTTCCATCAGCCCTGTGCTGATATTCAGGATGCCCAGAAGCTTCGCGCCTTCCGCGGCGCTCTCATCAGCCTCATACACATACATTATCTGGGCCGCCTTGTCGATCAGCAGGCCCCAGCCTGGATGAGGCTGCACCATCTTCAAGCGCTCCTGCCTGATGTATCCCTCGATATAGCTGCCGTCCACCGTGCCCCAGGCGCCTACCCGGGCCCAGCCGTCCGGGTCCAGCTCCCGGATGATCAGCCCCGCGGTCTGCCCGTGGACATGGCCTGTTTTTTTGCCGCCGGGGCGGTCATATATCGGCTCATGGCTCAGATCACCCTTATCCACAACAACCATCAGAGCCATCATGGCCTGCCAGACACTCTTTGTATCCATGTTTTCGGGCAGGTACCCGCCCGGCTCCGTCACCGCAAGCGGCAGCGGGTCTGCCGGAGGGGTCACCTCAAAGGCGATATCGGCTATATCCTCTTCCCCGTCCCCGGCGGCGAAGCGCAGCACATATCTGCCGGGGCCGATCAGCTTGCCGCTGATTTTGCCATCCCAGTTAAAAACGGCGGGCACATTGCCTTCGCGCTTGATCGTCCACGCATGGAGCGCCTTGCCCACCGCCTTATCTTCAAAGAGTGATATCTGTACGCTGCCGTCCCTTGCCAGCATATAATCCACGACAAAATCATCCATCCGGTTTTGCGGGATGCTGTCATGGGAGGAGACGCAGTAAGAGAGCCGGCCGCTGTCCCGGGACTCCGCCGCGTAAGCGGGCGCGGAGAACAGCGCCGCTATCATCACAGCGCAGATCACCGGCAGGAAGCGGGCGGGGGATCTCATGGCGGTCATCCTTTCATTTGGTACACAAAATAAAGGCAGGCGGCATCATGATTGCCGCGATTACTTCTTCAGCTTGATCTTCCCGGCCACCATGCGCGCGGCGTACTCATACTCCTCGGGCGGCAGGTTCAGCGTCATGAAAACAAAGGCGTAAGGCCGGTACAGCTTGATGCGGCCGGCGCGCGGGCGAAGGGTGTAGCGCTTGGCATCCTGCCAGACAAGGTATTCCTCGTGCGCCATATAAAAGGGCTCTCCGTCGGGGTTCTGCTGTATCGCGCGGGGATCGTAGCGCAGGCCCCTGGCCCAGCAGCGCAGGCGGCCGGGCTTGATCCAGGTGCGTTTCAATACGCCCTTGGGGTCCATCACATACTGCACATTTTCATGCCCCTGCACGGCCAGCACCAGCAGCGCCAGGCCGATCGCGCCGAAATACAGCTGCACCATCTGAGGCAGGATGCCCGAATCCGTCAAAAAGATGAGCGCGCGCGAACCGGTCAGGATATATTCCAGCGCCAGCATGACAGTGATCAGCAGGGACAAGGCAATCAGCGGCAGTCGGAATGCCTGGCCCAGCTTGACCGCGTCGCCCAGGGACATGCGGTAATCCGACCAGATAAAGCGCGCGGAGGTGCCGGGCAGGCCTTTGCCGCAGCTTTCGCACACATTGTTTACGTTCTGCTTCTGGCACTTGGCGCAGTAATAGATCAGCATAGCCTCTCCTTCGGTCTTGATACTGCCGAAAGTATAGCATCCCGGGGCGCCCATGGCAAACGGGCAGGCTCTTTGTTACAATTCACGCGTTGCGGGGCGCTGTCAACAACTCTCAAAATTCATTCCCAGGGTTTGTGAAAACTGCCGAAGAATCCCTTGACATATGTCGAATCCGTCCATTAGAATAGGGTTGTCCGGCAGACAAGCGGATGATGCCGTTTGTGCTTGCTGTTTTGATACACTACCGGGCTTAGTTGAAACAGGCGGCCGCAATTGGTGCGGGCCTTTAAATCATACAGTTTTCGCATTGGATTTGTGACTGTCTGAGCGATCATGCTTTTTTGTGTATAAAAATCAGCGGGCTGCCGTGAGGTTCATTCCTCCCGGTTTTTCGTGCTGGACAGGCAATGGGTTTACATCCCGGCGCCGCCTGAATATTGATTGAAACGGTTTATCACCAAAGAAGGAGGAACAGATGTCCCCAATAGTAGCCATCCTGCTGATACTGCTGGCCGGCGCGCTGGGATCAGCCGCAGGGTTTATGTATCGCAAGCAGGTCACCGAGCAGAAGATCGGCCGCGCGGAACAGTACGCCAACGATCTGCTCAACGAAGCCACCCGCAAAGCTGAAGAACAGAAAAAAGAACGTATCCTTGAAGCCAAAGAAGAGGTGCTGCGCCTGAAGCAGGACCTGGACCGAGAGATCCACGACCGCCGGGCCGAGCAGCAGCGCGGCGAGCGCCGCGTCGCCCAGCGCGAAGAGACCCTGGACAAGAAGCTTGATAACCTTGAAAAGCGCGAGGAGCGCCTCAACCGCAAATCAGAAGAGATCCAGGCAGCCCTTGACGAGGCCGAGCGCCTGAAGAACCTGCAGACAGCAGAGCTTGAGCGCATCGCCGGCATGACCGCCGACGAGGCTGCCCAGGTCATCATCAGCCGCGTGCAGAAGGAAGCCTACCACGACGCGGCCGCCTCCGTACGCGAGATCGAGCAGAAGGCCAAGGAAGAGGGCGACAAGAAAGCCCGCAACATCATCTCCCTGGCCATCCAGAAGTGCGCCTCCGACCATGTGGCCGAGACCACTGTCTCCGTGATCGCCCTGCCCAACGACGACATGAAGGGCCGCATCATCGGCCGTGAGGGCCGCAACATCCGCGCCCTGGAGACCGCCACGGGCGTTGACCTCATCATCGATGACACGCCTGAGGCCATCATCATCTCCGCCTTTGACCCGGTGCGCCGCGAGGTCGCCCGCATCGCCCTGGAGAAGCTGCTGCAGGATGGCCGCATTCACCCCGCCCGCATCGAGGAGATGGTCGAGAAGGCCAAACTCGCTGTGGAAGAGCAGATCAAGGAAGCCGGCGAGCAGGCTGTCTTTGAGACCGGCCAGCACGGCCTTCACCCCGAGATCGTCCGCCTGCTGGGCCGCATGAAGTACCGCACCAGCTACGGCCAGAACGTGCTGAAGCACTCCATCGAAGTAAGCCACCTGGCAGGGCTGATGGCCGCCGAGATCGGCGCCGACATACAAATCGCCAAGCGCGCGGGCCTGCTGCATGACCTGGGCAAGGCCGTCGACCACGACCAGGAGGGCACGCACGTCTCCCTGGGCGCCGAGATCGCCCGCAAGTACCGCGAAAGCCCGGAGGTTATTCACGCCATCCTGGCCCACCACAACGATGTGGATCCCAGCACCGTCGAAGCCGTTCTGGTGCAGGCAGCCGACGCCATCAGTGCCGCGCGGCCCGGCGCCCGCCGCGAGTCGCTTGAAAACTACATCAAGCGCCTCACGAAGCTTGAGGAAATCGCCAACAGCTTCCAGGGCGTTGAAAAGACATTCGCCATCCAGTCCGGCCGCGAAGTGCGCATCATCGTCAAGCCTGAGGATGTCAACGACGAAGGGACCAAGGTGCTGGCCAAGGAAATTGCCAAGCGCATTGAGAACGAGATGGAATTCCCCGGCCAGATCCGCGTGAACGTGATCAGGGAGACCAGAAGCGTGGAATACGCGAAGTAAGATTAACAGATATGTTAAGGGCCGCGGCACTGCCGCGGCCCTTTTGCCTGGGGGACGCAGTGCCTCAGATGAGGCGCTGTGCGATGAAATGCTCCAGACGCTGGCGGGTTTAGGGGTCAGCGAAGTGTATCAGACTTTGGACGTGAAAACCGCCCCTTCATTCATCCGGCGCGCGAGAGAGATGGGAATCGATGTCTACATGCTTGCCGGCAAGCCGGAATGGGGAATGGACAGCGGCGCCAAAAAGATGCGCGGCGAGGTCAGCCGCGCGGCGCGGCTGATGGAAGAAACAGGCGAATCGGGCCTTGCCGGGCTGATGCTGGATGTGGAGCCGTATCTGACCTCCGTCTACAAAAAGAACCGGAATAACGCGATGGACAGGTTCTCGGAGGCGATGCGAAACACCTATGCCTACGCCCGTGAGATGGGGGTCCCTTTGATCATCTGCATTCCTCACTTCTATGATGTCATCGGTTTTGACGAGGAGCTCAAAGAGCTGATCGAAGAAGGAAGCGACGCGGTCGCCGTGATGAATTATGACAAGAATGATGAAACAGGCCAGATAGACAGGGAGATGGATCTATCCATGCGGGCAGGCAAGCGGCTGATCCATATCTATGAGATGCAGCGGCCCGGACTGCACGACCTGACCGAACGCAATACCTATTATCCGGATGGTCTGCCGGCTGTGTGGGCAAGCAGGGATAAACTATCCGCTCGCTTTGGTTACGAGGGGCTTTCCTTTGCCCTGCATGACTATACCGCCCTGCGCGAGCTGATGAAGGGCGAATGAAGTAGTTTGAAGGGAAGGGCATAGAGAAAGTGACGGCGGCTTGCCGTCACTTTTGTTTTGATCATTGGTCATACATTCGCTTCATGTGCCGGGAGGCGTCGCTCGCTCCTACCCCTTGACGGCCCCGGCGGTGAGGCCGGCGATGAACTGCTTGCTCATCATCAGATAGAGCGTGATGACGGGCAGGGCGGAGAGGGTCAGTACGGCCAGCACCTTGGACCAGTCCGTCTGGTATTGCCCGAACAGGCGGGTTACGCCCAGCAGCAGTGTCTTTTCGGATTCCTCGGTGATGAAGATCAATGGGAACCACAGGTCGTTCCAAAAGGGGACGAGGTTGTAGATGGCCACCGTGGCCAGCGCCGGCCGCATCAGGGGCACCACGATAGTCGAAAAGATGCGGAAGTGACCCGCGCCGTCTATAAAGCCCGCCTCGATGAGCTCATGCGGCGTCTGGCGCACAAACTCCGTCAGCACAAAGACGGACATCGGGATGCCCATGGCCAGGTAAATGGGCACCAGCGACCACTTGCTGTTCATCAGGCCCAAGGTCTTGACGATCTCCAGCAGCTTGATGGAGCCGATGCGGATGGGCAGCATCATGCCCGATATCAAAAAGAAGAACAGGGCAGCCGATATCTTTCCGCGCCAGTTGGCCAGCGCGTAGGCGGCCAGTGTGCCGATCACCAGCACCAGGATCAGGGAGGCTGATACGACCAAAAAGCTGTTGAGAAAATAGCGCAGAAAGTCGCTGCTGCTGAGAATATCCGTATAATTGCGCACATTCCATACCGCGGGCAGCCCGAAGGTATTGGTGTAGATGGAGCGCTTGTCTTTCAGCGAGCCCATGATCATCACCCACAGCGGGAACAGCACGATCACCGACCACAGCGAGAGGATCAGGTGAGAGGGAAGGTGCAGGTTCATGATCCGCAGCGAGCGGGGGTTGCGCGGCCTTTTCATATGTCCCCCTTGCTCTGCGTCAGGCGCAGCGTGGGGATCACGAAAATGGCCAGCACAATAAAGGTGATCACGGCGATGGCCGCGCCCAGGCCCTGGTCGGGGATGCCGACGGGGTGCTGGCCCGCGATGCCGACACGGTAAAACAGCGTGCCGATCAGGTCCGTCGCGTAATTGGGCCCGCCATTCACTGTCTCCAGCGCGTAGACCGCGTCAAAGGCGTTGAAGTTGCTGACAAAGGTGAGGATGGCCACCATCCCGGCTACGGGCCGCACGAGAGGAAACTTGATATACCAGAAGGTCTGGAAGCTGTTGCAGCCCTCGATGTCGGCGGCTTCCAGCAGGTCCTCGCTGATATTGCGGAGCGCGGCGACAAACATCATCGTCGGGATGCCCAGCCACTGCCAGCAGGAAACCAGGGAGACTGTTACCAGGGCCGTCCCAGCCTCGCCCAGCCAGGGGCGCGCCAGGACACCCAGCCCCAGGGGATTGAGCGCCGCCTTGCTCCACAGGGGGTTCAGCAGCAGCTTCCACAGGTAGCCCGTCACCAGCACGGCGAAGGTGGTGGGCAGGAAGATGACGGTCTGGTAAAAGACGCGGCCTTTCATGGTGCGGTTGGTCAGCATCGTGGCAAAGAGGATGCCCAGCACGTTTTGCACGCCCATATGCACGGCAAAAAACACCCAGGTGTGACCGAACGCGCCCCAGTAGCGCGTGCTGACTTCACCGGGCGTAAACAGCTTGCGGAAATTATCAAAGCCAACAAAGCTGCGGTTGGCCTGGTTTCCGGTATAAAGGCTCAGCTGGATGGACGACAGGAGCGGCCAGGCCATGAACAGGGCGTAGATCAGCAGCGCCGGCAGCAGGTACATCATCCAGTACCAGCCGCCGGGGTTCAGGCCGCCGCGTTTGATGTGACGTTTGGCCGGGGATGCGCTCATCTTGGATACCCCCCTCAAAAAAGAAAGAGCGGCCGCCCGCAAACGAGCGGCCGCGTCAGTTTATCGTTAAGCTATCCTTCCGGGCGATCCGTCAGGGCTTGAGGGCGGCAAGCGCGTCAGCCGCCGCCTGCGGCGTGGTCTCGCCCTTGAGTACCTTGATGACTTCCTGGTTCATCGGGGCATACAGGTCCATCATCTTGGGCCAGACAAAGCGCGCGTCGGTTTCCTTGCCGGTGTTGAGGGCGAGGAACTCGTTGGCGTGCGGATCGGACAGGGTGATCGGGGCATTGATCATCGGGTAGAAGCCGGTGGGCAGCTGCTCGCTGGCCAGGGCCGCGCCTTCGGGGGAGGCCAGCCAGGCCAGGAAAGCCTTGGCTTCCTCAGGATACTTGGTAGCCGCGTTCATGGTAATGGCCATGTCCGGGTGGAAGGTGATGCGGGTTTGCTTGCCTTCGGGGGCCGGGATCGCGAACACGCCCCAGTTGAAGCCCACATCGCCGAAGGTGCCGGCGGACCAGGAACCGTCCACGTACATGGCGGCCTGCTCGATGGCGAACAGGTTGGCGCTGTCATTATAGGTGACGGCGGAGAAGCCTTCGGGCAGGTAGGGGGCCAGTTTGGCCAGGTCTGTAAAGGCCTCGACCATGGCGGGATCATTCAGTTTCTTTTCGCCGGACTCATACTTGACCCGCTCGTCGGCGCCGCCGACGTAGTTGGGCAGCATGCCCAGGAACAGGCACTCCAGGATATCCCACTCATCAGCAACGCCGTTGCCCAGGGGGGTGATGCCCTTGTCCTTGAGGGTCTGCAGCACGGTCAGGAACTCTTCGAAGGTCTGGGGGATGGCCAGCCCATTGGCTTCAAAGATATCCTTGTTGTAGTACACGGCGTGGGAGACAGCCGCGAAGGGCACGGCAAACATTTTGCCCTCGGCAGTCTGCCAGGGGGCCAGGGAGGAGGCGGCAAAGTTTTCCTTCACGCCGGGGATGTCCGTGACGTCGGCGAAGTAGCCGGCTTCAAACAGCTCAACGCCCGTGGCGTAGGAGCGCGCGTACATCAGGTCCGGCCCGGTGCCGTTGTCCAGCTGCAGGCGCAGGGTGGCGTTGTATTCATTGGCGATGGTGGGCTGGAAGGTGATCTCCACCCCGGTCTTTTCTTTGTACAGGGCCAGCAGATTATTCATCTGCTCAACGTCGTCGGCGCGCCATGAGCCCATGGTGAGCTTGACCGCCTCGGCCTGGCCGAGAACGGGCAGAAGGGTCAGCAGCATCATCGTTGCAAGAAGCAGAGCGGTCAGTTTCTTCATAGCGGATAGAACCCCCTCATATATATTGGATTGCCATAAACAATATAGCATAGTGAAAATCAGGTTGCAAGAGCGGCAGG
The DNA here is from genome assembly GCA_964480995.1 of uncultured Christensenella sp. Lineage (GTDB taxonomy): Bacteria > Bacillota > Clostridia > Christensenellales > Aristaeellaceae > UBA1038. The sequence continues at coordinate 10,953 of CAYZRZ010000061.1, forward strand.
GATTTACATGTCAAAAATTTTACTATATATCCCTGATTGCACAAATAAGCCGGTTCTATTTCGAATTATATCTAAATTCATATTGACAAAGCATCTTGTTTGTGTTAGCATCTATTTCGAAAGACATCTAAATTATTTCGGGAGGTAGCGGTATTGGGATTTCCTGAAACATTCAAGGCGCTATCGGACCCGGTCAGGCGGGAGATCCTGATGCTGCTCAGGGGCGGCAGGATGCCGGCCGGGGAGATCGTGCGGCATTTCGATGTAAGCGGGGCAACGATCTCCTATCACCTGTCCATGCTGAAAAAGGCGGGGCTGGTGTTTGAAACAAGGCACAAGAACTTCATCTATTATGAGCTGAATGTAACCGTGTTTGAGGAAGTGATGCTTTGGCTCTCCCAGTTTGGCGGGTAAAGGCATCACAAGGAGGAGGGGATATGATGAAAACACTGACGCGCCTGATGTGCCTGCTGCTGTGCCTGTGCCTGATAGGCGTGAGCAGCTTGGCTGAGGGAACACCGGATCCTGAGCGGGAGGCGGCCCTGCGGGAACAGGCCGAAACTTTGCTCCGCTTCATCCGCGAGGGCGATGAAGAAGCTGCCCTCTTCATGATGGATGACACCATGCGCGGGGCGATGGCCGGGCAGATCGGTACCATGTGGCCGCAGCTCGCGGCGCTGGGAGGAGAGTATGAAGGCACGGGCGAGGCGCAATCGCTTTCGCAGGACGGCTTTGATGTTGTGCTTCTGGAGCTGCGCTTTAAGAACCTGACGCTGATCCAGCGCGCTGTTTTTGACGGGCAGGGAAAGGTTGCCGGCCTGTTCTTCGCCCCAGGCAGCCTGACGCCGCAGGCGCCCGAGGTCAATGGTGAGGAGGAGCGCACCAAAGAAATCGCCCTCACAGTGGACGCGGGCGAAGGGTATCCGCTGGACGCGCTGCTCACCCTGCCCCAGGGCGAGGTCAAGGCCGGCATCGTGCTGGTGCAGGGCTCCGGCCCCTCTGATAAGGATGAAAGCGTTGGGGCCAACGCGCCATTCCGGGATCTGGCGCGCGGCCTGGCCGGACAGGGCATCGCGTCGCTTCGCTATGACAAGCGCAGCTATGCCC
>CAYZRZ010000062.1:0-12031 GCA_964480995.1 uncultured Christensenella sp.
CCATGCAGCTCCATGGACGCCATCAGCCCGCCGGCGATGGACAGGCCCAAAGTGTCTCCGTGCGTCCACACGCTGCCGCGGGCGCAGAAGGCCGTTTCCACATGCTTGCCCAGGCTGTCGCCCATGCCCGCCCGCAGGTATTTAGGCGGGGACTTGGCCAGGATATCCGCATCGATAAAGGCGTGAACGGGCGGCTGCTCCAGATGGAAGAGCCGGCTGAATGAACCGTCCTCATTGTAAACCACGCTCAGTGCCGTGACGGCCGCGCAGGTGGCCGCGATGGTGGGGAAGGTGAATACCGGGAGACCCGCACATTCCCCCGCCGCCTTCACGGTATCGATGGCCCGGCCTCCGCCCATGCCGCAGAGGATGTCCGCCCGGTGCGTCCGGGCCAGGGCCGCGACCTCCAGCGCCTCCGCGTCGGTGCAATGCCCGGTGAATACCTCTGTATACACAGCGCGGATGTCACCGCCCAGCGCTGCCAGCAGCTTCTCCCTGCCCGCAGCCAGCGCCCTTTTCCCCCCGACCAGCAGCAGGCGCCGGCCATGTTTGGCCGCTTCCTTCGCCGCGCTCAGATAGGCTTCCGCCCCCGCCGTGTAGTCAGGCAGGCAGACAGTATAATTTCCGCTCATCTATTTCACCAGCCTTTTCAGACGCTTCAGCGCCTCCTCAAGCGTCGCCTGTTCCCTGGCAAAGTGCAGGCGGATGTATTGCCCGCCGCCTTCACGGAAAAAGCTGGAGCCGGGCACGGCCGCGACGCCGATCTCCCTGATCATCCATTCGCAGAAGGCCATGTCATCCATGCCTTTGAACTCATCCCGCCCGAGGAACCCGCTGATATCGACCAGCACGAAGTACGCGCCCTGCGGGTCATTGTGCTTCAGGCCCGCTTCATCCAGGCCCTTGATGAAGAAATCGCGCTTCGCGGTATAGAGCGCCCGCAGGTCATCATAATAATCTCTCCCGAACTTCAGGCCCGGCAGGGCGGCTGCCTGCAGGGGCGCCGCGGCGCCGACGGTCAGAAAATCGTGCACTTTGCGCGCGCCGTCGATCACTTCGGGCGGGCCCATCAGGTAACCCAGCCGCCAGCCGGTGATGGAGTAGGTCTTAGACAGCGAACTGCAGGTCAGCGTACGCCCGCGCATGCCGGGAAGCGCCGCAAAGTGCACATGCCGGTGAGGCTCGAACACAATGTGCTCATAGACCTCATCGGTGATCACAAAACAATCATGCTCTTCCGCAAGCCTTGCGATCAGCAGCAGCTCATCCTCCCGGAAGACCTTGCCGCAGGGATTGGAAGGGTTGCAGACCACGATGACTTTGGGCTTTTGAGAAAAGGCAGCTTTCAGCGCGGCCTCGTCAATATGAAAATCCGGCGGCACCAGGGGCACATAGATGGGTTCAGCGCCTGACAAAATCGCGTCCGCCGCGTAATTTTCATAAAAAGGGCTGAATACCACAGCCTTATCCCCCGGATTGCACACCGCCATCATCGCGCAGATCATGGCTTCAGTGCCCCCGCAGGTGACAACGACTTCCTCCTGCGGATCATAGCTGAGGCCGGAAAACATCTCGTGCTTTTTGACCAGCGCCTCGCGGAAATCCGGCGCGCCGAAGGTGACGGCATATTGGTGCGGGCCATGATGGGCCGCATAGGCCAGCGCGTCCATGATCTCCCTGGGCGGGTCAAAATCCGGGAAGCCCTGAGACAGGTTGATCGCGCCATGCGCGTCCGCTATGCGCGTCATGCGCCTGATCACGGAATCGGTGAAACTGTTGACCCTGTGGCTGAGGCTGGGCATCTTTTCCTCCGTTGCATAATAATTCATTCAGAACACGCATAGTATAACACGATTTATTTTCATTGTATAGCATTTTTCATCGCCCTGATTAAGTTTAATGATGGCGCCGGATTTTGCGTCCGTTGCCGCGAATTATTTCAACGAGGCGCTTGACATGTATATTTATCCGTGTTATTGTTTCTTCATACTCATTTTATGCAGGAGGTTGACCCCATGACAAAGTTGATGAAAAAGGCCCTAATCCTCGCGGCAGCCCTGATGATGCTGACGGGAACATTGAGCGCCGCCCACGCGCAAGGCAATTTGCTTGAAAAAATCAAGGCCGCCGGCAAGATCGTGGTGGCCACCTCCCCCGATTACGCGCCTTACGAATTTCTGGACCTGCAAGGCAACCCTGTCGGCGCCGACATCAGCCTGATCAACTACACAGCTCAGCAGCTGGGCGTTGAGGTTCAGCTGGAGCCCTTGGATTTTGACGCCTGCCTGGCTGCCGTTGCCATGGGCAAGGTTGATCTGACCGTATCCGGCATGGTGCCCAAGCCCGAACGCGCGGAAAGCATGGATTTCAGCGATGTGTACTATAATGACGGCAATCAGGTCATCGTGATCCTGAAAGAAAAAGCCGATTCGCTCAAGACCCTGGCGGATTTCGCCGGCAAATTGGTCGCCGCCCAAAACGGCACGCTTCAGCAGGATCTGGTAAGCCAGCAGCTGCCCGACGCCAAGATGGAGCCGATTGCCAAGATACCTGACGCCATCATGATGCTCAAAACCGGCAAGGTGGATGGCGTGGCGCTTGCTTCCGTGGTGGCCGACAACTATGTCGCCACCCACGATGACCTGGTGATCTGCCAGACTCCCTTTGAATACGCCTCGCTGGGCGTGGTGATGGCTGCCCCCAAAAATTCACCTGAGCTGATCGAAGCGCTCAACCTCATCATCAAGGATGTGCAGGAGCAGGGGCTGTACCTCAAGTGGATGGAAGAAGCGATTGAGCTGAGCAATGCCATGAACAAGTGATACCAATACAATAAGGTCAGATTTCCTTCCAGTTTTTCCAGTTGACACCTTGCCTCTTTTCCCCGTATACTCAGGCCGAGTTCCAATAAAGGAACATGCCGGAGGCGAGCCGGTTGCACCCTGATGACAACAGCCGCTGGCGATACGCGAGTTGACAGGGACGTGCTGCAAGCGCAGCGCGTCTTTTTTTGACACCATTTTTTGTAAAGCAAGGTGATATATTAGCAATGCTGGACCAACACAGGGCCCCCGTCTGGGAAGCGCTGGAGGAGATGCGACGCGAGAAGCTGGTACCCTTTGATGTCCCCGGGCACAAGCGCGGACGGGGCAATAAGGAATTGATGGATTTTTTAGGCGAACGCTGCCTGTCTGTGGATGTCAATTCCACCAAATACCTCGACAGCCTCTGCCATCCCACCGGCATACTCATGGAGGGCGAAGAGCTGGCCGCTGAGGCCTTCGGCGCTTCAGCGGCCTACTTTATGGTGGGGGGCACCACCGCCTCCATCCAGGCGATGATCTTTTCGACCATTCGGGAGGGCGATCAGCTCATCCTGCCGCGTAACGTGCATCAAAGCGTGATCAACGCGCTGGTAGTCTGCGGCGGCATCCCGGTCTATATCAACCCCCAGACGAGTGAGCGGCTGGGCATCGCGCTGGGCATGTCGGTGAGCGATGTGACGCGCGCCATCGCGGCCAACCCCGGCGCCAAGGCCGTGTTTGTCAACAACCCGACCTACTACGGCATCTGCTCCAATTTGCGGGAGATCGTCAATTGCGCGCACGCCCATGGCATGAAGGTGCTGTGCGACGAGGCTCACGGCGCGCACTTTTATTTCGGTGACGGCCTGCCCGTCAGCGGCATGAAGGCGGGGGCGGACATGGCCGCGGTCAGCATGCACAAATCGGGCGGCAGCCTGACGCAGTCAAGCTTTCTGCTGTGCGGGCCGGACCTGAACCCGGATTATGTGCGCCAGATCATCAACCTCGCCATGACCACCTCGGCCAGCTACCTGCTGGTTTCCTCCCTGGATATTTCCCGGCGCAGCCTGGCCCTGGGCGGGATAGAGATATTTGAAAAAGTGAAGCAGTACGCCGCCTATGCCAGGGACGAAATCCAGCAGATCGGCGACTATCTGGTGTATTCGGATGAACTGATCAACGGCGATACCATCTTTGACTTTGACACCACCAAGCTTTCTGTCAACACGCGCGATCTGGGCCTGGCAGGCATAGAGGTGCATGACATCCTCCATGATGAGTATGACATCCAGATCGAGTTCGGCGACCTGAGCAACTTTTTGGCCTACATTTCCATCGGCGATAAAAACAAGAACATCGAGCGGCTGATCGGCGCGCTCTACGAGATCCGCCGCCGCTATAAAAAGCCCGGCGGCCAGGTCTTCAGCTATGAGTATATGGCCCCGCAGCTGGTGCTGACACCCAGGGAAGCATTCTGGGCCAATAAGCACTCGGTGCCGCTTGAGGAGGCCGCGGGCCTGACCAGCGCGGAGGCCTTGATGACCTACCCGCCGGGCATCCCCCTGCTGGCTCCCGGTGAGCGGATCACCCGGGAGATCGTGGATTTCATCCTCTCCTCCAAGGAAAAGGGCTGCGTACTGACCGGCACGCGCGACATCACAGCCCAGACAATACAAGTTGTAAGCTGAGGTATAGAGCGTATGTCATTTTGGTTTTCTGAAAGCCACACGGATAATGTGAAGCTGAACATCATGGTGGATGCCCAGCTGTATTCCAAAACCAGCAATTACCAGAAGATCGACATCTTTCAAAGCCGGGAGTTCGGCCGCGTGCTGACGCTGGATGAGGTGATCGTGCTGACGGAGAAGGATGAGTTTATCTACCATGAGATGCTGATCCATCCGGCGATGGCCGTGCACCCCAAGGTAAAAAAAGTACTGGTGGTAGGTGCCGGCGACGGCGGCGCGCTGCGCGAGCTGTGCCGCTACCCGGATATCGAATCCATCGACCTGGTGGAGATCGACGGCACCCTGGTGGACGCCTGCCGTGAATACCTGCCCACCTGCTCCATCGGCTACCAGGATCCGCGCGTCAAGGTACATATCCAGGACGGACTTAAATTCATCCGCAAGCTGCAGGACGTGTATGATCTGATCATCGTGGACTCAACCGATCCCTTCGGCCCGGGCGAGGTTCTCTTCACCAAGGAGTTTTACGGCAATTGCTACAAAGCCCTTCGGGAGGACGGCATCATGATCAACCAGCATGAAAGCCCCTTTTACTCTTATGAGGCCGACGTCATGAAGCGCGCCCACCGCCGCATACAGGAGAGCTTTCCCATCCACAGGGTCTACCAGGCGCATATCCCCAGCTATCCTTCCGGCCACTGGCTGTTCGGCTTCGCCAGCATCACCTTTGACCCGCTGGAGCATCTGGATGCGGAGCGGTGGAACGCGCTGAACATTAAAACGCGCTACTATAATACGGATCTGCATAAAGGCGCGTTTTATCTGCCCAATTATGTCAAAGACATGCTTGGGGAGAAGTGACACCGGGCTCAGGACGCTCAGCGCGATATGAGCCTTGAGGGAGACGGGAAATGAAGCACACCTGCATCATCCTGCTGCGCGGCGTGATGCCAACAGGCAAAAACAAGGTGACGATGGCGCGGCTGCGCGAGATCACGATCGCCGCGGGCTACAGCAAGGTACAGACCTGGATACAGTCCGGCAATCTGCTGCTGGAAAGCGAGACAGGCAAAGAAGAAACAGCGGAGCACATCCGCCGCCTGATCAGGGAGCGGATCGGCCCCGATCTGGCCGTGATCATCCGAAGCCCCGAAGAAATACAGCGCGCGCTGCGGGAATGCCCCTTTCAAACGGGCTTCCTGCCGGAGCGCGTTTTTTATGCCTTCCCTCAATCGCCGCTGACAGGAGAAGCCACCTTAAACCTGCAGTCCCTGGTTTTTGACGAAAAAGAAGATCTGCGCATGGCCCCGGCTGCCTGTACCTGTATATCCCCGGCAGCGCCGCCCGCACCAGGCTGAACAACGCGCTGCCGGAGCGGACAGGCAAAACAGCCTTCACGACCCGCAACCTGAACACGCTCAGCAGGCTTGTTCAGATGAGCGGTGCCGGCGGGGAACCGCCTGACGGCAACCTTTGATGGATTGTTCTTTGCGTGCCGCCGGAAATCGTGGTATTATTGATTCAGAACAAAATGGGTAAACTAAAACAAGGCATAGCAACCCGGCGCGGTGAAAAGCCGCGTTTGACTGACGTTGAAGGCGCTTCAGGGGGAAGATGACATGAACATAAAGTCTATCATGACGCGGGTTTGCGTTCTGGCTGCGCTGATGCTTCTCAGCCCCGTGAACAGGATGATTATCGCGGACGCCTCAGTTCCTGAGCCCGAAAGCGGCGCGGGGAACGCGATCAGCGTCGTGATGGACGACAACTATCCGCCCTATGTGTTCCGCGATGAGGAAGGCACGCTCAAGGGCATCCTGATCGATCAGTGGGATCTGTGGAGCCGCAAAACCGGCATCGAGGCGACGGTCACGGCCATGAGCTGGCCCGATGCTGTCAATGCCATGAGAAACGGCGGATACGACGTGATCGACACCGTCTTTTTCAACGAAGAACGCGACGCGTGGCTGGACTTTACCGCCCCCTACGCCTCGATCGACGTGGCGGTATTCCACGACAAAAACATTGGCGGCATCACTGATATACGCTCCCTGCGCGGCTTTTCGGTCGCGGTGAAAGCAGAAGACAACAGCATACAGATGCTCCGGCAAAACGGGATCAGCGACATCGCCGAATATCCCAGCTACGAAGCCATTATTGACGCCGCGAAGGAAGGCGAAACCCGCCTGTTCATCATGGATGAGCCGCCGGCGATCTACCTGCTGCACAAAAAACAGATCGCGGACCAGTTCAACCAAAGCGTCGCGGTGAATACCGGCGCGCTGCACCGCGCGGTCAAGAGCGGGGATGCCGCCCTGCTCAGCCTGATCAGCGAGGGGTTTGGCCGGATCTCGCCGGCCGAATACCGGGCGATTGATGAAACATGGTTTGGCAGGGCAAGCGGATGGCAGTACTCCGCGGAATCCTTGCGGTATTGGGTTATCGGCTTGACCGCTGCCGGCCTTGTGATCCTGTTCATCGTCGTGTGGAATCACAGGCTGCGCCGGGCGGTGCAGAGAAAAACCAGCGAACTTCATCAGGAAAAAGAACTGATCAACGTCACCATCCATTCAATCCGGGATGGCGTGATCGCGACAGATACCCAGGGCAGAATCACGCTGATCAATCCGGCCGCCCAGTCCCTGACCGGCTGGGGAGAAGACGCGCTGGGCCTGCCCGCGTCCGAGGTGCTTCGCCTGGTGGACGAAACGACCGGGGAAGCAGTCATCTCCCCCATCGAGCTGGCGCTGAAGACGGGCGAACCGGCGACGCTGTCAGCCCGCGCGGCGGCGCTCAACCGTCAGGGCGACATCATACCGGTCGCCGACAGCGCCTCGCCCATCCGGGACGAGAAAGGCCTGCTGCTGGGGGCGGCCCTGGTGCTCAGGGACTTCCGGGAAGAAAAGGAATACCGATCCCGCCTTGAACACATCATGAGCCACGATTCCATGACGGGGCTTTACAACCGCTGGTACACAGAGGAAGCGCTCAATCGCTATGAGCGGGAACCGGAGGATACCTGCGCCCTGATCATGGGTGATCTGAACGGGCTGAAACTGGTTAATGACGCCTTCGGCCACCTGGCAGGAGACAGGATGATTCAAAAGGTGGCCGGCGCCATGCGGGAAAGCTGCGGCCCTGATGACATCGTCGGCCGCTGGGGCGGGGATGAGTTTTTGATGATCCTGCCGAAGAAGGACGCGCAGGCGGCAGAGGCCGTCATTGAGCGCGTGACCGCGGCCTGCAAGGAGCAAAGCGAAGATATCAGCCCCTTAAGCATCGCGATGGGCTATGCCGTCAAAAATGGCCCGGAAGACGATATACACGCCGTTCTTCGGGAAGCGGAGCAGTTGACCTACCGGCGCAAGCTGATGGATGAAAAAAGCTTCCGCAACAGCGTCATCAACGCCCTGCTGTCAACCTTGTCCGCCAAAAGTGAGGAGACACAGGAGCACGTCAAGCGGCTGCAGGATTACTGCAGGCAGGTCGGCGAGACCCTGAACATATCGGCCAAAGAGCTTGAAGAGATCACGCTGCTGAGCATGATGCACGACATCGGGAAGGTCGGCATCAAGGACAGCATCCTGCAAAAACCCGGCCCGCTCACCGATGAAGAGTGGCTGGAGATGCGCACCCACCCGGAAATCGGCTATCGCATCGCGCTTGGCAATATGGATCTGGCCCCGATCGCCGAATACATACTCGCCCATCATGAGCGCTGGGACGGCGCGGGATACCCGCGGGGCTTGAGTGAGGAAGAAATACCGATGCTTTCCAGGATACTCTCCGTGGTGGACGCCTTTGACGCCATGACCAATACCCGCGTCTACAGGCAGGCGGTCAGCAAGCCGGAGGCCGCTGAAGAAATCATGAAAAACGCGGGCACACAGTTCGACCCGAAGGTCGCCAGAGTATTTATTCAGGATGTGCTGTCGATGCAGTGGAACGCGTAAGAGGCGCATCCACCGGTAGATAACAGGCAGCATGCCCGCTGGAGGCAGACGATGAAAAAGGGACACTTCAAACAGAGCCGGACAGATCATCTCGCGGAATCAGCCTTGACGCCCGCGGAGGGAACCCAGGCTAAGACGGATCATCAGGAAATCCGCGAGGACCTGCTGATGTTCGCCGCGCAGGTACCGGGCATGGCATACTTTTACTTTACCAGCAGATCCCAACAACTTTCAGCAGATCACTGAAAGTATCCAAATGATATGCAGCATGCTCGTCGTTCCGTGCATCACCAATAGCAGCAACAGCAAATCCTCCTGCCACACCTGCTTCCACACCAGCAAGAGCGTCTTCCACGACAATGCAATCCGAAGGATCTAGACCAATCATATTCGCTGCTTTTACGAAGACTTCAGGATCCGGCTTGGATCGGCTGATACAGTTCCCGTCTGCCACAGCATCAAAGAATGATCCAAGACCAATCCTATCAAGAATGAAGGGAGCATTTTTGCTGCTGGAGCCAATTGCTAGTTTAAGTTTTTTGGCGCGCAGCACATTCAATGCGTCATTGACCTCTTCTGCCAGATCCGACGGAGACATGTCATTGAGATATTCACGATATAGATCATTCTTTTCAGCAGCAAAAGTTTCTTTCTCTTCCTGCGTATAGAATTTGTCGCTCCTTGCCAGAATGATATCAAGACTATCCATACGGCTTATACCACGCAGCAGGTTGTTGCGATCTCGGTCGAACGGTATACCCAGTCGGTCTGCAAGCGTTTTCCAGGCTAAATAATGATAATCATCAGTAGAGCAGATCACACCGTCCAGATCAAAGATGATTCCCTTTATACTCATACAGATGTTCCTCTCATGTCAGCTGATCTTGCTGTCCCTTGTTAAGCTGCATCGCTGCAGCGGACATGGTGAATCAGGAATCAAGCAGAAACACTACAGCCAGCCGCCACCTTTGTTCGGTTGTTATTGAGAAGAATGAACACATCTTGATGTCCGCGGTTTTCGACAGCAAGACTGTAATGATCAATGCTGACTTTCAGAGGCTGGTCACGCCACACCAGCGGGAAGGATAAGCTATGCCAGCCCTTTGGAAGTCTGGGTACGATGCGGAGATCACCGTCTACCACACGGCACCCACCGAAACCATATACAGCACACTGCCATATTCCTCCCAAGGATGCGGTGTGCACGCCCGCGTCACTCGAACTCATATTCGGTCCAAGGTCAATGTCGCCACAGCCCTCATAGAAATGATAGGATGTGTCTTCTTCTCCCAAGTCGGCTGCCAGTACGCAATGAGTGCTCTTGCTGAGGGATGAATCGTGTAAGGTGCGGGATTCATAGAAGTAGTAATTCTTTTTCTTCAGTTCTGCAGAAAAGAGATCTTCCTTCAACAGCAGTAACAACACCGTATCCGCCTGCTTGTGCACTTGGAATGTGCCAATCTGCTCTTGATTGTAATCATTGTAGATAGTTCCGATCCGGGACGCGCTTTTATATGGCGCAAGATCAATATGCTTCAGATTGAAGTAACCATCAAACTGCGGGATGATTCCATCCTGATCAGGTTGAGGCAGGTACATTTTATCAAGCACCACGCTTATTTCCTGACGAAGGCCTGAGAAATCAAACTGTTGTTCGAGTCGGGCAGCAACCTCTCCGCCCTGTTGTTCCAGGTCATCCATCACCTTGAGCGCCAGTTCCATATTGAATTCTGCCATATAGTTAGTGTAGGCATTGTTGCTGACTCTCTCTTTATACTCATCAGGACCAATTACATTGGTGATGCCATACTGTCCTCGTTGCTCATCCCACTCCACGCGGCTGCTCCAGTAGCGAGCTGTATCCAGTATCATTTCATAGCCACAGTTGTCCATAAATGTCTGATCGCCAGTAGCTGTGAAATACTGCCAAACACCGAACACCACGTCTGCGGTGATGTGCTGTTCAATCAGCCCTGTCAGGATAGGGATAGGCTCACCGGTTACGATATCTGCCGCTCCCCATAACGGAGTAACTTCCCCATCATCCACCCAGGCCGCTTCCCATGGATACATTGCCCCTCGGAAGCCATTCTCCTCTGCCTTTTTTCGGGCACCATACAGACCTTTGTACCGGTAGGTCAGAAGATTTCTTGCTATCGCAGGCCGAGTGAGAACAAAATACGGCAAAGTAAATATCTCGGTATCCCAGAAGGAGTGACCCTTGTACCCCTCGCCACTCAGGCCTTTGGCTCCAATACCCATGCGAGCATCATTTCGACTGGCCATAATACTTAGGTGATACAAGGCAAAGCGAACGGTTAACTGATCGAAGGCTTTATCAGAAACCACTCTGATATCATTTCTGAACCAAAACTCCATCCAGTCATCCTTGCTCTCTTGAAAAAGGGCATCATATCCTTTTTGCGTGGAAACTTGCAGCAACTTCAGCCCGTCATCTTCTGCCTGGATAGCAGCATCTTCGCTGGAGAGATTCTCATATTTCAGGTCGCGGCTGGAAGTAACCGCTGTTAGCTTCTCCACGGTAAAGGTGCTTCCTTTATCTACAGAAAATGTGCCTCGGATGCTCAAAGCTCTGCGATCGATGATAGGCAGTATTTTACCGTTAACAACCGCTCCATCTGCCAGATACTTGTGTGCTGTGTGCAGGCATACGGTAACCTTGGATTGGATGGTGGTTTCACTCATTCGCAGGATCGTGTTATTAAAGATACGCTTAGTTCCTTCATGAAAGTGCTGGCTTCCAGTGTTGGTTACTTGTCCGTTGATACCGCTATCCAGACGAAGTACGCATCCTTCGTCCAAAGGCGTCACAGATGCCCTCAGTCCTAAGAGATGGTCATTCACCATAGATACAAATCGTTCGAAAACAAAGCGATAACGCTTCCCACGGGGACTAGTCCAATCCAAAGTACGCGTAAGCCCCCCAGTTTGAAGATCCAGTACTCTCAGATAATCAGTCAGTGTACCGCGATCCATGGAGAAGCGTTCATCATCAAGAATGAATTCCAAATTGGTTACATCCGCCACATTCGGCAGTTCTGTAACTTCGAACTCATCAAATCGGTTGAAGGTTCCATTGATCAGCATATCCCTGGTCTGGCCTACATAGCGCTCCTCAAATGCTGCGCGCTGTCCCAGATAACCATTGCCAAGGCACATGATTGCCTCGCATTTCCCCTGATGGTCGATATCAAAATCTGTTTCAGCAACCAACCAGTTTTCTTTCGAACCAGTCCCCAGATCATACTTAAGCATACTTTTTAGCCTTTCAAAAATGTGGATGAGTATATAGATTCCCCTGCTGATACATCGATCAACCGGGAACCTGCTGAATGTAGGGAGAATCAACAATATAAAGTCAGCCCTTCACACCTGATGAGGCTACTGAGGCTGTCACCTGCTCCTGGAAAATTGCATATAGGATTATGCCTGGCAGTACAACAATAGTCAGCGCAGCAAACATACGAGTATAATCGTAGGAAAATGCCTGATTGAAATAAGCAAGTGAAACAGGCAATGTTCTGTTTTTTTCGGATGAAGTCAGGAGTGCGGCATAATAGTATTC